>JBDTCO010000247.1:0-4811 GCA_039923495.1 Polyangia bacterium
CGCGCTGCTGAGCACGCTCGCGGAGAGCGAGGTGGCCACCAGGGCCTCGGCCTTGCGTCTGCGCGACGACCTCGTGGCGGTGCTGCTCACGCGCGTCCTCGGCGACGCGTACCACCGCATCCCCGACCCGGCGAAGGGAGTCGGCGCCTCGACGCTGCCGCTCGATCCGACCCGCTACACCGAGGCCGACGTGGCCGCGCGCTACCTCGAGTTCGAGCGCCGCGATCTGCTCGAGCTGCTGCGCTTCATGGGTCAGCAGCGTCTCCAGATCTACACCTCGCTCGAACAGATCGACCTCGACACCCTGCGCCTCCTCGGCGTCTTCCAGGCGTCGGGTCAGTCGCTGTCGCCGGGGCTCGCAGCCGGCGCGCTCGGTGTGGGCGGCCAGGTCGGCGTCGACCTGCTCGACCTCTACAACGTGTTCCGCAGCTCGGAGGCGAACGACGTCGTCAATTTCTCCCTCGAGCTTCTGCCATCGGTGCTCGAGACCAAGCGAGCAGCAGGTGCCCAGACGTTCGCGATGGACGGCTACGCGTCGATCGAGCGGCGCGGACAGCTCGACGCGCTCGTGCTCTCGGAGTTTGCCTACGACGACGATCTGTTCGAGCGCAAGGTCATCGACAACGAGCTCTACTACTACGGGCACGAGCGGCAGCGCGACGAGCAGAAGCGCCTGCAGTACATCCTCATCGACTCGTCCCCGTCGATGCGCGGCGTGCGGCAGGTGTTCGCGCGCGGGCTCGCGCTGACGCTCGCGAAGAAGCTCACCCTCGCCGGCGACGAGGTGTGGCTGCGCTTCTTCGACTCGCGGCTCTACGACGTGCAGAAGGTGGTGGCGGGCGACATGGCCGCACCCTACCTGCTGTGCTTCCGCTCGGAGCGTGGTCGCAACTACGCCAAGGTGTTTCGCCAGCTCGCGACCGAGCTGCGCCGACAGCGCTCGAGCGAGCGCAGGGACATCGCGCTGTACGTCATCACGCACGGGCAGTGTCACATCCCCGTCGAGCTCGTGCAGGAGCTGCGGCGCGACGCGTACCTCTACGGCATCTTCATCCTGCCCTCGTCGACCATGCGGCTCGACTACCTCTCGCTCTTGCACCGCTCGCAGGTCGTCGATGCGGGCGCGCTGTCGAGCAAGAAGGGCCGTCGTGATCGCGCGCTCGAGATCGTCGCGGATGCAGGCACCCGACCACCGGAGACGCCATGAAGGCCTGCCTCGTCGCACTCGCGCTGTGCTGCTCCGTTGCTGCCCACGCGGAGACGCCGCAGTCGCCGTACCGCATCTACTGGGCGCTCCCCGACAACGACCTGTCCGGCATCGACGTGGATCGCGGGGACCTCTCCGTCTCGCGCTTCGAGAGCAACTTCGATCTCGTGCGCTGGCTCGCCGCGCAGCCGAAGCCGAGGAAGCCTGCCAGGGCGAAGCCGGGCGAGGCGTCCATCCCCGACCGCGAGCTCAAGATCCAGCAGCTCGACGGCGCGGGTGGTGTCCGCACCACCGTCACCTACACCATGCCGATCGCTGCCTGGCGGAGGCTCATCGGCGAACGCATGGTCGAGCGACTCGAGGACGAGTTCGACGCCCACCTGCGCATGCTCTTCCCCAGGCGTGCCGTGCCCACGCAGCACAGCGAGCCGACCAAATGATGATCAACGGCAAGTGGCCCGAAGGCGACGCCCGGAGTGCGTCTAATGGCGAGCGAAGCGAAGCACCCGTTCCACGATCGCCGAACCCGAGCACCAGCGCCGTCTCGCGCGAGCACCGCGCGGTGGGGGGAGGCTCGGCGGGCTCTGCCCGACGAGGGGGGACGGGAACGTCTCCCCCATGATCGACGCGAATCAACAACTCAAGGAGCGGGCGGAGTCGCTCGCGAAGTCGGGGCACCACGCCGACGCCGAGCGGACGTGGCTCAAGCTGCTCGCCAACACGCACGTCGTCGACTTCGAGTACGACGACTGGCTTCGCGGTGCCGCGGCTGCGTACCTCAAGCTGAATCGGCCGCTCGAGGCCGGCTACGTGTTCCTCTACCTTCACCAGTTTCCGCAGGCCGTCGCGGCGTTCACCCAGGCGCAGGCGCCGGTCGAGCTCGCGCGCACGCACGAGGTCGAGGGGCGACGCAGCACCGGCGAAGCGGCACGTGTGAAATTCCGTGCGGCGGCGAGCGCGTACCTCGAGGCGGGGCGCGCGGTGCTGGCAGCGGTCGCGTTCTCGCTGGCGAACGATGCGGCGGAGGAGCGCAAGGTGTGGGAGCGCGTGCTCGCCGATCCGCGGCTGCGCGATCAGCCGTACGAGCTCGCGCTCGTCGAGTTCGACATGGGCGACGCCTCCCGACGCGCGGGCGACAAGGACGAGGCCGAGCGTCGCTTCGTCCATGCGCAGCGCCTGCTCGAGGAGGTCGCCGACGACTTCGAGGGGAAGGGCGAGCGCCACCGCGCCTTCGACTGCTACACGGTGCTGCTCAAGCTCGGTCGCGACTCGGGGAGCTACGAGAACCTCGCCGAGGGCTACATCAACTGCATCCGGGTGCTCAAGGAAGACAACCTCAAGTTCTACGTGTTGCAGTACTACGAGGACTTCCTGCGCATGAGTCTCGAGCGCGAGGAGCTCCACGCTGCAGCGACCGTCTTTCGCGAGGCCGCCGACTACGCGCGGCGCACAGGCCTCATCTACGAGCGCGGCTACACGCGGCGCGCGGCCGAGACGTGGTGGCTCGCGGCAGCGAAGAACGAGCGCGACGGCGGCTCCGTCGAGATGACCGAGAACGCGTACCTCGCGTCGGTCGACGCGTGGAACGCCATCGGCGACTTCGCGCGGGTGCGCGAGACGTACGAGAAGCTCGCGAAGCTCTCGCTCGGCGATGGCAAGCGCGAGCGCTACCTCAAGGTAGCGACGCGTTACGGCGACGCGCCTGCGCTGGTGGTAGATGCTGCACCGTTCCCCGACTACCTGCGGCAGCAGCACGCCTATCCGGAGATCTGGTACCTCGATCTCATCGAGTGGGAGCTCGACGGCGATCCCGCGCAGGTGTGCGCGTCGATCGTCGGGGACGTGCGCTACGCCGATATGATCCGGCGGCGCGCGCTGCTCGTGCTGCTCAACATCCTCGGTGCGCCCGCAGGCACGACCCTCGACTCCGATCCGGTGCTGCTCGCCCAGGTCGCGGTCGGGCTCGGCGAGCTGCAGGCGTTCGCGGCGCTGCGTCCGCTCGAGAAGCTGTCGACGCACCCGAACGTCGAGGTGCGCCGCGGCGTGCAGCGTGCGCTACGCAACCTGTACTTCAAGCGTAGCTTCCAGATGATCGCGCGCGGGCTCCTCGACGAAGGCCCGCAGGTGCAGCAGGCCGCGCTCGAGGCGCTGGCCGCGCTCCACTTCCCACATGCCTTCGACCCGCTCACGCGCATCTTCCGCGAGCACGAGAGCCAGCGTGTGAAGGAGGTGGCGCTCGAGTCGATCGGACGCATCGCGTCCCTCGAGGCGGGCGAGTTCCTCGTCGAGGTCCTGCGCTACGAGGCACCGCCTCTGCGCGATCTGGCGAGGCGTCTGCTGTCGCAGTTCGACAACACGGACATCGTGCCGATCCTCGCGAAGCACCTCGAGCTGGAGTCGGGTGCTCAGCGCGAGATGTGGGCCGACATCGTCAGCAAGGTGCGCTCGCGCGGCAGCTACGGTGGAGGCGAGTGGCCACGCGCGCAGTAGGGCGCACGCCGTAAGGCTTGCTGTCGCGGGGATGCCGGAGCGCCCATCCCCCGGCTCGCCTCGACGAGCGCGAGCCGGAGGTTGGTGGAGCTGGGCAGGCGCAAGAACGCGCCGCCGAGCGGAACGAACGAAGCTACGGCGTGGCGCGGTTCTGCTGCTGCAGGAGGTCGCGGATCTCGGTGAGGAGGATCTCGCTCGGAGGCGTGGCGACCGCGACCGCTTCCTCTTTCTTCTTGAAGCGGTTCAGCGCCTGGATGGCGACGAAGATCGCGAGCGCCACGATGACGAAGTCGAACACGCTCTGGATGAACATGCCGTACTTGATCGTCGCGCCCTTGCCGTCCATGCCCTTGTTGACGGTGTAGGCGAGCTTGGTGAAGTCCACGCCACCCACGAGGAGACCGACCGTGGGCATGACGATGTCGGCGACGAGCGAGGCCACGATCTTGCCGAACGCGCCACCGATGATCACGCCGACGGCAAGGTCGACGACGTTGCCGCGCATCGCGAAGTCACGAAACTCTTTTAAGAAGCTCATGTGAAGCCATCTTTCTACAGGCCCTCACGCCGACGGCGAAGACGGGGCGAGGACAGATGAAGTGGTGGGGTATGAGACGAAGGCCCGCGAGAAACGCGGGCGGGAACGTCCCCCTTAATTAATGAGCTTCATCTCGACGCGACGGTTCTTCGCCTTGCCGGCCCTGGTCTTGTTGTCGGCGATCGGCTTGTCGGGGCCGTAGCCGACCGACGTGACGCGCGAATCCTGGATGCCGTGCGCGACGAGGTACTGACGAACGGCCTCGGCGCGGCCCTTGGACAGGTCGATGTTGGCGTTGCGCTCGCCGACGTTGTCCGTGTGGCCACCGACCTCGATCTTCACGTCCGGGTAGTCCTTGAGGACCTGGACGATCTCGCCGAGCGCAGCGGTCGAGTTCGGGAGCAGCGTCGCCTTGCCGGTCTCGAAGTTGATGCCCTTGAGCGCGCCGGACGTGTACTTCTTGACCGCGACGGGGAGCTCGTCGGGGCAGCCGTCGAGGTCCTTGTAGCCGTTGACCGTCTCGGGCTCGTTCGGGCACTTGTCGAGGCGATCGGGGACGCCATCCTTGTCGGTGTC
>JBDTCO010000248.1:0-21974 GCA_039923495.1 Polyangia bacterium
CCAACGCAAACGACATCGATGATCCCGAGGGTGCCAGGGACGACCGTGACAAGGCGCTCGCGGTCTGGGCCCGGCGCGCGCTCGAGCGCAAGTTCGGCGCGCTCCCACCGGCGTCGAATCTCGACGACGAGCTGCTCGTCCGCTACGTCGACGGCGCCCTGAACGGTCCCGAACGCCAGAGCTTCGAGGCGCGGTTGCTCCTCGACCTCGACGCCAAGGAGCGGGTCGGCATCCTCGCAGGCGCCTTGCACGAGGCCGGCTATCCGAGCCCGAAGCTGCCCGACGGCTTCCTCGTGAAGAGCGCGAAGGCCACGCGCTACGTCTTCCACATCGCCAAGGGCGTCTTCGAGGTCCTGCGCGGCGAGGGGATCGCGGCCCTCCAGCCGGAGCTTGCGGTTCGTTCGGGCCACGGCGGCACCGGGCACGCCTCGGCCTACCAGATCGAGCGCGAATTCCAGACCGCGCAGGGTCCGCTGACGACTCGCATCGAGCTTCACGCCGACCCCAGCTCGACTCACCCGCGCGTCGATCTCGTCATCCATGTCGGCGCCGACGGTCGTTCGACGAGCGGTGTCCGCGCCAAGCTGCTCCGCGACGGTCGTCCCGTCGACTCCCGCGAGATCGAGGAGCATGGCTGCACCTTTGCCCACCTCGACCCGGCGCGCTACGACCTCGAACTCCGCAAAGGCGGGGTCGAGGTCGGCAAGCTGATGCTCGATCTACGCGGCTGAGGACCCACCTCGATGTGGTCTTTGGACCACACCGACCCGACTCAACTCACCGATATGGGCTCGTTCCGATCGGATCGATCCTTGCTCCTTGTAGGTGCATATGCGTCTCGTAGCGATTGCTTTCGTGCTTTCGATGGGTTCCGCCGCGTGGGCTGGCGATCTAGACACACCTTCCGCCCCCACTGTCCAAAATGACGACATCCGACTCCTCGGCCGTCTCAACGTGAATGCGGCCTCCCGGGACGAGCTGCTCCAGCTCCCGTCGCTGGACGTCGCTGCCGCCGATCGCATCATCGCGGCCCGCAGCCACGGCAAGCTGACCACGCTGTCCCGGCTCGAGCTCTCCGACGAGGCGTGCAGCCGCCTCGTGATCGAGGGTCCGTCCACGCTCCGCCGCATCCGACAGCTCCCGCTCGAGGTCTACAGCGCCGCTCCCGAGGCCGCCTCGCGCTGAGGTCGAGTCGAGCTGGGCTCCGACGGCAGGCCTCCGGTGGCCGCCCTCACGCCCGCGATCGAGTTCCTGTACCAGCGGCGTCGGGCCCTGCGATTTCCGCATGAACCATAAAAAGGGGCCCTGCCGAAGCAGGGCCCTTTTGCGTGCTGCGGTGTTCTGCAGCGGTCGGGCTACATGCCCATGCCGCCCATACCACCCATGCCGCCCATACCACCCATGCCGCCCATACCACCGCCGCCGCCGCCGTGCGCGTGGGCTGCGGGCTCGTCCGCCTTCGGACGCTCAGCGACGAGCGCCTCGGTCGTGAGCATGAGGCCCGCGACAGACGCCGCGTTCTGCAGCGCCGTGCGGACGACCTTGGTCGGGTCGATGACGCCGGCCTCGATCAGGTCCTCGTACGTGTCGGTCGCGCCGTTCCAGCCAAACGCGCCCTTGCCGTCCTTGACCTTGTTGACGACGATCGACGGCTCGAAGCCGCCGTTCGAGGCGATCTGACGGAGCGGCTCCTCGATGGCGCGGCGCACGATGTTCGCGCCGAACTGCTGCTCACCCTCGAGCTTGAGCTTCGACAGCGCGTCGAGCGTGCGAATGAGCGCCACGCCACCGCCCGGGACGATGCCCTCCTCGACGGCCGCGCGGGTCGCGTGGAGTGCGTCCTCGACGCGCGCCTTCTTCTCCTTCATCTCGCTCTCGGTGGCAGCGCCGACCTTGATGACGGCAACGCCGCCGACGAGCTTGGCGAGGCGCTCCTGGAGCTTCTCGCGGTCATAGTCGGACGTCGTGTTCTCGACCTGCGCGCGGATCTCCTTCACGCGGGCCTCGATGGTCGCCTTCTTGCCGGCGCCATCCACGATCGTGGTGTTGTCCTTGTCGATCGTGATGCGCTTGCAGCGACCGAGGTCCTTCAGCGTCACGTTCTCGAGCTTGAGGCCGAGGTCCTCCGTGATCGCCTGACCTTCGGTGAGAATCGCGATGTCCTTCATCATCTCCTTGCGACGATCGCCGAAGCCCGGCGCCTTGATGGCGCAGACGTGCAGCGTGCCGCGGAGCTTGTTGACGACGAGCGTGGCGAGCGCCTCCCCATCGACGTCCTCCGCGAGGATGACGAGCGGCTTGCCGGAGCGAGCGACCTGCTCGAGGACCGGGAGGAGCTCCTTCATCGACGAGATCTTCTTCTCGTGGATGAGGATGTACGCGTCCTCGAGGACCGCTTCCATGCGCTCGGAGTCGGTGACGAAGTACGGTGAGAGGTAGCCGCGATCGAACTGCATGCCCTCGACGACGTCGAGCGTGGACTCCATCGACTTGGCTTCCTCGACGGTGATGACGCCTTCCTTGCCGACCTTCTCCATGGCCTCGGCGATCATGTTGCCGATCGTCGTGTCGCCGTTGGCGGAGATGGTGCCGACCTGGGCGATCTCCTTCTGGCCCTTGGTGGCCTTCGATTGCTTCTTCAGCTCGGCGAACACGACCTCGATGGCCTTCTCGATGCCGCGCTTGAGCTCCATCGGGTTGTGACCGGCCGCGACCATCTTGCTGCCCTCGCGGAAGATCGACTGCGCGAGCACCGTGGCGGTCGTGGTGCCGTCGCCAGCGACGTCGGAGGTCTTGGACGCGACCTCCTTCACCATCTGCGCGCCCATGTTCTCGAACCGGTTCTCGAGCTCGATCTCCTTGGCGACGGTGACGCCGTCCTTGGTGACCGTCGGGGCGCCCCAGCTCTTCTCGATGACGACGTTGCGACCACGCGGCCCGAGGGTGACCTTGACGGCGTCGGCGAGCGTGTTGACGCCGGTGAGGATGCGGGCGCGAGCGCCCTCGTCGAACAGAATGTCTTTAGCGGCCATGTTGACTGACTCCTATTGGGGAGCGGACCCACGGGCCCGCTTCGTGCGGTTGCGAAAACGATTACGAAAGTTGTTACTCGACCACGCCGAGGACTTCGTCCTCGCGCAGGATGAGGTGCGTTTGCCCGTCCACCTTGATCTCGGTGCCCGAGTACTTGCCGAACAGGACGCGGTCGCCCGCCTTGAGATCGAGCGCGCGGACCGTGCCGTCATCGAGGATCTTGCCGGCGCCCACGGAGACGACCTTGCCCTCGGCAGGCTTCTCCTTCGCGCTGTCCGGGATGATGATCCCGCCCTTGGTCTTGTCTTCCTCGGCGATGCGCGTGACGACCAGCCGATCATGCAACGGACGCAACTTCATGAGCTCCTCCAGGATTTGAGCCGAGCCACCCGCATTTTGTCGTTAGCACTCTCGTGTGATGAGTGCTCGGGCGCGTCGGATAGTAATCACTCGACAATTCGGTGCAAGGGGCTTCTGACAGGCGACCGTTTTGCGTCGAGCGTGTGATCTGCCGCGCCGCGACAAATTGACAATGAGGGGGGTGGTGGCGCCACGATAAAAGAAGGTCGTCTCGGGAGGTTGCAACGCGTATGGACATCGTCTCCAGCACGTCACTCAGCGAGTTCTTTCACGAACAGCTCGGCTCTGCGCTCCGCAACCAGGGCGTACCGACCCGCGAAGAGGTGGAGGTCTACCTCGTGAACCTTCTGGCCGCCTACTCCACGTGGGCCCCGACCGACGAGCCGCTCGGCATGAAGCTCGCCGAGGCGCAGCTCGCGGCGCCCGAGGAGCGCGTGCGAGCCCTGCGTCAGGTCGCGGACACGTCGCTGTACATGTCGGGCTTCTTCGCGGAGTCGCTGTCGCGGCGGCTCGTCGACGTCGACTACTACATCTCGCTCGGTGGCAGCGCGTACGGACAGCTCGCGCGGACGTACGGCCGGCGGCACGCCGCCGCGTCGGAGGTCTACGACGAGCTGGGGCACCACTTCGGCGACTACGTGGAGGTCCTCGCGGAGGTCTCGCAGACGACCTCGCTCGGCACCTCGACGGGCGTCGTGCAGCTCTACGAGCGCTGGCTGCGCACCGGCTCCGACTGGGCCGAGCGACGACTGCGCAAGAGTGGCGTCGTTCCGCGTCGGACCGGCGACTGCGATTGAGCTTCCTGCGCGCGCTCCAGGGCGGCCTCGAGGGCATGTACCGTGTGAGCACGTCGCTCGACGTGGCCGACTTCATGATCGACGAGGCCGGCCGCCGCGCGTTCTCCGCCGAGCGCGCACCCGGCGAGCAGCTCTTCGTGCGCGAGGATCACGACGGTCTCTCGGTGAGCCTGTTCGTCGACGAGGCCGCGCTCGGCAGGCTCGATCACCACGATCCGCGGCGGTGCCTCGACGAGCGGAACCTGCCCGACTTCCTGCTCGCGCTCGAGGGAGTCTCGCACTTCGTTTACCTCGCGTCGCGCATGCAGCACGAGCGTCCCGTGTCTGCCGTCGAGCTCGAGCTGCAGGCCGAGGTCGACAAGTTCGCGGTCGCGCTGCTCGTCGGCTGGGATCAGACGGGCGCACCCTCGACCGATCTGCGCGAGCGCTTGTTCCGTCGCATCCGCTACCTGCCGGATCTCTCCGCCGACGAGCGCTCGCGCTACCTGCTCGCCAACGAGGCCGCCAACGACTATTGCCGCTCGCTCGAGCAGCACTACGTTCGGCGGCGTGCGGCGGCTGAGCTGCTCGTCGAGCTGCGCCGCTTCTACCAGCAGGATCTCGCAGGAAAGCTGGACCGGGTCACCGCGCTGCGCGCCGCATAATCGGAGTACGCTGCAGCGCTATTTTTCGAGGCCGAAAGGCGCGCCAGTCACGTATGCTCACATACATGCCTGGACCCGGATTCCTCGAACGCTTGCATCGCGACGCCCACGCGCTCGCGCTGTCCGCCCGCGCTGCCGGCGACGGCATCGAGGCAATGGTCGACGATGCCAAGCACCTCGCGCATGTGGCGCCCGGCGCGATCGCGGCGCGTGCAAAGGCCGCGGTCGAGGCCGGCAGGAAGATGATCGCAGCAGCACCGGCGAACGCCGACCACGCGCTGCATCGAGTCGAGGAGGTCCCGGGCGCCATCGCCGACGCGGGGCGGGCTGCACTTCATCGCATCATGTCGCCCACGCCGCATCACCCGGTCGCAGGGCATCCGGCCGCGCACCTCGCAGCAACGCACCCCGCAGTTCACGCGGGTCCGCAGGTGCAGACGGTCCGGGGCGACAAGGAAACCATCGCAGCGCCGGGCGTGCCGTTCCTGCGACGTCAGAACGAGAGCTCGCTCGTCGCGCCGAGTGACGTGATCCAGGGTGGACTCAACGACTGCTGGCTGCTCGCGGCGCTCGCGGCCATGGCGCGTGCCGATCCAGCGTCCATCGAGCACCTCATCCGCGACCTCGGCGACCACAAGTACGAGGTCACTCTCTACACGGGTGCGCGCACCAAGACCGGCGTGGGCACGCCGGAGAAGTTCATCATCGACGACAACTTCACCGCCGCGCATGGCAAGGCACGCGGCGCGCGCTCGGACGTTCGCGGCGCGTTGGGCCCGGAGCTGTGGGTTCGCCTCATCGAGAAGGCGATGGCGGTGAAGAAGCATGGCTATGACGGCTTCGTGGCGCTCGACCAGGGCCTGAAGGCGCGCGTGAGGTCCGGGCTCGACCTCCTGCAGAACCAGGGTCAGGTCGACCGCTATACCCTCGGCTCGCTCAGCGAGGCAGAGGTGCTGCACCACATCGCCGACGGGTTCGCCCATCACCGGCCCATGACGTCGCTGTCCACGTGGCGCCCGTACTCGGGGAAGCTGAAGGTCATCACCTTCCACCAGTACGCCGTCTCGGCCGTCGACGTGGCGAAGCGGACGGTGAGCCTGCAGAACCCGTGGGGCGACCACCACGTGAACCACATGCCCGTCGAGGACTACGTCATCGCCTTCGATACGCTCGAGCTCGGACCGAAGCTCGGCGCCCGGAACGCCTGACGCTCAGCGCGGGTCGATGATGGACAGCGTCTCGCGCGAGAGCTTGGCCGTCGTGGTCAGCATCTCGGGCTCCTTGGCGATGCCCATCGTCACGAGCAGCTTGAACGCTTCGGCGACCGTCATGTCGATGGGGCGCGTGTAGCTGCGCTCGACCATGAGGTAGAAGCCCGAGGTCGGGTTCGGCGTGGTCGGGATGAAGACGCTCACGAGATCTGCGCCCGCGGGCACGGGTAGCCCGGGCGCGATCGTCGACGACGTCACGAAGGCGATGACCCACGAGCCCTGCCGCGGGTACTCGACGAGCACGGCACGCTGGAAGCTGTCGGCGCCCTGCGAGAACACGGACTCGAAGACCTGCTTGATGAGGCCGTACGTGCCTCCGAAGAGCGGCACCGCCTGAAAACCGCGGTCGATCCAGGAGACGAGCTTGCGACCGATGAAGTTGTGCGCAACGAGGCCCATCGCGAGCGCGAGCACGAGGACTGCCACGATGCCGACGCCGGGCAGCGGATAGCCGAGCACGCGCGGGCGGTACTCGTTGGGGAAGAGCGAGTCGATGGAGCGTACGACCCAGAACACGAGGTAGAGCGTTCCGACGACCGGTGCGAGCAGCACCGCGCCGGTGACGAGCTCGTTGCGCAACACGTGCAGGAGGCGCTTCACGACGCCACGCTAACACCGCTCGCGTGGTCGGGGTACAGCTCGCGAAAGGAGCCTGTCCGGCTCATCCTCAGCCGCCCAGCACCAGGTTGTCGATGAGCCGCGTCTTGCCGACCCGGGCTGCGACCAGGATCACGACCGGCTGTACGGCGCTCTCGACGGGGAGCAACGACGTCGCGTCGCGCAGCTCGAGGTAGTCGAGCGAGAGCGGCGCGAGCAGCGCGCGTGCCTCGGCCAGCAGCGTCGCTGCGTCGCGTGCGCCCCGCTCGTACGCCGCCTTCACCGTGCCGAGCGCGCGCGGGATCGCGAGCGCCGTCCGTCGCTCGTCCGTCGACAGGTAGACGTTGCGCGACGAGAGCGCGAGCCCGTCGCCGTCGCGGACGATCGGCATGCCCACGATGTCGACGCCGAGATCGAGGTCGAGGGTCATCCGCCTCACCACTTGAAGCTGTTGGTAGTCCTTCAGGCCGAAGAGCGCGACGTGTGGACGTACGGCCGAGAACAGCTTGCACACCACGGTGGCGACACC
Source organism: Polyangia bacterium (assembly GCA_039923495.1). Lineage (GTDB taxonomy): Bacteria > Myxococcota_A > Polyangia > Palsa-1104 > Palsa-1104 > JBDTCO01. The sequence goes on from JBDTCO010000248.1 coordinate 7,232, forward strand.
GGTAAAGTGCCCGGGCCGCGACGCACCGTCCAGATCGCGCGCCACCTCCGCGACGTCGATGGTCGTCTGGTAGCCCGGCGGATACATCGTGGCTGGCGTCGGCAGGTACACGACGTCGACACAGGTGGCCTCGGCGCGCGCCAGATCGGCCTTGAGCGTGCGCGGATAGCGCGCCAGATCTTCCGTCGGTGCGAACTGCAACGGGTTCACGAAGATCGACAGCACCGACACGTCGGCGCGACGCCGGGCCTCGACGAGGAGCGAGCCGTGGCCCTCGTGCAACGCGCCCATCGTCGGCACGAACGCGATGCGCTTGCGCTGGGCGCGGGCCTCCTCGGCGAAGGCCCGCATCTCGTCGGGCCCGTGGAGCGTGCGCGTCATCTTCGCGCTCAGGTCGTGCGTGCGACGGTGGCGTAGGGGGTCGCATCCTTGCTCGGCTGCGCGTCGTCGCCGAACGAGTGCTCGTCGTCGGGGAAGTGCCCGCTGCGAACCTCGTCGATGTACGACTGGGCGGCCGTGCGGATGCGCAGGCCGAGCTGCTCGTAACGCTTCACGAACTTCGGGCGCCACTCGTCATTCATGCCGAGCATGTCGTAGCAGACGAGGACCTGACCGTCGCAGTCGGGACCCGCGCCGATGCCGATGGTGATCGAGGACACCGCGCGCGTCACCTCGGCGGCGAGCGAGCGCGGAATGCCCTCGAGCACGATCGCGTAGCAGCCGGCCTGCTCGAGCGCGAGCGCGTCGTCCATCAGCTGCTTGCGCGCGGCCTCGCCGCGACCCTGCACCTTGTAGCCGCCCATCGCGTGGACGCTCTGCGGCGTGAGGCCGAGGTGACCGCACACGGGGATGCCGATGCGGGTGAGCTTGCGGACGAGCTCCGCATGTTGCGCACCACCCTCCAGCTTCACGGCCTCGGCGCCGCCCTCCTTGACGAGGCGACCCGCGTTACGAACACCGTCCTCGAGGGAGGCTTGATAGGACATGAAGGGCATGTCACCGACGATCTGCGCGCGCGTGGTGCCGCGTGCGACGGCGCGACAGTGATGGATCATCTCGTCCATGGTGACGCCGAGCGTGCTGTCCTCGCCCTTGACGACGTTGCCGAGCGAATCGCCGACGAGCAGCATGTCGGCGCCGGCGTCGTCGAGGAGCCGCGCGAACGTGGCGTCGTACGCGGTGATCATCGTGACGCGCTGACGGTCCTTTTCTGGACCGTGCTTGGCGACGAGCTTCTCGAGGAGCGGGACGGTGACCTTCGGGGACTTCTTGGGCGTCGTACTCATGGGGCACCTCCGTCTCGGGCCTAGGCGGCTCCAAGCGGTGAATAGTGATGGACTCCGTTCCGCGTGCGCTGGATGACCGCCACGAGGTCGTCGAGGTCTTCTCGACGAGCCACGAAGTCGATCTCCGACGTGTTGACCACGAGGAGCGGGCTATCCACGTAGTAGTGGAAGAAAAATTCGGCGTAGGCCTCGTTGACGCGCGCGACGTACTCACGCGGCACACGACGGCCCTCGGGGCTCTTGCGGAGTCGCTCCACGAGGACTTCGGTGCGGGCCTGGAGGTACACGACCAGGTCGGGACGTGGCATCGCCTCGTCGAGCAGCGCATACACCTTGTCGTACAGCGCGAGCTCGTCGCGCGAGAGGTTGAGCCGCGCGAAGAGGCGATCGCGCGCGAACACGTAGTCGGTGACGACGCCACGCTGGAACAGGCCTTCCTGGCGGAGCTCGTCGCGCTGCTGGTAGCGCCCGAGCAGGAACGACAGCTGGGCCTGGAGCGCGTAGCGCCTCGGGTCGGCGTAGAAGCCATCGAGGAACGGGTTGCCCTGGTCGGCCAGCACCACCCGGGCACCGAGCGCGTCGGCGAGCCGCTGCGCGAGCGCGGACTTGCCGACCCCGATAGGGCCTTCGACCGCGATATGGCGCGTGGGCAGCGTCACGACAGAAGTATACGTCGGATCAGCGGGGCGAGAAGTCCAGGGGGATGAGCGCGGCCTCCACGTCGCCACCCTGGACCGGAGCGAAGCGCCACGACTCGGCCGAAAGCTCCACACACCGCGCCAGCTCGAGGGACTGATCGCTCGAGAGCACGTGCGCTCTTTGCGTGACGAACCCAAGCGGCGACAGCTCGAGCGCGAGCTGGAAGCTCACCGACACGCCGGGCTGCGCGCGCAGCACCCGGGCATAGCAGGTGGCGAGATCTCCGAGATGCACGGCCACGCGCCCGCGGATGCTCTCCGCGGTGCGTCGTCCCTTCATCACGAGCGGCTGACCTATCTCGACATGGGGCTTCGGCGCAGGCGCGGGTTGCCCGAGCTGCGCGATGTGCCAGCGCGCGCGCGCGACGTGCGGCGAGCCGGGCTGCGCCGCGAGGAAGCGCTCGAAGGCCTCCTTCGCGACCTGGCGATCGCCCGCGACCTCGTGCGCGAGTCCTTCGTAGTACGCGACGTCGCCGGGCGGCTCGAAGAACACGCTGTCGTCATGGAGCCGCGCGAGCGCCGGATCGCGCTCCAGCGCCTTTCCGATGGTGCGCTTCGCCAGCTCGCCCTGCCCGTCGCGATCGAGCGCCACGCCGAGGCCGTAGAGCGCGAGCTGCCACTCGGCGCTACCATACGTCGCAGCGTCCACGGCGAGCTGGTAGCGACGGATGGCTTCGTCGAGCCGGCCGAGCGCCATCGCGGTCTCGGCCGAGTTGCCCCACAGCAACACCGAGCCCTGCCGCTCGTCGAGCGTGAACGGGATGCGCGTCGCATCGATGAGGGGCAGCGCGCGCTCGTAGGCGCTGAGGGCCTCCGCGTAGCGCTGCATTCGCGAGAGCACGATGCCTTGCTCCGACGCGATGCGCGCGGCATCGGGCGCCGCATCCGGCCGCTTCGCGAGCTTCTCGAGCCGTCGGAGGGCGTCCTCGCAGCGGCCCGATCGGCACGCCTCGGGGTTCGCGGCATCCGGCATCGTCAGCGCACGCACGATGCGGAACGTCGCCTCCACGTCGACAGGTGTGGCCACCGACGCCTTCTCGCACAGCGCCTGCGCCCGATCCGCGAGACGGAAGCGCTCGCCCGGATCGAGCGTCATCTGCGCCTGGTCGAGCAGATGCTCGGCGTCGTCACACGTCTCCGCCTGCGCCACGCCGCAGAGCACGCCGCAGACCGCACCACAGAGGACGATGGGCAGCAGCGCACGCACACGCGAAAGCTCGCACCGTGGCCGCACGCTGTCCACCGCCTCCGTTGACGATGCCGGGTGGCGCACCCTACAGTCTGTCTCGCCATGGACCGCAAGCCGCACGCGCCGCGCTTCGTTCGTCTGTCGACCGCCGACGTGTCGACGCTGTTCGGTCCGGAGGCGCTCGAGCCGCGCTTCCACATCTCGAACGGTCGCTTCGTCGCTCGACAGCGCGTCGCGCTCGTCGGCAAAAAGGGCCGCATCGACGGTGTCCCCGTCGTAGGACCGCCCGGCGACCAGACCACGGTCTCGTTCGGCGACGGCGATGAAGAGCGCCTCGACTTCACGGCGGGCGGCGTGCTCATCGTCGGACCTTCTGGCGAGCGCAAGCTCGTCGGCTGACATGGCGGCCGGCTCCCCGGCGAGCACTGCCTTCGCGCTGCTCGCGATCGCCGGGAGCCTGTGCTCGGTGGCGCTGGTGTCGTGGCCGCTCGTGCAGGTCGGCTTCGCTGCGGCCGCCGGGAGCGTGCTCGTCGCTGCGTACGCCGCGCGCCGACCTGCGCGCGTGCTCACGTCGGTGGCGCTCCTGCTCGCGCTCGCGGTGCTCGGTGGCGACGTGCTGCTCGTCCTGGCCGCTCGCTGAGCGCCCCGACCGCGCGTGCTACGCTCGGGCCCGTGCAGCTCCGCTTCCTCGCACGCGCGCTGATCATCACCCTGCTCAGCTTGCTGACGCTGGCGCGTTTCTGCGCGGGGTGGCTCGCGCTGCTCGTCATCGGCAAGCCCGCCGAGGCGCGGCAGGCCTGGGCAGGTCGCTGCCTCGCACGCCTCATGCGCAGGCTCGGCGCAACGTTCGTGAAGCTCGGGCAGATCCTCTCGACGCGACCCGACCTGCTGCCCAAGGCCATGCTGCGCGAACTCGAGTCGTTACAGGATCACGTCGGCCCGTTCTCGTTCGACGCGCTGCGCGAGACCATCGAGCAGGACTTCAGCGAGCCGCTCGAGACGTTGTACGCGTCGTTCGATCGCGTGCCGCTCGCGTCGGCGTCCGTCGCGCAGGTGCACGCCGCGGTGCTGCACGATGGTCGTCGCGTCGCGGTGAAGGTGCGTCGCCCCGACATCGAGCGGCTCGTCGACTTCGACCTCGGTGCGATGCGGCTCGGCGGCAAGCTGCTCGAGCTCGTGCCGTCGCTGTCACTGCTGTCTCCCGTCGAGAGCATCGACGAGTTCGGGCGTGGCATCCGGATGCAGCTCGACTTCACCATCGAGGCCGACAACAACCGACGCTTTCGCACCAACTTCGCGGGTGATCCAGACGTCGTCTTCCCCGAGCTCGTGGAGCGCCTGTGCAGCATGCGCGTGCTCACCATGGAGCTCATCGACGGCGAGAAGGTGCTCGCGTACGCGAAGGTCGGTGCCGATCCGAAGCGCCTCGCGGCCATCGGCTTCCGCGTCATCCTGAAGATGATCTTCATCGACGGGCTCGTGCACGCTGATCTGCACCCCGGCAACCTCTTCGTCACGAGGGCGCACAAGCTCGCGCTGCTCGACCTCGGCCTCGTCGGCGAGCTCGACGCCGAGCACCGCCTCGGCCTGGCACGCTACTTCGCCGCGTTCGCTGCCGGCGACGGCGTGGCCATGGCGCAGATCATGACCTCGCTCGCCTCGGCCGATGCGCGGCGAACCGTCCGCGACTATCCCGGCTTCGAGCGCGCCGTGCAGGTCTTCGCGCAGCGCCACAAGGGCCAGACGCTCGGCGAGATCCAGATCTCCGTCGTGTTCCTCGAGCTCATGGAGATCCTGCGCCACCACCGCGTACGCGCGAATCCCACCTTCACCCTCGTGAACATCGCGATCATGATGACCGAGGGCATCGGCAAGCAGCTCGATCCGAGCGTCGATCTGATCGGCGCCGCCGCACCGTTCTTTGCGCACATGGGCCTGTGAGTCTATGACGCGCTCGTCATAGCCGCGCTCGTCCGTCGGCCTTGCCCGTCACACGGAACGTCGGCTAAACTCTGGACAATCCGACCTGCGCGCCACGACGGTTCGAGCCCGCCGCGATGCCGGGTCCAAGCCGAGGCCGCATGACACGGATGTCCGACTCACGGAACGGGGAGGGCACGGACGACGCGCCTGCCGTCGCCGGGCCGTCGGTCACACCGTCCCAGGTCGGGTCAGCCGTCACGGACGGCAAGGCAGGGCTCAAGCGCTACGAGCTCCTCGACGAGGTCGGTCAGGGTGGCATGGCCATCGTGTACCGCGCCCACGACACGATGCTCGATCGCGAGGTGGCCGTGAAGGTGCTGCACCCGCACCTCGCCGGACAGGCAGAGTCGCGCGATCGGCTCGAGCGCGAGGCGCAGGCCGTCGCGAAGCTGCGTCACGAGAACATCCTCGAGATCTTCGACTACTCGGGCCGCAGTTCCGACGAGAGCTACATCGTCACCGAGTTCATCCACGGCACCACGCTGCGTCAGTTCACCACCGCGCACGCCCTCCCCTACCCGGAGCTCGCGGAGCTGATCGTCAGCGAGATCGCGCGCGCGCTCGAGCACGCGCACAAGGCCGGCGTCATCCATCGCGACATCAAGCCCGAGAACGTGATGATCCGCTCCGACGGCCTCATCAAGCTCATGGACTTCGGCATCGCGCAGATGGTCGACAAGGAGCGCATGACGCAGACGGGCCAGCTCATGGGCTCGCCCGCGTACATGGCGCCCGAGCACGTCGAGGGCGGTGGCATCGACGTCCGCACCGACGTGTTCTCCGTCGGCATCCTGCTCTACCAGCTCGCGACCGGCCAGCTGCCGTTCCGCGGTCGCAACCCGCACGAGATGCTCAAGCGCATCGCCGACTGCGTGTACGCGCCACCCGACAGCGTGAACCCGCGCGTCGGTCGTCGCCTCACGAAGGTCATCGCGCGCGCTCTCGCGAAGAACAAGGCCGATCGATACGGCGACGTCGGCGAGCTGCGGCGCGACCTGCTCGAGGATCTGACCGACGCCGGCCTCGACGATCCCCGTGCCGAGCTGGTCGCGTTCTTCGCGGCGCCCGCGGCGTTCATCGGTACCCTCGGGCCGCGTATGACGGACGCGCTCACCGCACGCGGTCGCAAGCTCCTCGGCGATGGACGCCGCGCCGCCGCGCTCGAAGCCTGGCGACGCGCGCTCGAGATCACGCCGACCTCGCAGGAGCTGCTCGCGCTCGTCAAGGGGATCGAGCGGCGCCAGGCGCTCGGGCGATCGCTCGTCGGCGCGACGGGTCTCGGGTGCCTCGCGCTCGCGGCGGCGGTGGGGATCCGGGCGTGGCCGCGTCCCGTCGTCGAGGTGCAACCGCCCGCGCTGCAGCCGCCGCCCATCTCCACGAAGGCACCGTCGATTCGCAGCGCGGTGCCGCCGGTGAAGTTCACCCCGCGCATCAGGATCGATCGCGCACGCATCGCACCAACGATCGTGCCACCTGCGCCCATCATGCCGAAGCGCCACTTCGAGCTGGTACCGACGCCGAAGGCAGTGCGCGTGCTCGTCGACGGCCAGCCGCTCGGCGACTACGGCCCGGGGCTCATGGCGGTCGACCTCGATCAGAAGCCGCACACGATCACGTTCGACAGCCCGTTCTGCTACCCCGAGAACATCCTGCTCGACGACAAGGCGGAGTCGGGTCGCATCGTGCGGCGCCTCAAGTGGCGACCCGGCACGCTCACGGTACACACGCAGCCCGACAGCGCCGACATCGTGGTCGACGGCCGCCTCATCGCGCGCAGCGGTCACCCCATCTCGATGCCGATGCCTCCACTCTCCGACGGGCGCCGCGTCGTGACGATCAAGGTCTCGGCGCCCGATCGCGCCTCCGTCGAAAAGGAAGTCGAGCTGCGCGCCAACGAGTCCGAGACGATCAACGTCTCGCTGGCAGGTCCGCCTCTGTGACGACAGTGATGATGAAGCGCGCCACGCTGCTCGCGTTCTTCTCGGTCCAGGCGATCGGCTCCGCGTCGGCAGCGCCGCCCGTCGCAGCAGCGCCCATCGCGGCAACGGTCCAGAAGACGCCCGAAGCGCTGCTCGCGGACGGCAAGCTCGCCTACGAGCGCGGGAACTACGCGCTCGCCGTGCATACGCTGTCGCCACTGCTCTACCCGTCCATCGCGCTCACGAGCGAGGAGGCGGTCGTCGAGGCGCACCGCTTGCTCGCGCTCTCCCACCTCCTGCAGAAGCAGGAGGCCGAGGCCGAAGAAGAGGCCACGAGCATTCTCACGCTGCGGCCTTCGTTTCAGCTCGATCCCATCGTCGATCCGCCGATGGCCGTCGCGTTCTTCGACGGTGTGCGCAAGAAGCAAGAGTCGCGGCTCCGCGAGCTGCGTGCGCGCGAGGCCAAGGAGCAGGAGGCGCGCGCGATCGAGGAGGCGCGCATCCGCCACGCCACCGCCGAGCGCGTGTACATCGAAAAGACGGTGCAGAAGCACTCTCGCCTGCTCGCGACGATCCCGTTCGGCGTCGGTCAGTTCCAGAACGGGCAGAACACCAAAGCGGCGCTGTTCCTGTCGAGCGAGCTGCTCTTCGGGGCGCTCTCGCTCTCCGCGTACGTTGCGCTCGATCAAAAGTATCCGTACGACCCGTCAGCAAACCGTCGCTACTTTCCCGCCCCGCAGAAGGGCACCGCGCAGGCGCTCATCGGCCTGCAGCTCGGCGCCGGCATCGCGTTCTGGGCCACGCTGCTGTGGGGGATCATCGACGCGCACGTTCTTTACAAGCCCCAGGTCACGAAGACGCGCGAGGTCGCCGCGCCGAAGCACTCCGTCTCGCTCGCACCCATCGTCGGACCGGGCCAGGGTGGTCTCTCCGTCGGAGGGACCTTCTAGGATGTGTCGCTGATGCCCAGTCTCCGTGTCGTCTTGCCGGGCTCGTCGCCCAAGGTCTATCACCTCTACAAGAAGATCACGTCCATCGGGCGCGGCGAGGAGAACGACATCCAGCTCGCCGATCCGCTGCTCTGTGATGCGCATGCGCACATCCACTTCGACGGGCGCGACTTTCACATCACCGCGCTCGATCGCAACAGCGACCTCGTCATCAACGGACGCAAGCGCAAGAAGCACCGCCTCGTGCACCAGGACCAGGTGCTCCTCGGCGCCACCGACCTCACGTTCTCGCTCTACGACGAGCCGGTCACCGACGACGAGGCCGCCAAGACGATGGAGGCGCTGAGCTCCTATCGCAAGCTGCTCGAGTTCTCCGAGAAGCTCCTCGCGCAGTACGATCTCGGTGAGCTGCTCGAGTCGATGATGGACTCCGTCGTTCAGATCTCGAACGCCGAGAAGGGCTTTCTCATCCTGCTCGAGGGCAACGAGCCGAAGGTCAAGGTCGCGCGCAACGTGAAGCGCGAGAACCTCGCCGACGCGCTCGAGCGGCTGTCCGACTCGATCGTCGACAAGGTCATCCGCACGCGCAAGGCGGTCATCGTCTCCGACGCCGCGCACGACTCCGAGTTCCAGAACGCGATGAGCGTCATGAACCTGCGCCTGTCGAGCGTGATGTGCGTGCCGCTGCTCGAGCGCGGCAACCTGCTCGGGGTCATCTACGTCGGCAACGACTCCGTCGGGGGACTCTTCGAGCCCGCGCACCTCGAGGTGCTCACGATCTTCGCGTCGCAGGCCTCGCTCATCCTGCGCAACGCGCTGCTCGTCTCCGAGCTCAAGCTCGACAACAAGCTGCTCTCCGATCAGCTCGAGAGCCTGCGCTTCGGGGGCCTCATCGGCTCCGCGCCCGCGATGCAGGAGGTGTTTCGCAAGGTGTCGAAGGTCGCGACCACCGACATCTCGATCCTCATCACCGGCGAGACCGGCACCGGCAAGGAGCTCATCGCGCGCGAGATCCACCAGAGGTCATCGCGTGCGAAGGGTCCGTTCATCACGATCAACTGCGGCGCCATCCCCGAGAACCTCCTCGAGTCGGAGCTCTTCGGCCACGTGCGCGGCGCGTTCACCGGCGCGGTCGTGAACAAGGCAGGCAAGTTCCACGCGGCCGACAAGGGCACGCTGTTCCTCGACGAGATCGGCGAGATGCCGCTGTCGTTGCAGGTGAAGATCCTGCGCGCGCTACAGGACAAGGCGGTCACGCGCGTCGGTGATCATCGACAGGAGGCTGTGGACATCCGCATCGTCGCGGCCACCAACCGTAACCTCGAGGCCGAGATCAAGGCGCAGCGCTTCCGCGAAGATCTCTATTACCGGCTCAACGTCGTGAACATCCACCTGCCGCCCTTGCGCGAGCGTGGCGACGATGTGCTCGTCATCGCCAAGTACTTCCTGCAGAAGCACGCGGAGGAGCTGGGCGGGGTCGTCAAGGGCATGTCACCGAACGCGGCCATCGCGGTCCGCAAGTTCGGCTGGCCCGGCAACATCCGGCAGCTCGAGAACCACATCAAGAAGGCCGTGGTGCTCTGCGACAAGGCGCTGCTCGGCCCGGAAGATCTCGGGCTCGGCGATGGCTCGTTGCCCGCGATCCTCGAGCTCGCGGACGCGAAGGAGAAGTTCCAGCGCGACTACATCAACCACGTACTTTCGCTCAACAACGGCAACCGAACCAAGACCGCGCGCGATCTCGGCGTGGATCCGCGCACCATCTTCCGTCACCTCGAACGTGAGGACGGCGTAGAGCCCACCGAGGAAGAGATGGCGTGGAAGGGCGAGGCCGGCTGACGCTTTGGGTCCTGTCGCAAACTCTGACGCTCGCTCGTCCGGGCCTGACACCGCCGTCATGACTCCGGCATCCGCCGCTGCGTGCGCGCGATCCAATGGGGCGAAACGACACGCGGGTGGCTCGATGGCACGCGCGGTGCTCCTGATCGGCGTCGTGATCGCCGGGCTGCCAGGGTGCCTTGTTCCGACGCCGCTCTCTCAGAGACCGGGCGTCGGCGACTCGCCGCCGTTCATCCTCGTCGACCGCGCGGTGCCCACGTACGGCCCGACCATCGTTCGTACGGACCACTCGACGTTCAGCTTCGTGGTGTACGCACGGGATGTCGACCTCGACGACACGCTCTCCGCTCGGATCTACGCGGCACCGAACGCAAGCGAGGTGTCCGACACCAATCCGCTCGTCGACTACCAGTATCAGGTGAGCCCGATGGAAGCGGCTGCGACCGACGATCCAGAGCTTCGGGTCGCCGACTTCGACAAGCAAGACGGAGGCAAGGACTACTGCCGGATCTTCAATCCATCCGTGCAGACGTTCCCCGTCAAGATCACCGTCGCTGACAGACCATTCAACGCGTCGGGCGACGGCAAGGCCGATGGCGGACTGACCGACTATATCTTCTGGAAGCTGACGTGCCCGCAATGATGCGTGCGCTGCTAATCGGAGTCGTTGCGCTCGCTGCGTGCAGTCCGTCCAAGTCGACGTCCACGAACGCGTGCCGGCCGCCCGCATGCATGCCGACGACCTCGACGTATGCCGTCGAGGTCGTCGGTATCGGTGACGAGGCGCCGCCCGCCACAGAGTTCACCGCCGTCGCGCTCGACTCGTCGACGGGCAACCTCACGCTCGACCTCCCGATCGCGGCGCAGGTGAGCGGGCACGTCTCTGCGAGCACGCTTGCCGTGCCCGGCACGGTCGTGTTCTCGCGTCCGTCGCGCGTCCCTGGCCGCTCGGACGTGTCGTATCAGGCGAGTGTCGATGGCACGGGGGCCTACTCGCTGGATGTGCCGCCCAACCTCGACGGAGAGACCTACACGGTGCGCTTCCGCCCGACCGATACGACGAGCTACGTGCCGTACTCGTCGAGCGTATCGATCACCGCGGATGCGACGGTCAACGTCGCGCTGCCGACGGGCGCGGAGCTGCTCACGCTGCACGGCACGCTCACCGATGCGGTGAAGGTCGCCGTCACGGGCGCGCGCGTGGTGCTGCGCGACGGGGTCACACAAACCGACCTGTCGAGCACGTCGGTCACCGACGACCAGGGGCAGTTCAACATCAGCATTCCCGCGACGGCGACGAACGCCAACGGCTCGCTGCTGCTGCTCATCCAGCGGGGCGATGCGACGTCGGGCCTCGTGACGGTGAGCATCCAGCTTGCGGCCTCGCAGCTCGGCAACGCGATCACGCAGGCCGAGTACATGCAGCTCGCGCTGCCCGCGCTGCCGGCGGCGTCGCACCTCACGTTCACGGTGCTGGGCGCCGGCTCGAGCGGGACCAACAAGCCCGTCGCGGGCGCGAGCGTACAGCTCGTCACGACGCTCCAGTCGGTCGACGGCCGCAGCAGCCAGGGCGTCATGCACGAGGTCGACGGACAGACGGCGGCCGACGGCACCCTCGGCGCGGACCTCTACTCCAACGCGCAGCAGTCGCGCGTGTACACCGTCACCGTCGTGCCGCCCGCGGACTCCGACTTCCAGAGCACCACGCAGACGGTCGTCGTCTCGACGGCGAGCGGCTACACGCAGGCGATCATGCTGGGGCTGCGGCCGCTCGTGACCGGTCGCATCGTCGGCCCGGACAGGGTGCCGCTCAAGGGCGCGCTGCTGTCCCCGAGCGCGTCGTTCGTGATCAGCGGCAGCACCACGAACGTTGCAACGCCGGGGTCCGCCACCACCGACGGCACGGGTCGCTTCGCGCTGCACGTCGACGCCGCCGAGTACGACCTCGGCCTCAGCCCGCCCGCGAGCGCCTCGCTGCCACGCACGTGGGTCTCGCGCCAGAGCATCACCGGCGACGTCGACCTCGGCGACCTCGCGCTACCCTACCCCGTGACGTTCGACGCGGTCGTGCGCGGCGGCGACCATCTGCCCGTCATGGCCACGGTGCGCGTGTACCTCGTGCCGGCCGCCGACCCGACCTGCGACGCCGCCACGTCCAGCTGCACACCGACGCCGCTGCTACAGGCGGAAGGCGCGACAGGCAAGGACGGCAAGGCATCCTTGCTGCTGCCTGCTGACTAGCTCGCCTTCCGGAACACGAAAGTGGTCGCCGCTTCGCGGCCCTTTCCTGAAAGAACGTCGCGATGCGACCTCCATCGTTTCCTGTTGGCTGTGGCTCTTCGAGGTCTCACCAGCGACGTCGCTATACCTCTGATTTGACACACAGGGCCGCACCGACTAGGGTCCTTCTCGTCGCTAGTGTCCGTCTCCGCCCTTCGATCCTGTGCCGCCCTGCTCCGTCGCCAGCCCTGCTGGCCCATCGGAAGCGTTTCCGGCGCGTCGGTCGACGGTAAGGGGTCGGACACCGCAGAGAGTGTGCTTCCACGATGGAAGCCCTCTCCATAGCGCCAGGAGCCCCCGGTTTGCGCCTCGTCTCGCGCTCGAGACGAGCCCTCAGCCTGCATGAGCAGGCAATGCGTCACCGAAGCGACAGTGCTCCTGGCAAGGAGATCCAAGATGTCCGATTCACCGCAGACCGGGGCCGCCCCGGCCGAAGTAGCCGCACCGATCGAAAAGGCCGCGCCGGCGCCCCGCACCAAAGCCGCTAGAGAAGCAGCCGCAGCAGCCGCAGCAGCGCTCCTCATCCCCGTCGGGCCGACGACCTTCGACGAGATGGGCCTCTCCCCCGAGGTGCGCCGCGCAGTCGAGGAGATGGGCTTCTCCGCACCGATGCCCGTGCAGAGCGCCGTCTTTCAGCTGATGCACGACGGCAAGGACGTGATGGTCCAGTCGCGCACCGGCTCGGGTAAGACCGCCGCGTTCGGCATCCCGCTCGTCGAGAAGCTCGGTGCTCAGCCCGGCAACTGCGTCGAGGCGCTCATCCTCGCGCCGACCCGCGAGCTCGCGCTCCAGTCGGCGAGCGAGTGCAGCAAGATCGCCAAGTACCGAAAGCTCGACGTCGTGCCCGTCTACGGCGGCGCGCCCATGGGCAAGCAGATCGAGCAGCTCAAGGCGGGCGCGCAGATCGTCTCGGGCACGCCGGGCCGCGTCCTCGATCACCTGCGTCGCGGCACGCTCAAGCTCGACGGCCTGAAGGTCCTCGTGCTCGACGAGGCCGACGAGATGCTCTCGATGGGCTTTCTCGAGGAGATCACCGAGATCATCAAGCGCTGCCCCACGGACCGCCAGACGGTGCTGTTCTCCGCGACGATCCCCGAGGACATCGAGCGCATCGGCTCGCGCTACATGCGATCGCCAGAGAAGATCCAGCTCTCGTCGGGCAACATCGGCGTCCACACGATCACGCACGCGTACTACTCGGTGTCGGGCATGTCCCGCACGCGCGACCTGCTCAAGATCCTGCAGGCCGAACGTCCCGAGTCCGCGGTCATCTTCTGCAACACGCGCGACGATACGAACGTGGTCGCGGAGTACCTGCGCAAGCAGGGCATCGACGCCGAGGCCATCTCCAGCGATCTGACGCAGAAGGATCGTGAGCGCGTCATGACGCGCATGAAGGAGAAGAACCTCAAGTACCTCGTCGCCACCGACATCGCGGCGCGCGGCATCGACATCTCCGATCTCTCGCACGTCATCAACTACACGTTCCCCGAGTCGGCCGAGGTCTACGTCCACCGCACCGGTCGCACGGGCCGGGCAGGCAAGTCGGGCGTCGCGATCTCCATCATCTCACCGCGCGAGCTCGGCAACTTCTACATGCTGAAGCTCACGTATCGCATCCGTCCCGAGGAGCGCTCGCTCCCGTCGGACGAGGAGCTGAAGACGCACAAGGAGGGCTCCCAGCTCGACGAGATCCGCAAGGCGCTCGAGGGCAAGACGCCTTCCGACGAGTCACGCGCGCTCGCCAAGCGCCTCGTCACCTCCGACGGCGGCACCGATCTCGTCGCGCTGCTGATGGAGGCGTTCTCGAGCGGCTCCGCGCCGGCCGCGCGCGTGTTCGAGGCGCCGACGCCGATCCCGTCGCCCATGCTCGAGGCGAAGGTGGAGCGCGAGCCACGTGAGCGCGGTCCTCGCGCCGAGCGCGGTGCTCGCGCCGAGCGCGGTGCTCGCGCCGAGCGTGCACCGCGCGCCGAGCGTGAGCCGCGTGCCGAGCGTGAGCCGCGCCCTGCGAAGGCGGCCGAGGGTCTGCGCGCTGCTGCGCCGGCCGCTGCTGCTGGCGCACCCGAGGCCGTCGAGGGCGAGACGCCCGCGCGTCGTCGGCGGCGTCGCGGCGAGCCGCGTGAAGGCGCTGTCAAGGCCGAGGGGACGAAGGTCGAAGGCACCATCGATACGTCGAGCGGTCGCGAGTTCTGGGAGGCGTGGGTCGACTCGAAGAGCGATGCACCCGCCGCAGAAGGGGATGCCGCTGCACCGGTCGCTGCTGCGCCCAAGCCGCGTCGCGTCGAGTCCGACAGCGAGGATCGCGAGCCGCGTCGTGCGCGTCGTGAGCGCGGTGCGCGCTCCATCCCCGAGGTGCCCCCCGGTCAGGCGCGGCTCTACCTCAACCTCGGCAAGCGCGACGGCGCCGAGGAGCCCGCGATCCGCGAGCTGCTCATCGCGCACCAGGTCGACCCGCTGGTGCTCGACGTGATGAGCTCGCACTCGTACCTCAACGTGAACGAGGGCGAGGCCGACGGCGTCATCACGCGCCTCGCCACCGCCCGTTTCGGCGAGCGCGAGCTACGCTGCGAGCGCGCGCGCCCGTAGCACTTCGCTGAAT
>JBDTCO010000249.1:0-3212 GCA_039923495.1 Polyangia bacterium
ACATGATCCTCGACGACGGCGGCGACGCGACGCTGCTGATGCACCTCGGCAAGCGCGCCGAGAAGGACCTCTCGGTCATCGCCAAGCCGACGAGCGAAGAAGAAACCTGCCTGTACGCCAGCATCAAGGCCAGGCTCGCCGACGACGCCACCTGGTATTCGAGGAAGAGCGCCGAGATCATCGGCGTGACCGAAGAGACGACGACCGGCGTGCACCGCCTGAAGGAGATGAGCGAGAAGGGGACGCTGCTCTTTCGCGCCATCAACGTGAACGACTCGGTCACGAAGTCGAAGTTCGACAACCTCTACGGCTGCCGCGAGTCGCTCGTCGACGCGATCAAGCGCGCCACCGATGTCATGATCGCCGGCAAGACCGCGGTCGTCGCTGGCTACGGCGACGTGGGCAAGGGCTCGGCCCAGGCGCTGCGCGCGCTGTCCGCGCAGGTGTGGGTCACCGAGATCGACCCGATCAACGCGCTCCAGGCCGCGATGGAAGGCTATCGCGTCGTCACGATGGAGTACGCGTGCGCGCACGGCGACATCTTCGTCACCACCACGGGCAACCGCGACGTCATCACGCACAGCCACATGCAGCGGATGAAGAACAACGCCATCGTCTGCAACATCGGCCACTTCGACAACGAGATCCAGGTCGCCAGCCTCGAGCAATACAAGTGGGAAGAGGTGAAGCCCCAGGTCGACCACGTCATCTTCCCCGACGGCAAGCGCATCATCCTGCTCGCCCGCGGTCGCCTCGTGAACCTCGGCTGCGGCACGGGCCACCCGTCGTTCGTCATGTCGTCGTCGTTCGCCAACCAGACGATCGCGCAGATCGAGCTCTTCACGAAGCAGACCGAGTACAAGAGCGGTCAGGTCTACGTCCTTCCGAAGCACCTCGACGAGAAGGTCGCACGCCTGCACCTCGCCAAGATCGGCGTGCAGCTCACCGAGCTCACCGAGGAGCAGGCCGCGTACATCGGCGTCAAGAAGCAGGGGCCGTACAAGCCCGACACGTACCGCTACTAAACGGAACGATCTACCTGCTCCGGTCGCTTGGCCAGGAGCAGGTAGATCTGCGGCACCAGGAACAGCGACAGGAGCGTCGACGAGGTGAGCCCGCCGACCACGGCGAGCGCGAGCGGCTGGTTCGCCTCGGTGCCGTGCTCGAGCGCGAAGGCGGTCGGGAGGAGCCCGATCACCGTCGCGAGGCTCGTCATGAGGATCGGCACGAAGCGCGAGCGCGCGGCATCCACGATGGAGTTCACCTTGCTCGCGCCGTCCGCCAGCCGGCGCGCGGCATCGTCGACGAGCAGGATGCCGTTCGAGACCGCGATGCCGATGACCATGAGCACGCCCATGAGCGCCGTGATCGAGAAGCCCTGCCCCGCCAGGAGCAGCGCGGCGACGATGCCGATCAGGCACACGGGGATCGTGAACAGCATGATGAACGGCATGCGCAGCGACTTGAACTGCGAGGCCATGATCATGAACACCACCATCACCGCCAGGCAGAGCGCGAGCCCTAGGCCAGAGAAGGTGGTGCGCATCAGCTGTACCTGTCCCGCGAAGTCGAACTTCACGTGCGCCGTCCGCGGATCCTTGGCCAGCGCCGCCTCCAGGTCCTTTGCGACGCTGCCGAGGTCACGGCCTTCCACGGCCGCGAGCACGTGTGCCGCGCGCTGGAGCTGGTTGCGCTCCACCGCGATCGGGCCGACCGAGCGCCGGATGCGGCTGTAGGCGCCGAGCGAGACCGCCTTACCGCCCTCCGAGACGCGCACCGGCAGCTCGGCGAGCGAGCGTGGATCGGAAACGGCCTGGTGATCGTAGTACGACACGACGTAGTAGGACTGTCCGTTCGCCGCGTCGATCCACACGCTCGGGGTGTTGATGTTGCCGAGGGTCGCCTCGAGCGTGGACTGACCCACGGTGCGAGCGCTCACACCGACGAGCCCCGACTCTTCGCGGTCGACGTTGATCCGGATCTCCGGGTAGTTCATGTCGAGGGACGAGCGGATGTCGCGGATCCCCGGGACCGTGCGCGCGACCTCGGCGACAGCGCGAACCTGCTCGTCGAGCGCCTCGAGCTTCGTGCCGCGGACCTCGATCACGAGCGGCGCGATGTAGCCGTTGGCGAAGACGCTCGCGACGAGCCCGCCCGGGGCCTGCAGGAACTCCACGCCCGGGAAGTCCCGGTCGAGGATCTCGCGAGAGCGATCGGCCAGCTGCTGTTGCGAAAGTTTTCGGTGCTCCGGATCCGTGAGCGCGAGCCTGATGAAGCCCATGTACGGTCCCCAGTTCGGGCTCGTCATGGCGCTGCGGGCGTTGTTCGGAGAGCCCACGTTCGCGAGCACGAGATTGACGCTGCCCTTCGGCAGCTCCGATGCGAGCTGCTTGCCGATCGCGTCGGTCCTGCGGGCAGCCTCCTCGAGCGAGGTGCCCGGTGCGTAGCGCACGTAGATGCGCTCCATCGATTCATCGATGGCGGGGAAGAAGGTGCTCGGCAACCGCGCCGCGATCACGCCCGAGCACACGACGAGCGCCAGGGCGCCGCCGAGGATGAGCCAGCGGAAGGGAAGCGTCCGGCGCAACACCGACGCGTAGCCATTGGCGAGGCCGTCGATCGCGCGCTCGATGCGCTTCCAGAAACGACCTGGCTCGGAATGACCGAGGAAGTAGCGGCACGCGACCGGCGTGACGCAGACGCTGACGAAGTAGGACGCCGCCATCGCCACGGCGACCGTGAGCGCGAGCGGCGCGAAGAGCTTCTTCGCCAGGCCAGCCAGCAGCATCACGGGCAGGAGCACCGCCATCGTCGTGAGCGTCGAGGCGAGCACGGGCAGCGCGACCGCATTGGTTCCCTCGAGCGCGGCCTGGACCACGCTCAGCCCCTTGCGCTGATGACGGTGGATCGACTCGAGCACGACGACCGCGTCATCGACGAGCCTGCCCATCGCGAGCGTGAGCCCGCCGAGCGTGAACGCGTTGAGGGTCTGCCCCTGCCAGTACAGAACGATGAGCGTGATCGCGAAGGACAGCGGGATCGCGACCGCGACGATCGCCGTGCCGCGCACGCTCTGCAAGAAGATGAGGATGACGATGCCGATGAGGAACAGGGCCTGGACGATCTCCTTGCGCAACCCGAAGTAGGCGGTGCGCACGAAGGTCGACTGGTCGAAGATCGCCTTCACCTCCAGACCGGGTGGAAGGTCCTTG
>JBDTCO010000250.1:0-20105 GCA_039923495.1 Polyangia bacterium
ACAACGACAAGGTGAGCTACGTGTTCGCCGACCCGAACGTGTGCGGCTGCCTCTACGTCGGCTCCGAGCAAGCCTACAACCAGTACAAGCGCGACCGCCTCGAGCGGCACATCGCCAACGAGCAGGCCTACGCCGCGCAGGAGTACAACGACGCGCAGTGGAACTGGAACGCGTGGGGCCCGTGGGATGCGAGCTACGGCTTCACCTACGGCCCCGGCCTCGTCGGCTGGTAGTCACCGCGGGCTCGAGCCGGTGCGGCCATTGCATGGCCGTGGCGCATGAGCCAACACGAGCGACTCGTCATCATCGGATCTGGGCCGGCGGGCTTGACCGCTGCCATCTACGCTGCACGCGCTGCCATCCCGGCGCTCGTGGTCGAGGGGCTTGCCCGCGGTGGTCCACCGGGCGGACAGCTCGTCAACACGACCGAGGTCGAGAACTATCCCGGCTTCCCGGCCGGCATCCAGGGTCCCGAGCTGATGCAGGCCTTTCGTGCACAGGCGGAACGCTTCGGCACGCGCTTCTTCGTCGGTGACGTGGAGCGCGTCGAGCTCGGGCACCGCCCCTTTTCGCTGCACGTCAGCGGCGTGAAGGACGAGCTCATCACGTGCGACGCCCTCATCATCGCGACCGGTGCCGTGGCCAAGTGGCTCGGCACGCCCGGTGAAGAGCGCCTGAAGGGCCACGGCGTCTCCGCGTGCGCGACGTGCGATGGGTTCTTCTTCAAGGGCCAGCACGTGATCGTCGTCGGCGGGGGTGATACCGCGATGGAGGAGGCCTGCTACCTCACCAAGCACGCGAGCAAGGTGACGCTCATCCACCGGCGAGACGAGCTGCGCGCGAGCAAGGTCATGCAGGAGCGCGCCCGGGCCAACCTCAAGATCGACTGGATGCTCTCATCGGAGATCGAGGAGATCTGCGGGGAGCCCGGCCGCATCGGCGTGAGCGCTGTGAGCGTGCGCAACTTCAAGACGCGCGAGCTCTCGCAGGTGCCGTGCAAGGCCGTGTTCGTGGCCATCGGGCACCAGCCGAACACCGACGTCTTCGAAGGGCAGCTCGCGATGGACGAGGCGGGCTATCTCGTGCTCCCCGGTCGCAAGGGCGCCGTGACTGCGACGGACATCCCCGGCGTCTTCGCTGCCGGCGACGTGGCGGACAGCGTCTACCGGCAGGCCGTCTCGGCCGCGGGATCGGGCTGCATGGCAGCCATCGACGCGGAGCGCTTCCTCTCGCACTGACATGTCCGTTCGGTGCGCACTGTCCCAAATTTGCGCACCACATGGAATGGTAGCGACGTGCCGCAGCGACGAGGGGAACTGCGAGCAGCACGCACCTCGGACTGGAACGCCGCTTGCTGACATGAACGCGCATGGCCCGCCGACCGAAGCTGCTCACCCCGCAACCCCCAGCCGAGCACCCGTGCCACGCGGACCTGCCTCGACGCGCGTTCTGCGCGGCGACCGCAGCTGCGCTCGGCCTTGCTGCGTGCGGCGGCGACCCCACGCGGTTGAACATGGGAGGCATCGCGCCCGACGGTGATGCTGGGACGAGCGAGACGACCGACGCCGCGCAGCATCAGCAGTCCGGAGATATGGCATCTACGTCGCAGGACGATCTCGCCACGTCGATGTCGAACCCCGACCTCGCGCAGCCTCCGAATAACTCGTGTGCGGCCGCGACGAGCGGGGGGTCGGCGGCGTCGATCACGGCCGCGTCGCCGAAGTACATCTCGAGCGCTCATGTCTACGTCTGCCGCGACAGCGGCGGCCTGTACGCGATGTCGTCGCTGTGCACGCACGCCGGCTGCAAGGTCACGCTCGACACCACGCAGTGGTACTGCGGCTGCCACGGCGCGACGTTCGATCTCAACGGTCAGAACCCGACGTCACCTGCGTTCAGCCCGCTCAAGCACTACGAGATGTGTGTCGACGGCTCCGGCAACGTCCAGGTGAACACCAGCAAGACCGTCTCCGCCTCGACCCGCGTCTGAGGAGCTCCGTCATGATCCGTCGCACCCTGCTCGTGCTGTTCCTCTTCGTCCCCGTCCTGGCGCGCGCGGAGGTCAAGGTCGGCACGCAGGCCACCGACTTCGACAAGAAGACTCGCGATGGGGGTCACCTGAAGCTGTCGACGTTGCGTGGCAAGGTCGTGCTCGTCGACTTCTGGGCCTCGTGGTGCGAGCCCTGCAAACGCGAGATCCCGCTGCTCGGCAAGATGGTCCCGAAGCTCAGAGAGCGCGGCATCGAGATCGTCACGGTCAACATCGACGACGACGCGGGCAAGGCGGAGCGCTTCCTCCACGACTCCGGCGTGCAGGGTCTGACCGTCGTGCGCGACGACGACAAGCACATCGTCGACTCCTACGAGCCGCGCACCATGCCGTCCTCGTTCGTCGTCGACAAAAAGGGTGTCGTGCGGGCCGTCAACTCCGGCTTCGACGACGGCGACGAGCGAAAGATCGAGCAGCAGCTCTCCGCGCTGGCGGCCAAGTAGCGTGGAGTCGTCGAGCCTCCTCGCACACGGCTGGCTGTGGGCGTTCGCGACGGTCTTCGTGGGCGGCTTCCTGACGAGCCTCACGCCGTGTGTGTACCCGATGATCTCGATCACCGTGAGCCTCTTCGGCGCGCGTGACGAGAGCTCCACGCGCGCGCGCTCGATGGCGCTCGCGACCGCCTACGTCGGCGGGATCTGCGTCATGTACACGACGCTCGGCGTGTCCTTCGCGCTCGCGGGGCGTGCGTTCGGCACGTTCATGTCGAGCCCGGCGTTCATGGTCCCCATCGCGATCTTCTTCCTGTTGATGGCCGCGTCGATGTTCGGCGCCTTCGATCTCTCCCTGCCCGCCGAGTGGCAGGCGCGCCTCAACACCGTCGGAGGCAAGGGCTTCGGCGGCGCCTTCGGCATGGGGCTCGTGGGCGGCATCATCGCCGCGCCATGCACCGGGCCCGTGCTCGCGTCCGTGCTCGCGTACGTCGCGACGACGCGCTCCATGTTCCTCGGCGGCTCGCTGCTCTTCACCTATGCGCTCGGCATGGGCGTGCTGTTCTTCGTCATCGCGGCCTTTGCCGTCTCGCTCCCTCGCTCCGGCCAGTGGATGGAGGTTGTGAAGAGCTTCTTCGGCATCGTGATGGTCGTGGCCGCGCTGTACTTCCTGCGCAACGTGCTCCCCGCGCTCGCACGCTACGGCTCGCGAGACACGTCGTGGCTCGTCCTCCACGCAACGCTGCTCGTCGTCGGCGTCGGCATCGGTGGGCTCAACCTGTCCTTCAAGTACTCGCAGGTCGCCGAGAAGGTCCGCAAGGCCTTCGGCGTCACCGCGATCGGGATCGGCGCGTTCGGGTTGCTCGGCTTCGTGCTCACACCGAAGCAGAACGGCGGACCGCTCGCGTGGATCCACGGCGAGCAGGCCGGCATCGCGACGGCGCGCTCGGCCCACAAGCCGGTGCTCATCGACTTCTATGCGGACTGGTGCTTGCCCTGCAAAGAGCTCGAGCTGAAGACGTTCTCCGACCCACGGGTCAAGGAGTTGCTCGGGCAGTTCGTGCTGGTGAAGGTGGACTGCACCGAGGACGACGATCCGCAGGTCGTCGACACCAAGAAGCGCTATCACGCGGCGACGCTGCCGACGCTGTCGATCGTCGATGCCGACGGCAAGCCGCTGCACACCATCGATCACTTCGTCGAGCCAGACGAGCTCCTGGAACAGCTACGACGTGCGCTCTGATCGCTTGCTCCTGTGCGCGGCGCTCGCGAGCGCCGGCTGCCCCGCGCTCGACCAGACCAAGGGCCTGCAGACCGTCCCTTCTGCGCAGTCGTACGACTACAACGCGTTCGTCTGCGGCGCGATGCCCGTGCTCGTCCGGCACTGCTCGTACATTGCGTGCCACGGAAACCCGGCGCATGCGTTCCGCGTGTACTCCCCCGGCAAGCTGCGCGCCGGCGACGTCACCTCCCGGAACGATCGCGACGCGCCACTGACCGCCGCCGAGGTGCAGGCCAACTTCGACTCGGCGGCCGGCGTGCTGCTCGCCGGACCGCCGCCCGACGGCGCGTCCCTCGTCCTCCAGACGGCGCCGCTCTTGCTCAAGCCGCTGAAGGCGGCGTTCGGCGGATCCGAGCACCATGGCATCGGCATCTTCCCGTTCGCGCCGGCGCAGTCGCTCGATGCCGATCCCGAGTGGTCGGTCCTCCTCGCGTGGGCGGCCGGACAGAAGCAACCCGTCCCCCCGACCGCCGACTGCCAGGCCTTCTTCTCGAGCCTGGGCCTGACTCCGCAATGAGGCGCGTTCTGCTCGCGCTCGTCCTGTCGTGCGCGTCCTGCGTGGTCGTCAAGCCGTACCAGCGCGAGCTGCTGTCGAAGCGAAACATGATCTTCAACCCGGACCCGCAGGAGGCCGTGCTCGACCAGCACATGCTGGAAGCACGCGAGGGCGCGGTCGGAGGCTACGGCTCGGCCGGCGGAGGCTGCGGGTGCAACTGACCCGCCTCCTCGCGCTCGTCATCGCGGTGGCCTGGTCGAGCATGTCGAGCGCGGACGACTCGTTCACCGCCAAGACCCAGGTCTACGCCGACAGCGATCACACGACGGTCGTGTCACCGACCGTGGCGATCAGTCGTGACGCGTGGCGCGGTGGTTCGCTATCGGCCGCGTACGTCGCCGACGTCGTCTCCTCCGCGTCCATCGACGTCGTGTCGAACGCCACGAAGCACATGAGCGACTTCCGCTCGGAGGTCACGGGAGGCGTCGCGCAGAAGTGGCGCGCGACGACGTTCTCCGGCAGCTACATCTACTCGACGGAGCACGACTACTCGTCGAACAACGTCAGCCTCGGCGTCGCGCAGGACTTCTTCCAGCGCAACACGACGCTCGCGCTCGGCTGGTCGTTCTCGGAGAACGAGGTGCGCCGCACGGGCGACCAGGAGTTCCACCGCCACCTGCTCGTCACGGGGCTCTCGCTCACGTGGACCCAGACGCTCTCGGCGAAGCTCATCGGTCAGCTCTCGTACACGTTCACCTACAACGACGGCTTCCAGTCGAGCCCGTACCGCTTCGTGCCGGTCACGGTCGACGACGGGATCACGGTGCAGTTCAAGGTGCCGGAGACGATGCCGATGCAGCGCTACCGGCACGCCGCGGTCATCGCGCTCAACCGTCACCTGTTCACCGACTCGGCGATCCAGGGCGACTACCGCTTCTACGCTGACAACTGGGGCATGAAGGCGCACACCGTACAGCTCCGCTACCTCGTGTCGTGGAAGGACGTCACCCTGCGGATCCGCGAGCGCATCTACTACCAGAACAAGGTCACCTTCTACGAGCCGCACTACGCGACGCCGCAGGCCTACATGACGACCGATCGCGAGGCCACGACGCTGCTCTCCAACCTCGTGGGCGCGAAGATCGCGTGGCGCCTGCCCATCGCGCGTCGCTCCATCGAGCTCGAGGCGAAGGGCGACTTCCTGTACATCCACTACTATGACTACCCGCTGCTCCCGCATCGCTACGGCGGTACCGGTGAGCTCGGGCTGAACGTGCTGTACTGATGCGGTACGTCGTCGCAATCCTGGTCCTGCTCGTCGCTGCGCGCGCGAACGCTGGCGCCGGCACGGTCGCCGTCCTCGGCGTCTCCGGCGCCGAGCCATCCTTCGCCGATGGCGTCGAGCAGGATCTCTCTGATCTGTACGAGGTCGTTCCGGGCGAGGTGTACAAGAGCGCCGCGACGCGCATGGGTAGGCCCGGAGCATCGCCGACCGAGGTCAGCGCGGTGTGTCAGTCGATCCGCGTGGACGCGCTCGTCGCCGGCGCGGTCAACGGCCAGGGAGCGGCGCGTCGACTCGTGGTCGTCGTTCGCGCGGGCACGACCGGCCAGGTCGTCTCGCGCACGCGCTACGAGGTCGCGAACCGGAGCCTGGCGACGCTGCGGTCCAAAGTGGTCCGCGACCTGATGAACGTGCTCGATACGCTGCAGCGTGTGCCGCGCCGGTCGGTGACGGTCGCGCCGCGCGTGGCCACGCCGCCGCCCGACGAGGCCTCGCCGGAGTCCGCCGACGAGAACGATGAGGCGCCGACCGTTGCGCACGCGGCGCCCGCCCCCGTCGCGCAGGGGTTTTACATGGGCGTGGGGCCGGGTCTCATGTCGCGCTCGCTCCGCTTCAGCGGCGGGGCAGCGGGCTCTCGCGGCGGGGCCGTCGCGACGATGCGGGTCGACGGCGGTATCTTCCCGCTCGCCCTCTCCCGCGAGCTCGCCGAGGCGCATCCGGTCCTCGCGGCGCTGGGGCTCGTCGGCAGCTACACGCACGGCTTCGACTTCACCTCGGGCGCAGCCGGTGCAGAGCGTCAGCGCGGACGTGCGTCGCGCTGGTCCGCGCTCCTCGTCGCCCGCGTCCCTCTCGGGCACGAGTCGAGCGGCGGCACGCTCTCCATCGAGGCGGGCTTCCAGAGCATCATGTGGACATCCGTGTCGCCGCAGCTCCTCGGCGTGCCCGATGTCGGATACGCGCTCATCGACGCGGGGCTGTCCTGGCAGCACACCCTCGGCAGCCGCCGTGTCGAGCTCCGGCTCCGCGCTGCGGCGCTGGGCCTCGTCGATGGCGGCGGCATCACGAGCCGGAACGAGTACGGCAGGGGCACAGCGTGGGGCCTCGACGCGGGCGCTGGCGTCATCGTGCGTCCAACGAGCTGGCTGTGGCTCTCCGTGAACGCGCGCTACACCCCGCTGTTCCTCACGTTCCACGAGGCAGGCGCACGCTACGCGCGCTCGGCGAGCGATCAGTTCGTCGACGGCAATTTGGAGGTCGGCTTTGCGCTCTAGCCCGTGGATCCTGGTCGCCGTGCTTGCGTATGCGACCCCTGCGCTCGCGTTTCTCGAGCCGTCGCAGTTCTTTGCCCCGAAGATGGTTCCGCACACCGCAACGCTCGGAGCCAACGCGGAGGGCATCTACTTCACGGGCGCGCCGCGCTTTAGCGGCATCGACTGCTCGAGCTGTCACACCGACGGTCCTCGCAAGGTGACGCTCGATCTCGGCGTCGACGACGTGACGCTCTTCTCGACGGGCTACGTCCCCGGGCAGACCTACGAGCTGTCCGTCACGCTCGGCAACGAGACCGAGGGCCTCGAGTACTCGACGCCGACCTGCACCGACGTCCCTCCGAGCGACAGTGGCGTCACCTACCAGCAGTGCAACAACAACAACTTCGCGCTCGAGATCGACACGGCAACCGGACCTGTGACGGGCACCTCGTTCTGTGCCGCGCCGCCGTCGCAGGGTAGCTGTCCCGCGAAGAGCTCGAGCGGGGACGAGGTCGTCGTGGCCCCCGATGGAGACGCGGTCTTCGCCAACGACGCGCACTCCATGTCGATGCCCTACCAGCGCCTCGCGAACGACGCCACGAGCTGGCATCTGTGGTGGAGTGCGCCGGCCGCGGGCTCTGGCCCCGTGACCATCTACGTCGCTGCCGTGGATGGAAACGGTGGGTCCGGTACCGTGACGAGCGATCAAGATCCCTACGGAGACGACACGGTCCGCGGGGTCTTTCACGTGCGCGAGGCCGGCGGCACGGCGACGCTGGACGCCAGCGCGGGGTGCTCGGCCGTGCCTGGCGCGAGCGGTGCCGGGCAGGCGCTCGTCGTCCTGATGGCGCTGGCATGGCTGCGCTCGACCGGCAGGAGGCGAACCCGATGAACAAGGTGCTCGTCTTCGCCCTGCTGCTCGCGGCGTGCGACAACAGTCCGCTCATGACGCCCGGGCAGGACTGTCAGCGCTGCCACAGCGAGACCGGTAACGCGCAGCGCTTCTCCGTTTCGGGCACCGTGTTTCCGAGCAGCGCCTCGATCAGCGAGCACGGGCTGGAGGGCGCGACCGTGCTCATCGTCGACGCGCAGAACAACCAGGTATCGTCACCCACCAACGCGGCGGGCAACTTCTACTTCTTCGACGATCTGCAGTTCCCGGTGACGGTCTCCGTGCAGATCGGGTCGACGATCCGGCACATGGAGCCGAGCGTCACGAACGGCGGCTGCAACCACTGCCATTCGACGCCGCCGAAGGAGGGCGCCGAGGGTCGCATCTTCGTCCACCCCGACACGCCCTGACCGCGGGTGCGCAAGGACTGGCGCGCAGGTGTACGAAAATTGCGCAGCCGCTACGGCATCGACAGCGAGAAGGACGAGGTGACCGAGGCCATGAGGTCGTCGATCGTGTCCGGCGCGACGTGCTCGTCGATCTCGATCCCGCTCGATGTCTGCGTCGCACCGTCGAGCATCTCCACGGTGAGCCACTGGGTCCCGTCGATCACGAGCGCAAACGGCGCTGCCTGGGTGGGCGAGAGCTCCTCGTCGGGGCCACGAATGTCGACGACGCGCTCGTCGCCTGCGGTCTGCACGTGGAGGGGCGTGCCCCGCCATGATCCGAAGATTTCGACGTGCTCGATCTCGGTGCGCAGCCTGCTGTACAGGCCTGGTGCGGCCATGGAGAACGCGAAGCTCTGCGCGGGCGCGCCGAGCAAAAACGTCGCGTGCGGCACCTGCGTGCGATCGTCGTACTGCGCATCACCGACGAGTCCGAGGCGCTCGAGCTCGATCTCGCCTTGCGTGACGACGAGGCCGTCGAGCGCGGGCATGTTCACCGAGACGGCCAGCGTGAGCTGCGTGGGACCGTCGGCGCCCGCATCCTGCATGACCGGGACCCCGCTCGAGCCACAGCCGACGATCAGGCACGTCGCGGCGCTGAACCACGAAGCCCGAGCCCAGCTGTGCGTGGAGCGTGACCGCATCACATCCAGAGTAGCAAACCCGAGGCCATCCGCGCGTCCTCGCGTCGCATCGGCGGTGCTACGATGAAGCCGGTGAGTGCAGAGACCACCCTCGACGCAGGCACCGACGGGCCGCGTGTACCGACGGCCGCGATGGCGCGCGCGTACCTCGTCGTGCGCAGCGGCGACCGGCGGATGCTGCTCGACGTGCGCGATGGCGAGACGATCCACATCGGGCGTGCCGACCAGGCGACCGTCCGTCTCGACGATCCGAAGGCATCCCGGGAGCACGCCCGGATCGTCTGCGAGGAGGGGCGCCTGTCGCTCGCGGATCTCGGGAGCCGCAACGGGACGCGCGTGAACCAGGACATCGTGAAGCAGGCGACCCGGGCGCTCGGCTCCGGAGACGTCGTATGGATCGGCGAGACGGAGATCCTCGTCGCCGGCGCGCGCGCCGAGATTGGCGAGCGCGCCCTCGCCGCGATGCCTGCGCCCGCCATCGAGGTTCCCGGCCTCATCGTCGCGGACGAGGCGATGGTGCAGGTCTTCCGCAGCGTCGACCGGGTTGCGCCGCTCTCGACCACGGTGCTGCTCCAGGGAGAGACTGGCGTCGGCAAAGAAGTCGTGGCGGAGCAGCTCCACGCGCGGAGCACGCGGTCGTCGGCGCCGTTCGTGCGCATCAACTGCGGCGCGCTTCCCGAGAGCCTCATCGAGAGCGAGCTCTTCGGTCACGAGCGCGGCGCGTTCACGGGCGCGGACAAGCGCAAGCCCGGGCTGTTCGAGCTCGCGCAGGGTGGCACGCTCTTCCTCGACGAGATCGGCGAGCTCAAGCTGGAGCTGCAGGCCAAGCTCTTGCGTGTGCTCGAGGCGAAGAAGGTCATGCGCGTCGGAGGCCGGCAGGAGCTCGATGTCGACGTGCGCATCATCGCTGCGAGCAACCGCGATCTCGAGCACGAGGCGAAGCAGGACCGGTTTCGCAGTGATCTGTACTTCCGGTTGTCGATGTTCACGATCCAGATCCCAGCGCTACGCGAGCGACCGAACGAGATCGGGCTCCTCGCCGAGCTGTTCGCGCGCCAGCTCTCGCTCCGCATGGGACGCCCGGTGCCCGTCATCGGAGATGCGGCACGCACGCTCCTCGAGCAGTACGCCTGGCCGGGTAATGTGCGGGAGCTGCGCAACGTGATCGAGCGCGCGCTCGTCCTCGTCGACGGGAGCGTCGTGCTGCCCGAGCACCTGCCTGCCGGGATCGCGACGGGGCGTGTGGAGTCCACAGGTGGCTCGTTCCGCGACCGCGTGGCGTCCGTGGAGCAGCGCAGCATCGAGGAGGCGCTCTGCGCCGAGGGGGGCAACCAGACCCGCGCCGCAAAGCGACTCGGCGTCTCGCGTCGCACGCTCATCTACAAGCTCGACAAGTACGACCTGCGGCCCCGTGACAAGAAGTGATCAGCTAATCGGGAGCGGGCATGTAGAGCTCGGCATCGGTGGCTCCCCCCGTGACGAGGACGCTGCCGTCACACAGCGGGAGCGCGAGGTGGCCCGCGCGTGCGGCGAGCAGCGGCTGCTCGGAGACGAAGCCGACGTCCGCGATGAAGAGCTCGTTGTTGGCGACCGGCGCACCGTCGGCGCCGACCCCGCCGATCACGAGGACGCGACCATCGGGGAGTAGCGTGGCCGTGTGCCTGCTGCGCGGCGTCGCCAGCGTGTAGACGCGCGTGCTCTGCGTGATGGGGTTGTAGACCTCGGCGTCGACGCGCGGCGCTCCGTTGCTGCCGATGCCGCCGACCACGAGGACCGATCCGTCCGCGAGCAGCGTGGCCGTGGCTGCCGCGCGCGCGAACTGCAGCTGGGCCACGAGCTGGAACGCGCCGATGTCGCCGTCGTCCGCGATGCTGAGCGCCTCGATGGACGCGAGCGGCTGGCCCGTCGCGTCGTAGCCGCCGATGACGACGGGGGTGCCGATCGCGACGATCGAAGCATGCGCGGCGCGAGCGACCGTGAGCGGTGGACCTGCGATGGCCTGCGCCGAGCCATCGCTCTGCACCGTCACGATCGCCGTCGTATCGACGGCCACATGCTCGGCACCGTACCCACCCGTGAGCAGCACGCGATCGCCGTTCAGGACGCTCGCACGATGCTCGCTCCGCGCTCCGAGCGACTGGCTCACCACCGGCGCGAACGTGCCGTTGGCGGCATAATAGAGCTCGGCCGAGTCGAGCGACTCGCCATGTTCACCGATCCCACCCGTGAGCAGGGTGCCGACGGAGAGCACCGAGACCTCGGCGCCCGCGCGCGCAATAGAGAGCGAGCTCTGCGGCGCATCGTCGAACGTCCCGTTGTCGTGGTGGTAGAGCTGCGACCTCGCGACCGCGGTCGCGCCGTCGAGGCCACCTGCGAGCAGCACGTCGCCGGAAGCGAGCGTGATCGCCATCTGCTGCGTGCGTTCGGAGGCGGGCGCGCCGACCGTCGCAGCGAAGTGATGCGTCGGCGCGAGGTACAGCGAAGCGCTCTGCGCGCTCGCCTCGAAGTCGAGCGGGCAGGTGCTCCCGTGCGCGAGCGAATCGCCCGTCGCGGAGAGACCGTCCAGCGTGAAGGTGGTGTTCGTCCCGTAGGGCACGCGCGATATCGAGACGCTGGACGCATTCGCGGCGAACGTCGCCTGCGCGATGGTCCGGCCGTCGCGGTCGGCGCGCAGGACGAGCTGGGCCACGGTACCGAGTAGCGTGCGATTGCCGGGCTGACGGATCGAGAGCGTGACGTTCGACGACGGCGAGCTGCACGCGCCGAGGACGAAGCAGAGGCTGAGCGTTGCGCGTCTCATGGGAGCGGCACCAGCTTTCCGGAGACCGTCCCCGCGTGATCCCCGTGTCCCCGCGTGAACCCCACCGCGAGGCCGGTGGTGAGCGCAGCCACGCCTACGCCGACCGCGGTCCACAGCCACCACGCCCTCACGATCGGTCGACGAGCCGGGACCACCCGCTCGGTGACGACGAGAAGTGGCGCGCCCAGCACGGTGTCGACGAGCGAGGTCGCGCGGCGCTCGTCGAGTCGATCCGCGACGTCGCTGGCCTCCGTGATGCGTCCGTCCCTGTTGCGCGCGCGAAGCCTGATGCGCAACGGCTGCTCCGGCGCCGGGCGATAGAGCGCGACCTGCACGAAGGCCCCGCGCACCGTCGTGTCCAGCTGCGGCGGCATCTGGGGCGTCGGCGTCGGAGCGAGCTGCATCTGTGGTGGCACGACCGTGATGGTGCGAACCCAGGGCTCGTTCCCTTCGCTCTCGATCTGCACGTAGTGCGTACCAACGGAGAGCTCGATGGAATCGCCGTCGAGCCGCAGCGCTTCGCCGTCGATGCGGAGCGCTGCACCGGGAGGCAGCTTCATCGAGACCGCCACCGGAGCGCTCTTCGCATGCTCGGTGACCGCGCGTCGATACACCGCGGCGGCGCGCGGAGGCACGCGTGCGGGATCGAGCATGCGCGACGGATCGAGGTTCGCCGAGGCGACGAACGCATCCCACGCCGCATCGACGTGGCCGAGCTCCTGCTCGGTCAGTCCGAGGTTCAGGAACAGGTCGCCGAGACCCCTTCGATCGAGATCTCCGCCACCGGTGCGCGCGGCCTCTGCGGCGAGCTTCCGGAGCGCGTCCGCGGCCACCTCGAGCTGCATCGTGCGGTACGCCTCGATGGCCGCCGCCAGCGCCTCGGCCAGCATCGGCGGGTGGTCACCGACGACGACCGAGTCGTCGAGCGCGATCCCGCGAGCGGCGAGCGCGTGCGCCAGGAGCTTGCGCGCGGTCGCGGTCACGCTCGGAGCGGGCTCGGGGGCCCAGAACACGGCGGTCGGTGGCGTCGCATGCACGCGGGCGCTCCCGAGGGCGATCGTCGTCGCGCAGAGCAGCGCCACGCGCAGGCGTGACAGGAAGGCCGGACGACGCACCAGCGCACAATATATGCGCCGCGTATGATGTACACGTGGTTTCCCGGTTCGGTCGCTACGAGCTGCTCCAATCGCTCGGCAAGGGCGGCATGGCCGAGGTGTACCTCGCGCGCCAGCGAGGGCCCGGAGGCTTCGAGAAGCGCCTGGTCATCAAGCGGGTGTTGCCGGCGCTCGCGCAGGACCCCCGCTTCCTCAAGCTCTTCTTCGAGGAGGCCCGGCTGCACGCCAGCCTGAGCCACGGCAACCTGGTGTCGATCTTCGACTTCGGCCGGGTCGGCAACGACTACTTCCTCGCGATGGAGCTCGTCGATGGATGCGATCTCGCGCGGCTGCTCCAGTCGATGCCCGATCGGCGACTCCCGCCAGAGCTCGTGGCGTACATCGGAGGTGAGCTGTGCCACGCGCTCCAGCACGTGCACCGCCACAGGCTCGTTCACGGAGACCTCACGCCGAGGAACGTGCTCGTGTCGGTCGACGGCGAGGTGAAGCTCGCCGACTTCGGGGTCGCGCGCGGCGCGGCCGTCGCGGGCGGCGTGCGCGGCACGCGAGCGTACATGCCGCCCGAGCAGGCGAGAGGGGAGGTCATCGATGCGCGCGCCGACCTGTACTCACTCGGCGTCGTCGTGGCCGAGTCCGCGACGGGGCAGCGCCCTTCTCCCGAGCACGCGGCCGACACGAGCTCGCCCTTTGCGGCGCTGGTGGAGCGGGCCACGTCGCTGGACGTCAGCGCGCGCTATGCCGACGTCGGTGCGATGGCCGCCGCCTTCGATGGTCTCGCGACGGAGCTCACGAGCTCGCGAGCGCTGGCCGCACGCCAGCTCGCCGCGCTCGTGCTCGCCGCGCGCGTCACGTCCATCACGCCGGCGGACGCCGCGTATGTCCCGCCGCCCGATGCGGAGGCGAGCTACTTCCGTGACTCCACGACGGCCGCGAGCTTCGTCGACGAGATGCTGGTCGCCCCGCGACCGCAGCCATCGCCCGTTCGACGACGCCTTTGGCCGCTCGTCGCGCTGCCGCTGCTGGGCGTCGCGCTCACCCTTGGCTGGCTGACGTGGCACCCGCACACGTCGGCGATGCCCACCACGGCCGGCAAGGCGACGCCACCGCCCGTTCGGTCCGCGCCGCAGATCGCATCACCGGTCCTGACCGTCCCTCTCGTCGAGGAGGCGCCCGTGCGGCGCATCCGCGAGGAGACCGGCGAGCTCGAGGTCGTGTGCCTGCCGTGGTGCATCGTCGAGGTCGATGGTCGCAAGCGCACCGCCGATGGTCGTCTCCATCGGCTCCGGCTCGAGGTGGGACGACACCACATCGTCGCGACGCGGCTCGACGACCTTCAGACCAAGGTCGTGGAGGTCGACGCGCGCACGCGCTCGATTCGCTTCGAGTTCGATTGAGCTGAGTCGTCTCTCGAACTCAGTTGTTACTCAGTTGTCGGAGAGGAGCTGCTTGGCGAGCGACGCCCCGAGCATCACCGCCGCGTCGTGGCTCTCGACGGGGTCGACCTCGGCGGCCTTCCCGGTGAACACGATGTAGGTCGCGCCGCTGTCGACGCCGCCGGTCGCGGGATCGGGGTCGATGCCGAGGCTGTCGGCCATCGCGTACGACCCCTCGCCGATGATGTCGGCGGGGCCCTCGTCGCCGAACACGCCGTAGCTCAGCTTGCCGGCGTACAGCACGATCGCGAGCGCGCCCTGCTCGATCCCGGCGGTCGATAGATCGAAGCGGGCGCTCGCCTGCGGGATCACGATGTAAGGGAGGTGCGCGGCATCCAGTGGATTCCCGTTTGAGTCCGCGATGCTCGTCTGGTCGGAGAACGACGGATCGGCCGCGATGTTGCACTGCGCGGTCTGCTTTCCATCGCAGTCGATGTCCATGTCCGCCCTCCAGAAATACGCGCCGACGAGCTTGCAGATGTCGACGCTCGGCGCCTCGCCGGCATCGGTGGCGAGCTTGGCGTTCGATGCCACCATGCACTGCTGCGTCAGGGCGAGGAGCTGCATCGGCAGGTCGAGCGCGAGGTCGGACATGGCCAGATCCGAGGTCGAAAGATCCGCTCGCATCGACAGATCCGACGTCCCGAGATCACCGCTCGAGGAATGTTGAGGCCCGCACGCAGCGAGCAGCGCGCACACGACGAAGACGCGGATCACAGCCACTCCGCGCGTACGTCGAGGAAGCTGCGTTCTGCGCTCTCGCACAGCGCGGCGAGCGCGGGGATGCGCGGCAGCTCGGTGGTGACCCGGTAGCGCGCCGCCGCGTCGAGGCCGCGACCGAAGTCGTCGTCCGGCGCGTGCGCGGTCAGCTCGGTCCACATCCACGCGATGACGAGCAGCGAGAACAGCTCGAGGTAGTCGGTGGCGTGGCCGAGCAGCGCGCCGAGATCACCGTCCTCGCCGCGACCGAGCAGCGCGATGGACACCGCGCCCACCTGCTCGAGCGCGCTTTTCACCCGCTCGGTGCGCGCGCGGTCCACACCGTGCTCGTCCGCGCGTGCGCACGACGCGAGGATCTCCTCGCGCAGCGCACCGAGCGCCGCACCGCCATGCGAGCCGAGCGCTTCCGCGTGCGCCGAGAGATCGGCCTGCTTGGCGCACCAGCCGAGGAGCGCGAACGCACCGTCGACGATCGCCTTCTGGCGGAGCAGCATGCGTCGCATGTCCGCGTGCTGGAACAGCGGCACCGGCGGCGTGCGAGCATCGGTCACGCCGAGGCCTCGACCCTGCGCGCGCGCGAGAGACTCGTGGAAGCCCACGCTCGCGGTCGCGGTGGCGTTCAGGCCCACCATGAGGCGCGCCTCGTTCATCATCTGGAACATGCAGCGCAAGCCCTCGTTTGCGGGGCCGACGAGCCAGCCGCGGCAGTCGTCCTCGTCGCCGAACGAGAGCGCGAGGCTCGGGAGGCCACGCCAGCCGATCTTGTGGATGAGCCCGGAGATCGTGACGTCGTTGGGCACGAGTGTCCGGCCCTCGTCTCGGGAAGCGTCGTCACGCGACCATCGCGCAGGCTCGGCGCGGTCGCGTCCATGGCGCGATAGCTCGGCGCGAGCACATCGCGACCCACGCGACGGCACGCGGAGAGCCTGAGGTCGAACGTCTCGCGCGAGCTCACCCGGAACGCTGGCAGCGATGCGAGCGCGGACACGTCCAGCACGTCGTGCAGCACGAAGTCGACGAGGCGATCGGAGACGAGCGGGTTCGGCATGGCCGCACAGCGTAGTGCAGGTCGGGTCCGTGCAAGCTGATGCTTTCTGCCTCGGTGTGGCGCGCAGGTCGCCGCCAAGGGCCGCATGATGTCGGTGCGATACGAGTCGAAGCGGAGGTTTGCGTGCGTGGTTGCCACGGTCCGGGACTTGCGATCACTCTACTGAGACCTTGGCAGCCCCCACCGACATGACGGCCACGCAGGGTCCCGACGGCACCGTCGTCGTTCGCGTCTCGGGCGAGCACCGCAGCGCGGCGAGCCTGCGGGTTCCGCCCGAGGTGGAGTCGGCGGTGCAGGCCGCGCAGGGCCGCGTGGTCCTCGACGCGAGCGCGCTCGACGGCTGGGACACCTCGCTACTCGTGCTCGTCCAGCGCGTCGTCACCGTCGCCAAGGATCGGAAGCTCGAGATCGACACGTCGTCGCTGCCCGACGGGCTGCGCCGCCTCCTCGCGCTCTCTCAGTCGGTGCCCGCGCAGCACCCACCGGCCGAGCCGGAGCCGCTGCCGTTCGTGGCCCGCATCGGCGTCGCAACCCTCGGGGTGCGGGACACCATCGTGCGCGTCGTCTCCTTCATCGGCGAGGTCGCGTACTCGGCGAAGCGCCTCGCGACCGGCAAGGCGCGGCTGCGGCGCATCGACGTGATGACCGAGATCGAGGGCGCTGGCGTGAAGTCGCTCGGCATCGTCGGTGTCGTGAGCTTCCTGCTCGGGATGATCCTCGCGTTCGTCGGTGGCGTGACGCTCAAGCCCTTCGGTGCCACGATCTTCGTCGCCAACGTCGTCACCGTCGCGATGCTGCGCGAGCTCGGCGCCGTCATGACCGGCATCGTCATGGCGGGCCGCACCGGCTCGGCCTACGCCGCGCAGCTCGGCACGATGAAGGTCACGCAGGAGATCGACGCGCTCACCACGATGGCCATACCCACGAGCGACTTCCTGGTGCTGCCGCGGGTGATCGCACTGTCCCTCATGATGCCGCTGCT
Source organism: Polyangia bacterium (assembly GCA_039923495.1). Classification (GTDB taxonomy): domain Bacteria; phylum Myxococcota_A; class Polyangia; order Palsa-1104; family Palsa-1104; genus JBDTCO01. Next base: position 16,872 of record JBDTCO010000250.1, read on the forward strand.
CACCATCTACTCGGACTTCATCGCGTGCACCGGCGGTGGACTCGTCGCCGTGCTCTCGGGCACGAGCCCCGTCGAGTACATGAAGCAGATGCAGATCGCGGCGACGCTCACGACGTTCTGGATCGGGATCGTGAAGAGCGTGGTCTTCGGCGTCATCGTGGCCGTGTGCGGCTGCATCCAGGGCCTGCGCGCCGACGGTGGCGCGGCGTCCGTCGGCAACGCGGCCACGAGCGCGGTCGTGAACTCGATCATCTGGATCATCGCGGTCGATGGACTCTTCGCCGTGGTGCTCGACGTGATGCACATCTGATGGACACGAAGCCGCAGATCACCGTGAAGGGTGTGAAGCTCGCCTATGGCGACTTCGTCGTCATGGAGGAGCTGTCGTTCGAGGTCCCGCGCGGCTCGATCTTCTTCGTCATGGGCGGCAGCGGCTCGGGCAAGAGCACGCTCCTGCGCGCGCTGCTCGGGCTCGGCGTGCCGGCGGCTGGCTCCATCTTCTACGGGGACGAGGACTTCCTCGCACAGGATGAGGTGCAGCGCGAGCACACGCTGCGTCGCGTCGGCGTGCTCTACCAGGGTAGCGGCCTGTTCTCCTCGATGAGCGTGGCCGAGAACGTGGGCCTGCCGCTCGCGCAGTTCACGCACTACAAGCGCGACGAGATCCAGGAGATCGTCGCACTCAAGCTCGCGCTCGTCGGGCTCGCGGGCTTCGAGCACTTCTATCCGCGGCAGCTCTCGGGAGGCATGCAGAAGCGCGTCGGCCTCGCGCGCGCGATGGCGCTCGACCCCGAGATCCTGTTCCTCGACGAGCCGTCCGCCGGCCTCGATCCGATCTCGTCGCGGCACCTCGACGACCTCATCCGCGAGCTGCGCGAGAGCCTCGGCACCACCTTTGTCATGGTCTCGCACGAGCTGCCGAGCATCCTGTCCATCGGCGATGCCTCCATCTTCCTCGACGCGGAGGCGCATACGCTCGGCGCCAGCGGTCCGCCGAAGGAGCTCCTCGAACATCCCCCGAACGACCGCGTCCGCGAGTTCCTCACGCGGGGAGGCGACCATGCGTAAGAAGGCCCGTCCCGTCCTCGTCGGCAGCTTCATCCTCGGCGCCTGCCTGCTCGTCATCATCGCCGTTGCCGTCTGGGGCTCCGGCCGCCTCTTCCAGAAGCGCATGAAGTACGTGTGCTACTTCCCCGGCTCCGTGCACGGGCTCGTCGTCGGTGCGCCGGTGAAGTACCGCGGCGTGCCCATCGGCGAGGTGGTCGGCATGAGCATCCGCTTCGAGCAGCCAGCGGACGTCTACAAGATCCCGGTGTTCATCGAGCTCGACAGGCGCCGCGTGCGCGAGCTCGGGCGCGCGCACGTGTCCGAGCTGCAGCTGATAACCGACCTCGTGAACGCTGGCCTGCGCGCGCGTCTCGACGGGGAGAGCTTCGTCACGGGGCAGCTCTACGTGAACCTCGACCTGTTCCCCGACACGCCCGCGACGTTCGTGAACGAGAAGAAGTTTCCAGAGATCCCGACGGTGCCGACGCAGCTCGAGGAGATCACCAAGTCCCTCACGGCCATCGTCGAGGAGCTACACCGCGTCGATCTCACCGCGATCGCGAAGTCGGTCGAGGGCGCCGTCGAGGGCATCAACAAGCTCGTCAACACGCCGAGCGTGAAGAAGACGCTCGACGAGCTGCCCGCAGCCGTCGCATCCGCACGCAAGCTCATCATCGACATCGACGGCGGGGTCTTCAAGATCGCGCCGGAGCTTGCGGCCGTGCTCGATCCACGCGGCCCGATCTGGGGCGAGCTACAGCGCACCTTCCAGGACGTACAGCACGCTGCGCAGGCGGTTCGCACGTTCGCCGACTTCCTGCAGCGCAACCCCAACGCCCTCATCGTGGGCAAGCCGAGACCATGAGACTCCTGCCGATCGCACTGCTCCTCCTGCCCGCGTGCTCGTTGCTCCGCGGTGCGCGACCCGACCCCACGCGCTTCTTCGTGCTCACGTCGGTCGTCGCGAAAGCGTCTTCCCCGATCGCGACCACGCTCGGCGTCGATCACCTGGAGCTCCCCCAGTACCTGCGGCGCGAGGAGTTCGTGTCGCGCTCGGCGTCGAACCAGCTCGCGATCGCCGACTACGATCGCTGGGGCGAGGCGCTGCGCGACGGCTTCGCGCGCACGCTGCGTCGCGACCTCGAGAGCGAGCTCGGGTCGGGCCACGTGTTCGGGCAGCCGTTCGAGCCCGCGCGGCTGCCCGCGCTCACCGTCGACATCGACGTCAGGCACCTCGAGCACGTCGACGGTCATGGCGCGACGCTCGAGGCCGAATGGACGCTCCGCGACCGCGTGAAGGGGACCGCGCTGCTCGTGCACACCACCAAGCTCACGGTCCCCGCGCCCGACAAGGATCCGGCGGCGGAGGTCGCGGCGCTGTCGAAGGCGATCTCGATGATGAGCCTCGAGATCGCCGCTGCCGTGCGAGAGCAGAAGTGACCTTCGGCTAGAAGATCGAGGCGGCAGCGTGCGTACGACAGATCATGCGCGCACGCATCGGTCTCGGCCTTGCCCTCGCGCTCGTCGGTGGTGTGGCCACAGCCGCGCCGATGTCGTTCGATGTGCGCAACCCGCACGCGCGCCTCCTCGTGGCTGGGCGCGTCGCCAGCCAGCGGGTCGTCCTCATCGTCGACACGGGCTCGCCGATCGACCTGCTGTCCGGTCGCTTTGGTGACCTGGCCCACCTCCAGCTCGGTGAGGAGCATGTCTCTCGCGACGCCTTCGCGCGGGGCGATGTGCTGCACTCGACGGATGCCGAGCTCGTGCTCGATGGCGTGAGCCGGCCCATCGGTCCGCTGCTCGTCGAAGATCGCGGCTCGCACTCGCCGCTCGCGCAGTCCGGCGCGGACGGACTCCTCAGCCCCCAGCGCGCGGTCGCCGATGACCGTGCGCTCGTCATCGACATCCCAGGGGGGCGCATCGACGAGATCCCGAAGAAGGGTGCCTTCGACCGCACGCGCGATCGCGCACGGCTCCTCGCCGACTTGCCGCGCCGTGAGGATGGCCACTTCGTCACCGCGGTCTCGGTCAGCGGTCAGCCGCTCGAGTTCGAGATCGATACGGGCGCACCGCGCTCGGTCGTCTACCTTCCCACCGACCCCACGTTGCCGGCCGGCGCGACCCGCGAGACGCCGCGCCGCGCGCGCCTCCAGCTCGGCGCGGTGCGCCGCGACGTGATGCTCGACG
>JBDTCO010000251.1:0-25013 GCA_039923495.1 Polyangia bacterium
CTCGTAGTAACGCACCTCGGCGCGCCACGCGGAGCGCAGCAGCGCCTCGCGCTCCGGATCGGCGCGCTTCTCGGAGACGAGCTTCTCGGCCTGCTCGCGCGCGGCCTCGAGCACGCGCGCGCCCGCGGCCACCCTCGGATCGCCCTTGCGCGAGACCTCCTCGCGGAGCAACGCGACGGCATCGCCGTACTCGCGCTCGGCGCGGCGGAAGGCCGCCTGTGCACCCGAGACGATCGCCTCGTCGGTCATCGCGCGCACGTGGGCCTCGCGCTGCCGACGCACGCCGTAGCTGCCGACGAGCACGATCGCCGTGACGCCCGCGGCGAGCACGAGCCACTGACGGGGACGTCGGCGCACGCGCTCCTCCTCCCGCTCGTGAGACAGCGCCGCCATGACGTGACGAAAGCCGTCGTCGGTGGGTGCCGCGCCTTCTGCATCACCGAACGAGGAGAGCTGCGTCCGCGCAGTCACGAGCTCGTTCAGCGCCGAGATGCACGTGGTGCAACCGCGCACGTGATCGACGAGCGTCACCGATCGCGTGTCGCTGCGCAGGAGGCCATCGACACCAACGAGATCGACGAGCGTGGAGAGCCGCTCGTCCCGTCGATGCTGCGACTGCTCGCACGGCGCGCGAAAGAACATTCAGCGCGCGCCCACAGGGAGGTTGATGAGGTCGCGCATCTTCGCGCGCGCCTTGTGGAGCTGCGACTTCGACGTGCCGACGCGGCAGCCGAGGACGCGGCCAATCTCCTCGTGCTCGAGGCCCTCGATGTCGTGCAGCACGAGCACCGCGCGATAACCAGGAGGCAGCGCGGCGAGCGCACGCTCGAGCCGCGCGCGCAAGGCGGGATCCTGCTGCTCGCGCTCGGGTGCCGGCAACTGCTCGGCGTCCGCGACCGGTGCGCGACGCGAGCGCTCGACCGTGCGCCGGGTGCGCTCCGTCAGCGATGCGTTCACCGCGATGCGATAGAGCCACGTGGAGAGCTGGGACTCGGCACGGAAGCCGTCGAGGGCACGGAACGCGCGCAGGAAGACCTCCTGCGTGACCTCCTCGGCCTCGGCGCCACCGAGCATGCGCGCGACGACCGAAAACACGCGCGGTCGGTAACGACGGTAGATGGTCGCCAGCGCGCGCTCATCTCCGCGACGAGCGCTCTCGACGAGCTTCTGATCCTCGGCACGCTGATCCTGCGCGACGACGGCCCGCGTGGGCGTCGCACCGTCGGTGCTGGCGGGCGAAGCCCAGGAGATTGGTCTATCGAGCACGAGTTGCACGGTCCTGGTCTGACCTCGGCGGATAACCCGGGGTTGCCTACGAGAACGAGGAAAACCTACACGATCCCGGCCGCACTCGTGGTTCCTTTCGCCCCATGCGCGCGGCGATCCTCGCCTGTTTCCTCCTCTCCGGGGCCTCCAGCCTCGTCTTCGAGACGCTGTGGACGCGCGACCTGACCCTCGTCTTCGGCGCCACCATCCCGGCCATCTCGACGGTGCTCGGCGTGTTCATGGCCGGCCTCGCGCTCGGCTCCGCGCTCGGCGGCCGCCTCTCGAAGCGTATCGCAGACCTTCCGAAGGCCTACGCCATCGCCGAGGCCGCGATCGGTGGGTACGCGCTGCTCGTGCCCACCCTGCTCGGCCTCTTGCCGGCGCTACACGCGAAGGCGCACGTGCTCTTCCACTCGAGCCCCGTGCTGCTGTCGGTCACGCGGCTCGTCGCCACCGCGCTGGTGCTCTTGCCACCGACCACGCTCATGGGGACCACCTTGCCGCTGCTGTCGCGCTACTTCGTCGAGCGCGCCGGCAAGCGCGCGCGGGTCGGCCGCTCCGTCGGGGCGCTGTACGCCTGGAACACGCTGGGCGCGGTCATCGGCACGTTCGTCGGCGGCTTCGCGCTGTTGCCGTCCATCGGCAAGCACGCCACCAACCTCACCGCGGCCCTGACGAACCTCGTGCTCGCCGCGCTCGTGCTGGCGATGAGCCGCCATGCGCGCCGCGCGCCAGCGGACGAGCCCACGCTGGAGGAGCAAGCTGCCGAGCTCGAGGTCGATATTCCCATCGAGGCGCCATTGCTCTCTCCGGGCGTCCGGGCGCTCGTGCTCGCCGCGTTCGCCGTGTCGGGCGCGGCCGCGATGGTGTGTCAGGTGCTGTGGAACCGTGCGCTCGCGATCGTCATCGGCTCGTCGGTGTACTCGTTCACGCTCATCCTGCTCGCGTTCCTCATCGGCCTCGCCGCGGGCGCCGCGATCCTCGGCCCACCGAGCACGCGCTCGCCTCGACCACTCGTGTGGCTCGGCGGCATCCACCTCGCCGTCGGCGCGACGGTGCTCGGCTCGTACGCGATCATCGACAAGCTGCCGGGCACGTTCCTCGCGCTGCTCCGCGGAGGCACGTTCTCCGTCGAGGGCGTCATCATGTGCCAGTTCGTCCTCGCGCTGCTCGCGCTGCTGCCACCGACGCTCGCGATGGGCGGCGTGCTGCCGATCACGATGACCCTCGTGAGTCGAGGCAAGGGTGACGTGGGCGGCGATGTGGGCCAGGCCTATGCGCTGAACACCGTCGGCGCCATCGTGGGATCGGTCGCGGCCGGCTTCGTGGTGCTTCCGCTCGTCGGGCTCGAGCTCGGGCTGCGCGGCGCCGCGCTCGTCTCCATCGTGCTCGGTCTCGTGTTCATGCTGCTCCCACACGAAGGGCGCATGCGACGCCTCGTCCCTGCGGTCGTGCTGCTCGTGGCCGTGTTCGCGGTGCCGCGCTGGAACCTGCTGCGCTTCTCGGCGGGCCTGTTCCGCGTCTCGATCGCGCGCCAGATCATCGAGGTCAACCACTGGGCGATGCCACAGCTCGAGTACTACAAGGACGGCGTCGCGACGACGGTCTCCGTCGAGAAGTGGGCGCACACCATCGCGCTCAAGAACAACGGCAAGGTCGACGCCTCGAACGGCGACGACATGGCGACGCAGATCATGGTCGGCCTCATGCCGTTCCTCTTCCACCCGACCGCGCTCGACAAGCCACCGCGCGCGGCGGTCATCGGCTTCGGCTCGGGCGTCACCATCGGCGCCGTCACGCAGTTTCCCATCGGCTCGGCGGACGTCATCGAACTCGAACCCAACGTCGTCAAAGCGGGCACGCGGTTCTTCGGCAGCGTGAACCACGACCCCCAGTCCGATCCGCGCGTCCACGTGGTCATCGACGATGGTCGCAGCTTCCTCGCGGCGGGGCGCGGCGACCCGCGCTACGACGTCATCGTCTCCGAGCCGTCGAACCCGTGGATCAGCGGCGTGTCCAACCTCTTCACGGTCGACTACTGGAAGATCGCCCGCTCGCGCCTCAAAGACGACGGCGTCTTCTGCCAGTGGGCACAGCTGTACGAGATGTCGCCGCGCAACGTGAAGATCCTGCTGCGCTCGTTCTCGTCGGTGTTCCCGTACACGTACACCTTCGCCGCCGAGGATCTGTCGTCCGACGTGATCATGGTCGCGTCGAACCACCCGCTCGAACTCGACCTGGCGCACCTGCGCCGCGCCTTCGCCGACAAGAAGCTCGGCGCCGAGCTGAAGCGCGGCGGCGTCGCGTCCGCCGAGGATCTCGTTGCGTACCTCCTGCTCGTGCCCGAGGAGATGCCCGCGTTCACGGCCGGCGCGCCCATCAACACCGACGACAACGCGCTCATCGAGTACGCCGCGCCGCGCGATCTGCTCGGCACGTTCCACTACGACCCCTACCTCGCGCGCGTGTACGGCACCGACTGGCCGTACGGGCGCTTCGAGAAGCACCTCGTCAACATGGGCACCGGCCCCGCGCTCGTCGACAGCGAGCTGAAGCTCGCGCGCGCGTTGCTCGCGCACGGTAGGCGTATCCACGCGGCGCGGTTCCTCGCGAAGGCGACCGCGGATGGCTCGCCCGCCGCGGCCGAGCACATGCAACACCTCTTCGACGCGCTCGACATGCGCAAGACGTCCGACTTCGAGGAGCCGCTCGGCACGCCCGCCGATGGCGATCCGCTCGGCGTCGACTCACTCGAGCCGGCGCGCGCGGGGAAGTCGGCGAAGACCGGTGACGCCGAGCGCATCAAGCACGACTCCGACGAGCTCTCCCGTCGCGCGCGCGCCGGTGCGTACGCGCACGGCCTCCTCCTGCTGAAGGACTGGTCGGAGTCGATGGTGGCCGAAGCTGGCCCCGACTTCTCGCTGCTCGTGGGCGTGTTGCTCTACAAGTCCACGCTGTACGACGAGGCCGTCGACCGCCTGAAGCCACTCCTCGCCGACGATGCGTACGTGCAGCGCCGGCCCGCGCTGCTCTACTACCTCGCGCGTGCCGAGTACGGCGACGCCATCTACGACGCCGCCGTGCGCAACATGGAGCGCTTCCTCACGCTGAAGCCGAAAGCTCTTCCCGCAGCGACTGGGGCACCAGGCGAGTGAACATCCCGAGCAGCGTCGGGTGCTCGCGCGCCGGACGCGCGGCATCCAGCGTGCGATCGGCTGCGGCGAGGCACGCGCGCACCGACGCGGTCTGGTCCGGGTGCCGGGAAGCGACGATCAGGCCCAGCTCGAGCAGGCGCTCCGCGATGCGCGCGCGAACCTGAGGAGTGGCGCTCTCGTCGGCGACACGCGCGATCGCCTCATCGAGGGCGGCGAGCTTGTTGGTATCAGGCCCGTTCACCACCTCGCCGATCGCACCGTCGAGCACCGTCACGGCGTCGCGATCGGGGACCAGCAGCGACAGCTCGGGAAGCGCGAGGATCGCGGCCAGCTCTGCATCGGTCGCTTCAACGACGCCCAGGCGCGCGCGCAGCGGGTGCGGCGCGGCGAGCTCTTCGGCGGTGGGCTGAAGGCGCATGTGGAAGCGGGCGAACGCGTCGGGCGGCGCGCGCCGCGCCTCGACCATGTGCAGGTAGGCGCGCTCGAACAGCGCGCGCGCGTGCGCGCCGGGGATCTCGCCAACGAGCGCCTTGTCGCTGCCCTGCATGATGCGGAGCTGGTCGCGCCACGCCTTGCGCGACACGTCGACCGCGGTCAGCGATACGACGCCGTGCGTCTCGGAGAGTTCGACCTCGAAGATACCGAAGCCCGCATCGCCGGTCTCGACGTACCAGACCACGCGCTCGCCCCGACCGTCGATGATGGAGGCCCAGCTCGGTGGCGGCGGCTCTGCGAACGGCCCCTCGACGCGGAACACACGAGCCGGCACCACCGCTGGTGCGGCGCCGCGCGTGCGCAGGACGTGCAGTGCCTTGCGCGCGGCCTTCGCGAGCGCCTTGTCGGGCGAGGTGCCGAGCCGATCGAGCCGCTGGGCATCGCGACGCTCGGTCAGCACGGCCACCAACGCTGCGCGCTCGTCGTCGGAGATGCCGGACGGGAGCAGCGCGACGTCGTCGTTCACGAAGGCAAGGAGGCCGGGTGGGAGCTCGTTCACACCGAGCAGCTTACGCGGGCGCGCCGCGACCTGCGAGCCGCGTGGCCAGCGTCTTCGCGCTCCCGAGGAACAGGAGCGCCGCGACGACCCCGAGGCCGAGGCACGTGACCCACAGCAGCGTGGGGCCGCCCCTTTCGAGCAGCATCACGCCGCCGGTCGGACCGATGAGCGCGGTGAAGCCGAACGACATCTGCCACACGCCCTGGTAGCGGCCGCGCAGGTGCGGCGGCGCGAGATCGGCGATGAGCGCTGGGCTCACGGGCGACGCGACGATCTCACCGAGCGTCCACAGCACGACGCTGAGGGCCGCGCCGGCGATGCCGAGCACGGGACCATTCAATGCGAAGCCGATACCGGTCAGCAGCGCACCGAGCGCGAGGACGCGCGTGCGCCGGTAGCGCCCGACGACGCGGACCCACAGCGGCTGCAGCAGGACGATGAGCACGCCGTTTTCCGACATGACGAGCCCGTAGACCTCGGAGCCGATGCCGCGCGCGGAGAGCGCAATGGGCAGCGCGACCTGCGACTGCACGAACACGAACCCGAGCAGCGCCTGGGTGAGCGCGAGGCGGATGAGCATGCGGTCGGACAGGACATCGGACAGACGCGAGCGAGTCGATTCGATGCGTGCGGGCGCGGTCTCCGGCACGACGAAGTACACGATCAGGCCGAACACCGCCGTCGTCGCAGCGTCGGCGATGAAGAGACGCTCGAAGCCGTGGCGCGCCAGGAGGCCACCGAGCGCGAGCGCGACCGCGAAGCCGAGGTTCACCGCCCAGTAGAGGAGCCCGTACGCGCGCGGTCGCTGCGCCGGCGTGCAGATGTCGGCGACCTGGGCCTGGAACGCGGGCCGGTAGAGGTCACCCGCGAGGCCTAGGTGGAACGCTGCCAGCGCGAGCGCGAGCGGGCCCGTCGCAAGCGGCACGATGAGCATCGCCGTCGCGCCCCAGGCGAAGCCGATGAGCAGCGTCTTGCGCCGGCCGATGCGGTCGGCGAGGTAGCCGCCGAGGTAGCTCGAGCAGAGCGAGCCGAAGCCCCACAGCGAGCACACGATGCCCGCGCGCGTCGGTGAGTAGCCACGCTGCTGCGTGAGATAGATCGCGAACAGGGGGATGACGAAGCTGCCGACGCGGTTGATGAACGTGCCGGCGAACATCACCCAGAAGAGGCGCGGGAGCTTCTGTTCGGCCTCGCCGACGCTCTCCATCAGAAGAGGATCATCGAAGCACCGATGGACACGGTGAGCGGCGCACCGACCGGCAGGTACTCGTACGACAGCTGAGCCGTGAGCGCGACGCGCCCGAGCCACGCGTCGAAGCCGATACGCGCCCCGCCCCCCCCGAAAGTGCGCGCCCCGCGACACGGATCGCTGCCCTGCGCGAACGCAGCCTGACCGCCGACGCTCGCGTGCACCTCGACGAACGGATCGAGCCACGACGCCGAGCGGCCGTTGAACAGATCTGCGCGGAGGCCCAGCGAGCCGAGCGCGGCGTGCGGACGCTGCTCGGTGCCGCACGTCGTGGAGTCACGCGTCGCGAGCACCGCGAGGGCCGACGCCGTGGCCGACAGCGGGCCCCAGATCCTTGCACCGACCGAGAGCTCCGTCGGGAACACGACCCAGTGCGACGTCGTGAGCGCCGCACCGACGCCGGTCGTGACCGTGCCGCGCATCCGCCAGCGAGGTGGGTCGTTCTTCGGCGGTGGCTCGTAGATGCCCGTCGGCGGCTCGACCTCCCCGGGCGACGCGATTGCGCCTACCGGGACGATCGACAGCATGATGACGAGGAGACGACGCACGATGGGCCACCGATTATGTCGTGTTGCCCACGCCTCGTGGAAGGGCTGCGCGGCGTCGTTGGCGCGTGATATGGGGTGGCCGATGTCACGCACGCCTTCGACTGCCCGCGCGTTCGCCATCGTGCTGCGCGCGTCCCTGCTCTCCGCCCTCGGTGCCGGCTTCTTCGAGCTCGTGGTCGGCTTCCTCCGACCGGCCGCTGGTCACTACGGTTTCGGGGATCTCGTCTCCGCGCTGCCTGCGACGCTCGGCCTGTGGGGCATGTTCGGCGCGCTCCTCGGGGTCGCGCAGGCGAGCGTGGCCGCGGGCTTCGTCGCCACGTTCGGCGCGCGCATCGACGGGCTCGGCGCGAAGCTGCGCACCGACGACTCGCTCGACCGCTGGATCGCCGGCTCGGTCGTCGGGCTCGGGTTCGCGCTCGTGCTCGAGGTCGTCCTCGTGCGCTCGTACCTCCTGGCCGTTGGTCTGCAGATGGCGTCGCGGCGCAACACCGCGCTGTCGACGGGCCTCGTCGCGGCGATCGGCCTCGCGATGGTGACCGCGCTCGCTCCGGCGCTCATCGCCATCGGCCAGAGCCTCGTGCGCATCGTGCCGCGTCCACGCACACTCGTGCTCCTCGGCCTCGCCGCCGTCGGCTCCGTGCTCGCGATCGTCGGTGTGCTCGGCACCATCGACTGGCGCGTGATGGACTTCGGGCCGTATCGCGGCCTCGGTATCTACATCGTGCTCGAGGTGCTGCACCTCGCGTACTGGACCGGTCCGGGCGAAAAGCGAGCCATCGTCCACACCGCATGGCCCGCGCGCGTGCTCCTTGCGTCGCTCGTGCTCGTCCTCGTTGCGTTCGGGATCACCTGGACGTCGTTCGGAAGCAACGCGCACGCCGTGCGACTCGTCTCCGAGGAGACCGGGCTGACACGCTTCCTTCTCCGCACCGCGCGCGGCCTCGCCGATCACGATCGCGACGGCTACGCGGGGCGCCTCGGCGGCGGCGACTGCAACGATCACGACGCCACGATCAACCCGGGCACCGAGGAGCTCCCCGAAAACGGCATCGACGAGGACTGCGACGGGCAGGACGGCGTGCGCCATGTGGCCGCGCCGGTGAAAGCTGCCGGTGCCGAGCCCGCACGCACCTTCGCCAAGGACCTCAACGTCTTCGTCATCACCATCGACACGCTGCGCGCCGATCGCCTCGACGCCGCGCACATGCCGAACGCGAGCAAGCTCGCCGACGCGTCGGTGCGCTTCGACGATGCGTACTCGCAGGCGCCGAACACGCCCCGCAGCTTCCCGTCGTTCCTCTTCAGCCGCCTGCCCTCGCAGGTGAAGTGGGGCTCGAAGAACGCGAACTTCCCCGTCGTGGTGTCGTCGAAGGGTGGCGGCGATCCCACGTTCTTCGAGGAGCTCGTGAAGGCCGGCCTCGTGGCACACGGGGTGTTCTCGCACTTCTACCTCAAGCCCGAGAACGGCATCGCCGAGGGCTTCGCGAGCTGGGACAACGAAGGCGCGCTCACGCTACACGACTCCAACACCGACATCGCCGCGCCGCGCATCACCGCGAAGGTGGAGGCAGAGCTGGCGAAGCTCGGCAGGTCGCACGAGCGCTTTGCGCTGTGGACGCACCTCTTCGAGCCGCACAGCAAGTACATGGACCACGCCGAGTTCCCATCGCACTCGGGCGGCACGAAGGGTCTCGAGGAGAAGTACGACGGCGAGGTCGCGTTCGCCGACAAGTACGTGGGGATGATGCTCGCGGCGCTCGACAAGGCCGGGCTCGAGAAGAACACGATCGTGGTGCTCATGTCCGATCACGGCGAAGCCTTCGGCGAACACAAGGTGTTCGGCGAGCGCATGTTCTTCCACGGGCAGACCCTCTACGACGAGCTGCTGCGCGTGCCCCTCGTCATCCACGTGCCCGGCATCGCGCCACGCCGCGTGTCCGACCCGGTCATGCTCATCGACCTCGGGCCGACGCTGCTCGACCTCGTGGGTCGTCCGGCGCCGAAGAGCATGATGGGGCGCTCGCTCGTCCCGGCGCTCCTCGGTCAGCCACTGCCGGCCGTGCCGGTCATCGCCGAGATGCTCACCGCGCCATCGTGGCAGCACAAGTGGCGTGCCGTGGTGGATGCCGGATGGAAGCTGCTCGACAAGCAGAGCGAGGGTTCGCTCGAGCTGTACGATCTGCCGCACGATCCCACCGAGCAGAAGAACCTCGCCGAGACCGAGACCGAGCGAGTGAAGAAGCTGCGCGCGCTGTTCACCCACTAAGGAAGAACCATGCCGATCCCGAAGACGCCCCTCCTCGCCGTCGACATCCTCGTCGAGCTGCAGGGCAAGCTCGTGCTCATCGAGCGCAAGCACGAGCCGCTCGGCTGGGCGTTGCCCGGCGGCTTCGTCGACATCGACGAGGCGCCGGCGCACGCGGCCGCGCGCGAGGCGAAGGAGGAGACGTCCCTCGACATCGAGGTCGTCGCGCAGCTTCATGCGTACGGCGCGCCCGGTCGTGATCCGCGCGGGCACTGCGTGTCCATCGCGTACGTGGCGCGCGATCTCGGTACCACGCCGCCACGCGCGGCCGACGACGCGAAGAACCTCCGCACGTTCGCGCTCGACGCGCTGCCGGACCTCGCATTCGACCACGCGACGATCATCGCCGACTACGTGCGATGGAAGACCGACGCGACCTATCCGCCGGCGACTCGATGATGAAGCACAACCCGCATCGCTACCTTTCACCGTAGCAAGGCCTGACCATGCCCAAGCACCTCATCTCCGGACACGAGCACTTTCGCGCCGAGTACTTCGCCAAGGAAGCGCGCTTCCTCGAGCAGCTCGCCAGGAACGGCCAGACGCCGAGCGCGCTCTACATCGGCTGCTCCGACTCGCGCGTCATCCCCGAGCTCCTCACGGCAGCGGCACCGGGTGAGCTCTTCGTCGTGCGCAACGTCGCCAATCTGGTGCCCGCGTTCGAGATGTCGACGGTGTCGGTCGGCGCCGCCATCGAGTACGCCGTGGCGAAGCTCGGTGTCGCGCACGTGATCATCTGTGGCCACTACGGCTGTGGCGGCATCCGCGCGGCGCTCGACGGCATCGACCTCGTCGCCGATCTCCCATCGCTGCACGTCTGGCTGCGAGGTGCCGAGCCGGCAGCACGCGCGGCCGCGGCCAAGGGTCTCCAAGGCGACGCGCTGTTCCGAAACGCAGTCGAGCAGAACGTGCTCGCGCAGATGGATCACCTCATCACCTACCCCGCGGTCGAGAAGGCCCTCGACGCGGGGAAGCTCTCATTGCACGCCTGGATCTACGACATCGACGACGCGAAGCTCCGCGTGTACGACGTGCAGCGCGAGGCCTTCGTGCCGTCGAACGAGATGGAGTACGACGAGCCGTAGCTGCTGCGATGACGAGGCGGCGTTACTCCCTCAGCGCTTCTCGGCGATCTTCTTCATCCCGGCCTGCGCCTCGACCCGCCACGCCTCGGCCTTGTGTGCCCACTCGAGCGGAATGCGTGAGTCGAGCACCAGCTGGTACTGCTTCTGCGCCTCGTCGTACTGCTTGTCCGACAGGAGCGCGTCGCCGTAGTGGAGATGGTTCTGCGGATAGTCGGGTGCAACCTCGACCGCTCGCTTGAGGTACTTGATGCCGTCGTCCACGTCGCCGACCGACGCGGGCCAGGGCGGCGCCTTCGCGTACACGTTGCCGAGGAGGCGGCCCGGCCCGGCGTGATCGAACTTCTCGTCGATCTTGAGCGCCGCTTCACCCGCCTTGATCACCTTCGGCACCATGAGATAGGCGCCGACCGTCTTCGTGGTCGCAGACTGACCCAGGTTGATGCCGAGGTAGTAGTAGCCCTCGACGCGCTTGTCATTGGCGGCGACGGCGCGCTTCGCGAAGTCGATGCCCTTCTGCGCCCACGGCCCGCGTCGCTCCTTGTCGGTGAATTCTTCCGTGAGCCACGCGCAGGCCCGTGCACCCCGCCACAAAAGCTCGTACGCGTTGGGGCTGGTGAGCAGCCCCTTGTCGATCGCGGCGACCTCGTTCTCGGCGCTCGTCGCGGTCTGCTTCGACTCCTCGTCGTCAGCGTACTTGATGACCTTGTCGGGCTCGGTCGGGAGGTCGTTCACGGAGACGGTGGCCTCCTTGAGGTTCGGGACGCCCGCCCCGGGACAGCCTGCGAGCGACACAAGGAGGCTTGACGCGGTCAGCGCGAGGACCGCCCGTCTGAACGGACGGCGAGTCGCGGTCACTTCCCGTACCGCTTGATCGTGTCGTTGTATGCGGCGATGTCGGGCTTTTCGAACTTCTTTACCTGCAGCGACTTGCAGACCTCGGCGCCCTTCGGATCGCTGCACATGCCGTAGAGCATCTTCTGCATCGCGATGCGCTCTTCGGGCTTGGCGACCTTGCCGAACGCGACGAACGGCGACGACGGGATCGCCGGCGACGAGTACAGCGTCCGCAGCGACGCGGCAAAGGGCAGCATCTTCATGCCGGCGAGCTGCGCGTCGTCGACGATGGTGGCCGCAGCCTCACCGCGATCGACCGCCTTGAGGCCCTTGAGCGGGCTGGGCGTCGGCTTGAGCACGAAGAACTTCTCGGCGTCGTACTTGCCACCGAAGACGGCCTTCGAGAGGAACTTCGGCGACTGGATCTGGTTGGAGATGATGGTCTTGCCCTTGAGGTCGTCGATGGTCTTGATGGCTGGGTCCTTCACGATGACGTGCAGGTGGCCGCGGTTGTGGATCGCGCCTTCGACCTGCGCGAGCACGACCAGCTCCTCCTTCTCGCGGATCTCGAGGAACAGATCGATGTCCATGAGCCCGAAGCCCGGGTGCGCCTGCGCGATGCCCACCTGCGCCGACTTCGCGTCGGAGAAGAACGAGGCGGTGATGGGCTTCCAGCCCGTCAGCACCTTCTGCGCGTAGGCGGAGAACTGGTCGAGATACGGCTTGGCGGTCTCGGCCGTGCCACCGGACGCGGCGCTTTCCACGATGATGTCGTTGGAGGCGGCGTGAGCCTGGGGGGCGAGCAGCGCAAAGGCGCCGGCGAGGGCGAGCGAGATGGGGGTCTTGGAGCGCGAGAGCGTCATGTTCCTCCGACGAGAAGCCGAGATTTTTATTCGGTGCTGGCACCAACGTCAACTCGACGCACGTGACAGCGCCGTGTGGATCGTTGTTGCCGACCTGCAGCGCCGTGGACACTCCATCCGCCGCAGGACCGGACTCACCTCCCGAGGTGGAAGCATGTTCGGTGCCACTCACCTGTGATGATGAGGCCCGCGATCGGGTTTCAGTCAGCGCAGCGGCATGCGTGGCTACCTGAGGAAGGTCGAGGCGTGCGCGGTCTGAATGCAGCGTTGCGCCTCCTCCGCGGTGATGGTCTGCGCGGCGAGGAGCAGGTCGAACTCCTTGCGCAGCGTCGTGTTGAGCAGGTACGTGCCGTCGGTGTTGATGGTGACCTTGACGCCTGCGTCGAAGAAGCGGCGCAGGATGCCCTTCATCTCGCCGAGGTCGGAGATGGCGTGCGTGCGCAGGTTCGACGTGGGGCAGATCTCGAGGACCGTGCCGGTGTCCACGAGGCGTGAGATGGCCTCGTCGCTCTTCGCGGCTGCGATGCCATGGCCGATACGCGTCGGGCGCAGCTCCTTGAGCACGGCGATGACGCCACCGGCGCCGGTGTGCGAGGTCTCGCCCGTGTGGATGGTGGTGCCGAGGCCCGCGTCGCGCGCGCGGGCGAAAAGCTCGCGGTACCGGCCCACGTCATCTCCGAGCTCGAGGTTGTGCACCTCCGGGCCCGCGAGATCGATGCCGACCACACCGCGGCCGAGGTACTTGATGGCCTTCCTGACCATGATCTCGTTGAGCTCGTAGTCGAACTCGCGCGCCAGGCAGAAGATGAGGCCCGCCTTCACACCGTAGGCGAGGCACGCGCGCTCCATGCCGCGCAGCGCCGCTGAGATGATGTAGTCGAGGTCACGCTCGCCACCGAGGTTGCGCTTCATCGGGTTGAAACGAAGCTCCATCAGTGAGACGCGCGCGGAGCGGTACTCCTTGCCGATGACCTCGTACACCGAGCGCTCGATGGCGGCGGGCGACGACTGAATCTTCTCCGTCCACTCGTGCATGATGTTGAGGTAGTCGCCGAGGTTGGCGACCTTCTCCGGGTTGGCCGTGACGAGGTCGCAGAAGTCCCAGTACGACTTCACGGGCAGGCGATAGCCGTGATCGTGCGCGATGGCCCACAGCACGTGCGGGGCGACGGCGCCGCCCATGTGGAGGTGGAGTTCGGCGAGCTCCGTCATGGGGTCGAGGTGCACCGTCTGCGTCGTCATCGTCGCAACATCGTTGGCCGAGGCTGCCAACCTGTCAAGGCGGCGCGTCTATCGCGAGAGGATCTGCTGCACCTGCATGCGCTCGGCGTCGGAGGCGAAGCAGTCGTAGAGGGGCTGCGCATTGGCCGGGTCGATGATGCGTCCTGCGATCTCGCGCAGCGCGAGCAGACGCGCTGCGCCGTGCGGCAGCACGCGCAGCAGCGTGGCGACCTGCCAGGTCGCGAAGAACTGGCCGCTCGTCACGCGGCGCATCATCTGTAGCCGCGCGGCACCCTGCGCCTGCGACTCGATCGCGATGCGCATGGTGTTGAGCTGCTGGCTATCGACGCTGGCCGGGCCGCCGATGGGAGGCGGTGGCGGCGCGCCGAAGGGACGTAGCTCGAGAGCCGCCGCGCGCAGCGAGTCGACAGCGGGACGCGTGCACACGTCGCGGGCCTGGTCGGCGACTGCGTTGGTCTCGTCGGCGAGTCGATGACGCCCATGGCGCCCATGGCGACGCTCCGCGAGATCGTCGCGCAGCACGCGGACGATCTCGCCCAGGCGCGCGCACGCGGGGGGGCCGTCGCCCATCAGCTGCTGGGCCTGCGCGAGGAGGCTGTCGGCCGCGTCGCTGCTCGGATCAACCTGCGGAGGGAGCGGGAAGGGAGGTAGCGGGACGGAAGGGAACGCAGGCGGCGGCGGATCATACGCCGTCGCGCCGATGACGATGATCTGCCCGGCCTCGCACTTGATGCGCAGCTCGCTCTCGGGTGGGACGTCGACGAAGCCTTTGCACATCGGCGTGCCGTTCGGCTTGAACGGGTTGGTGATGAGGTTGACGGCGATCTCGTGACGTCCCGCGCCGACGCCGTGGATGCGCTTGGCGTCGTGCGTCGCGTTCGAGCGCATCGTACCGTCGAGCACCACCACGAAGCCGTGCCAGACGGACTGCACGTCAGCGGCGACGACGAGCGTGCTATCGGCGCGTGCGAGCCTGGGTGCAGCGAACGTGGCTGCAACTGAACAGCACAGGAAGACGACGAGCCGGGCGAGGCGCATGAGAGTTCGACCGTAACACGTACGCTACCCCCGGATCAGCGCGCGCGCCTCGGCGACCGTTGCGACCTTGCGACCGGCGGCGGCGCACAGCTCGACTGCCTTCTTCACGAGCGGTGCGGAGCCTTCCGCGAGGACGCCCTTGTCGAGGTAGATGTTGTCCTCGAGACCGACGCGCAGGTTGCCGCCCCACTTCGCCGCGAGCGCGGCCATCGCGAGCTGGTGCCGGCCCACGCCGGCGACGCCCCAGCTCGCGTGCTGCCCAAGCTCGGGGAGGCGCGACACGAGGAACGCGAGGTTGCTCTCGCTCGCCGAGAGCGCACCGGGCACGCCGAGCACGAACTGCACGTGCAGCGGACCCTTGACGACCCCGCGCTTCACGAGATCGATGGCGATGTCGACGTGACCCGCGTCGTACAGCTCGAGCTCGGGGATCGCGCCGTGGGCACCGATGCGCGCCGCCATCTCGAGCGTGTCGGCGCGGCTGTTCTGGAAGACGTCGTCACCGAAGTTGATGGTGCCGACGTTGAGGGTGGCCATCTCGGGCGCGTCCTTGCCAGTGACCGTCAGCGGGCCCGCGCGCTCGGCGACAGACATGCCGACGGCACCGCCGGTCGAGGTTTGAATCACGACGTCGACCCGTGAGCGGATGGCGCGGATCGCCGCGGCGAAGCGAGCACCGTCCTGCGAGGCGCGGCCTTCGTCGTCGCGCACGTGCAGGTGGATGATGGATGCGCCAGCGGCGACGCAGCGCTCGGCCTCCGCGGCGAGCTCCTCGGCGGATAGCGGCAGGTGAGGGTTCTGCTCGCGTGTCGTCTCGGCGCCGACGATCGCCGCGGTGATGATCGCCGGACCCGGGCGACCGAACGGTCCCTCGCGGCGCATGCTCTTCGGCACGACGCAGGTGCCGCGCGCGCGACAGACGACCTCGGGCTTGGCGAGGAAGTCGGCGGCCGACGCGACGTGACCCTCGGCCGGCGCGATCACCTTGCGCGCCTCGAACTCGATGACGATGGACGTGGTGCCCCAGCGCACGACCTTGCCCTCGGCCTCGATGAAGTCGCCCGCGCGGACGGGCGCGAGGAACTCGACGGAGTCGTAGGCACGGAACAGACCTTCATCGCCGTCGACGCGGATGCACAGCTCGGTGGCGACATCGCCGAAGAGCTGGAGCATGCGCGCGCCGTCGACGAGTCCGCCTGCGTAGTGGGCTTCGGCGATGCGAGTACGGATGAGGGCCTTCACGTCCCTACTCTGCCACGAACCTCAGTTGCAGAGGTTGCCCACCTTGCACGTGCCCGTGGTGCCGAGGGAGGTGATGCAGGCCTTCGCGAGGCAGTCGGTGTCGAAGCAGTCGATCGTGCCATCGCCGTCGTTGTCGAGGCTGTCGTTGCAAGTGGTCTCCGTGCGACCCGACGTGACGCCCGCGTCGGCGTTGCCGGGCAGGTTGGCGCACGTGCAGCCCGTGCCGCAGCTCACGCGCACGCAGCTCGGATCGGTGCAGTCGACGAGGCCATCGGCGTCGTTGTCGATGCCGTCTGCGCAGTTCGTCTCGATCTTCTGCTTTGCGACACACGAGCAGCCCGTGCCACAGCTCTGCGCATTGCAGGCCGGGTCGGCGCAGTCGATGCCGTTCTTCGCGTCGTTGTCGATGCCGTCGCCACACGCCGTCTCCACCTTCGCGAGCCCGGTGCAGGAGCAGCCGGTGCCGCAGCTCTGCGCGTTGCACGAAGGATCCGAGCAGTCGGTCAGATTGTTGCCGTCGTTGTCGATGCCGTCCGAGCACGCGCCCGAGCCGGTCTCGACGCCCTTGCCGCCGATGCACACGCAGCCCGCCCCGCAGGCAGCAGCGTTGCACGACGGATCCGCGCAGTCGGTGCCGTTCTGGTTGTCGTTGTCGAGGCCGTCGCCGCACAGCGTCTCCTTCTTGACGCTGTTGGCGCAGGTGCAGCCCGTGCCACACGAGCCGTTGTTGCAGTCGCTGTCGTCGCAGTCGATCTTCGTGTCGTTGTCGTTGTCGATGTGGTCGAGGCAGATGGACTCGTACTTCGCCGAGCCGTTGCAGACACAGCCGGTCCCGCAGCTCTTGGCCGCGCAATCCGGATCCGCACAGTCGACGAGGCCGTCACCATCGTTGTCGACGCCGTCCCCGCACGCCGCCTCCGTCTTCGCGAGGCCGAGGCACGTGCACGACGTCCCGCAGCTGAGACCGTTGCAGTCGGAGTCGGCGCAGTCGATCTTGCCATCGCCGTCGTTGTCGACGCCGTCTCCGCAGGATGCTTCCTTCTTCGCGAACGCCGAGCACTGGCAGCCGAGCGCGCAGGCGCTCCCGTTGCAATCGGAGTCGAGGCAGTCGACGAGGCCATCGCCATCGTTGTCCTGGCCATCACCACACTGCGTCTCGAACTTCGCGTGGTTGAGGCACAGGCAACCGGTGCCACACGTGACGTTGGTGCAGGCGTCATCGAGGCAGTCGGTGGTGCCGTTGCCGTCGTTGTCGATGCCGTCGGCGCACGAGGTCTCGCGCGCGACGCCGCCGATGCACTGGCAGCCCGAGCCGCACGAGCTGTTCGAGCATGCCTCCACGAAGCAGGTGGTCGGCAGGCACGTGATGCCGCCGTCGCCCTCCGTGATCGAACCGTCGATGTTGGCGCTCGCGTCGACGAGCGGTGCACCCGCGCCGTTGCCGACGAAGCCGATGGAGAAGTGCGGGATCGTCGCCGTGAGCTGATCGCCCGCGACCGCGCCCCCGAGATTGTCGAAGCCCGACGCATTCTCGCGCGACCAGAACAGCACCGGCGACTCACCCGACTTGAACTTCGCCGTCAGCGTGGGCGCGATCGCGAACGTGAGGCCCGGCGGCTCGAAGCGATAGAGCGCCGTATCGTTCGTGTAGTCCGCGGGCGGCAGCGCCTTCGTGGACGTGAGCGTGATGTCCGTCGGATCGGGCAGCGCGTTCGGTGGGATGACGAGCGTCATCTCGCCGAGCGAGATGGTGTTGCCCTCACGCCCGATGGTCATCTTCACCGACTGACCGTTTCCGACCGGTGCCGACGATCCGCCGCAAGCCGACATCAGCAGCATCCCTGCGAACAGCGCACGCTTCGTGTTGATCATGTTCTTCCTATTCCTCTGGTTTGCTCTCGGCTGAAGCCGGCTTCGCCTTGTTCGTGATGTGCAGCTCGACACGCCTGGTGGGCGCGCCGAGGAGTCCGTAGCCACCCGCGACGAGTCGGTCCGCCGCAACACCGCGCTCGACGAGGCGCCGGCGCACCGCTTCGGCGATCGCCTGCGAGGACGCGATCCCCGCCTCGCCACGCGTGTCCCAGTAGCCCTCGATGCGCAGCTTCGTCGTCGCGCGCGCAGCGAGCACGACGGCGAGCTGATCGATGGTGGCGATCCCCGCCATCGAGATGTGTCCGCTCGCGTCGAGCGCGATCGGCGTCTTCAGCACGATCTGGTCGTCGACCACGCGGACCTGGCCCGCGAAGTCCGGACAGCCATCCTGGTCGTCGACGCCGTCGACATCTTCCTTCACACCGGGGCACTCGTCGACGCTGTCGGAAACACCGTCGTCGTCGTGATCGGGGTTCGGACAGCCGTCGTGCGGATACGGCGGCTTTTTGTCCTCCGCCTCGTCCGGGCACTGATCGTTGACGTCGAGGATGCCGTCACCATCGTTGTCGGCATCGGGGCAACCGTCGTCGTCCTTCCAGCCGTCGAAGTCCTCAGCCGCGTCCGGGCATCTGTCGTCCGTGTCGCGGATCGAGTCGCGGTCGTTGTCGTACTCGGGGCAGCCATCGTCGTCCTCGAAGCCGTCGAGGTCTTCCGCAACGTCGGGGCAGCGATCGATCCCGTCCGGGATGCCATCGTGATCGCGGTCGCCACGGCGCTTGACCCAGCCGAGGCCGACGAACACGCGCGGCTTCGGTGCGCCCGCGCCATCGAGCACGCCGCCGCCGATGCCTGCGAGCACCGAGAAGCCCGCACCGATGAACACGCGCGCGCTCGCGTCGAGCTCGAGCGGGCTCTTCGCGGTGTAGTCGATGGCCGAGTCGAACGTGTGGTGGCCGTACAGCTCGAGCGCGAGCCGCAGGCGACCTCGCACCACGTCGTAGCCGGCGGCCGCGCCGTAGGTGAGCGACTGCCCCGCACCTGCGCTGTAGTAGACGGTCGTGGCCGCGTGCCAGGCGAAGCCGACCTGCAGCGCGGCGGACCAGCGATCCGCGATCCACTCGCCGATCACGCGTGGCTCTCCGGTGTAACCCTTGCGGTGCGGATCGCCCCCGAGCTTGTCATCGTTGCCGGTGGGAAACCCCTGCCAGTAGCTGATGGCGAGCTGGAAGCCGCGCTTCTTGCCGTAGAGCAGCCCCTTGACCTGGACGCGCAGATCGCCGAGCGCGTAGCCCGATGGCGGACGCACGTGCACACCATCGGGTGGCGGGTAGTCGCCGTCGAACGACTGGCCGGACTCGTTCATTGTCATCGGGATCGCGAGCGCGACCTGGAAGCGCTCGAACAGGCCGAGCGCGACCCACGCCTCACCGGAGATCGCGCGGCGCTGCACGTCTATCTTCGTGCCGTAGGGGTCGAGCGTGCGCGAGCTGTACGTGAGGATGGAGAGCGGGTCGCGCGCGTAGTCGAGCGTCAGGCCCGCGGCCACCTGCAGATGATGCAGCGGCTTCGCGGACTCGATGCTGACGTAGTCGTCGGGGCCGGGCGCGGGATGGAAGAGCTGCGGCGAGAACGATGGCGTCGTCGGACCGACCTGCGCGAACGCAGGCACCGCACACAACGTCGCGACGAGGACGAGGAGAGGTCGCACGAGCTCAGAGCACCGGTGGCTGCGAGTCGGACTGCACGCAGGACGACAGGTCGAAGAGCATGAAGACGAGCGCCTTCTCCTGGTCCGTGAGCGGCTCCTGCTTGCAGGCGGCAGGGAACGGGAGCGCGGGCGTCACGCCGGGATCCTGCAGCGCCGTCGCGGTGACGTGGAAATCGCTGAACACCGTACGACCGCAGTACGCGGGCACGCCCATGTCGTCGACCTGCGGATCGAGCGGCGAGTTGAACGTCATGTGCATGACCGCCGGCCCACCACCCTGCGGCGAGAAGTCGTAGACGACCCAGGGCTGCGCATACTGCGGGTCGACCGCGGTCAGATCGTGCCGGCCGTTCAGGATATCGAGCTGCCCCGGCTCCGAGCTCACGCCCGCGAACTGGAGCCACTTCGCGAAGTCGGAGCCTTTCGGGAAGGTCTCCTTGATGAGCCCGTGGATCGTGTCGTTGTAGTCGTCGGCCTGACCAACGGGCCAGGTACCGCTCGAGTTGACCGGCGCCGCGATCTTGTTGAAGGGGCTCTCATCGTACGTGTACCAGTCGTAGCTGAGGTGGGTCGCGAACACGCGACCGCCCGCGTCGAGGTACTGCTCGAAGAGCGGACGCGGGTTCGGCGTGAGCGGCACGCCATCGACGATGCTCTTGTCGAACGCCCCACCCTCGCACGGCAACAGCACGACGTCGTACTGAAGGAGATTCTCCAGGCTCGAGTACAGCTCGTTGGCGCGCGGCGCGTGGCTCGCGAGGTCTGTGCCCGGCGCGTCGGTTGCGCGATAAAAGTGCACGCGCCCCGGGTTGGCACCGTCGGGGGACGTGATCTCCTTCGCGTCGATGCCCACCTTGAGGAGCAAGCACTCGAACGGATCGGCTGCACCGGTTGCGATCGCGATCTGCGGGAGGTCACCCTCGCTCGCGTTGCGAGGGAGGCGCGTGAGCTCCACGTCGTCGAGCGCCGTGACCTGGCAACCCGGCACCGACGGGATGACGACCTGACGACGCCAGCGGCCGAGCTGGATGACGAGCGGGACGTTTTCGCCCGACGGAACGTTCGTGAGCGTGAACTTGCCGTCGGGTCCGGTGAGCGCGATCGCGATCGGGTCGCCCGACACCCGACCATCGCAGCGATCGCAGGTGACGCCCTTGGTGAAGGCAGCGACCGGCGCGTTCGGCACGTACACCGTCGCGTTGTAGAGCGGGAGCGTACCGTTCGGTGCGAACACCGTACCCGACAGCGTCGTGTGCGCGCCGCCTGCGCAGCTCGTCTCGACACGGCAGCGCAGTCCCGCGGTGCAAGCGACGCTCTGGTCGAGCGCCGTGGTGGGCGCCGCGGCGTCGACTGGCTCGCCGCCGGTCCCCGCTCGATACACGTGGTGGCAACCCGCCAGTAAGACGCACAGCACCAGGCCTCGTGAAAGTGAGTGGGTTTTCATCTTTGCGGGATCATCGTATCACAGCGCCTTGACAGCGCGGCGGGGGGCAGGCTCTTGTGCCTCCCCCATGCATGACGTGATGAACGGGCCTGTCGGCGAGTGGCTCAACCTTCTTCTGCGCTGGTTCCATGTCTTCGCAGGCATCCTGTGGATCGGCTCCACCTACTACTTCACGTGGCTCGACGGCCGTATGCGCGACCTCGCCGAGAACAAGGGCCAGGTGTGGATGGTCCACTCGGGCGGATTCTACGTCGTCGAGAAGCACAAGCAGCTCGACGACCTGAGCCGCAAGCTGCACTGGTTCCGCTGGGAGGCGCTGTTCACCTTCCTGTCCGGCTTCCTGTTGCTCGGCGTCGTCTACTACATGGGCGGCATCCTGGTGGACACCGACATCCATCAGCTCACCCTTGGCCAGGCGAGCTGCGTCGGCCTCGGCACGCTGGTCGGTGGTTGGGTCGTCTACGACCTCATCTGGATGTCGCCGATCAAGAAGCACGAGCGCATCGGTGCGGTCCTCTGCTACGTGCTGCTCGTCGGTGTCATCTACGCGCTCACGCACCTGCTCTCGGGGCGCGCGGCCTACATCCACGTCGGCGCGATGATGGGCACCATCATGACGGCCAACGTGTGGATGCGGATCCTGCCCGGTCAGCGCAAGCTCCTCGCCGCGATGAGGGAAGGCCGCGAGCCCGACCAGCGGCTCGCCGACCGTGCGAAGCAGCGCTCGAAGCACAACTCGTTCATGATCGTGCCCGTCGTGTTCACGATGATCTCGAACCACTACCCCGTCGCCACGTACGCGTCGGACCACCGCTGGATCGTGCTGTCCGTGATCATCCTCGTGGGCTGGACCGTCGCGAAGTTCATCCGCGAGTAGGTAGATGGCCCGCGCGCTGAGGAGCACTCGCATCGTCACCCCGGATGGCTTCTTCGACGGGGCCGTCGTCATCGATGGTGACCAGGGCGCAGAGAAGATCGTCGACCTCGTGGACCGCTTCGACGGCGCCGAGGACCTCGGCGAGCTCGTCGTGATGCCGGGCCTCGTCGACTCGCACGCGCACCTCAACGAACCCGGCCGCACCGAATGGGAGGGCTTCGACACCGCGACGCGTGCAGCCGCGGCAGGCGGCGTCACGACGATCGTCGACATGCCGCTCAACTGCATCCCCGTGACGACCTCGCTCGTGGCGCTGCGCGAGAAGCAAGCAGCCGTCGCTTCGCATGCGCACATCGACTACGGCTTCTGGGGCGGCATCGTCCCCGGCAACACACACGAGCTGCAGCCGATGATCGACGCGGGCGTGCGTGGCTTCAAGGCGTTCCTGTGCTTCTCCGGGATCGAAGACTTCCAGGCCGCGACCGAGGCCGACCTGCGCGCCGCAATGCCCATCCTCGCGCGCGCGAACGCGCCGTTGCTCGTCCACGCGGAGCTCGAGGATGTCGGAGCGGGCGGGCCCGCGGGATCGTCTTCGTTCGGGGACCCGCACCTCTACTCGTCGTTCCTCGCGTCGCGGCCGCCGCGCTGGGAGGTCGACGCTGTCGCGCTCGTCACGCGCCTCGCCGCCGAGTACCGCTGCCCAACGCACATCGTGCACCTGTCGGCCGCCGACGCGCTCGCCGACGCGGAGCGCGCACGCGCTGCGGGTGTTCCGCTCTCGCTCGAGACGTGCCCGCACTACCTCACGCTCGAGGCCGAGAGCGTCCCCGACGGCCACACCGAGTGGAAGTGCGCGCCGCCCATTCGCGAGCACGAGAACCGCGAGCGGCTGTGGGAGGGACTGCGCCGCGGCACCATCGAGCTCGTCGTCTCCGATCACTCGCCGTGCACGCCCGCCCTCAAGAAGCGCGACACCGGCGACTTCGAGCACGCGTGGGGTGGCATCGCGTCGCTGCAGCTCGCGTTCCCGCTCGTGTGGAGCGAGGCGAAGGAGCGCGGCTTCTCGCTGCTCGACCTCGCGCGCTGGATGTCGTCTGCGCCCGCCGCGCTCGCACGTCTGCCCCAGAAAGGTCGCATCGCTCCGGGCATGGACGCGGACCTCGTGGTGCTCGATCCGGACGAGCGCTACACCGTCACGCCGGAGCTCCTCTATTTTCGCCACAAGCTCACGCCCTACATGGGTCGCACCGTGACGGGGCGCGTGCACCGGACGCTCCTCCGCGGCACCACGGTCTTCTCGTCGGGCAGCTTCCCGGCGCTCGCACGCGGCCGCTATCTCGGCTGATCTGAAAGGACTCTCCATGGACTTCGTGAAGCTGCTCGACCTCGCGCAAGACCGCCTCGGCGGTCGCGCCGTCTCGTGCTCCGATGATTTCTTCGCGGCAAAGGAGAACCTCCTTCTACCGGGGCGCGGCGAGTTCATCGTCGGCAAGTACACCGAGAACGGAAAGTGGATGGACGGCTGGGAGTCGCGCCGTCGTCGCGATGGCGGGCACGACTGGGTCATCATCAAGCTCGGTCTTGCCGGTCGCATCCGCGGCTTCGAGGTCGACTGCAACCACTTCCTCGGCAACGCGCCGAAGAGCTGCCGCATCGAGGGCACGCGCGTCGACGGCTACCGCCCGGCCTCCACCCTCGGAGATGCCGACGTCGTGTGGACCGAGATCCTCGCCGACTCGCCGACCAAGCCCGGCGCGCAGAGCTTCTTCCCCATCGCCGACAAGGCCACGTACACGCACGTCCGCCTGCACATCTACCCCGACGGTGGGGTCGCGCGCTTCCGCGTCTACGGCGACGTGCATCCCGACTGGCCGCGCCTGCTCGCCGAGCACAAGGTCATCGACCTCGCCGCGGCCGAGCATGGCGCCGTCGCGCTGGCGTGCTCCGACGAGTTCTTCTCCGACAAGCGCAACCTCATCATGCCGGGCCCGTCGACGCACATGGGCGATGGCTGGGAGTCGAAGCGTCGCCGCGGTCCCGGCCACGACTGGTGCATCGTGCGCCTCGGCCGCAAGGGGAAGCTGCTCCGCGCGGTCATCGACACGTCGCACTTCAAGGGCAACTTTCCCGATCGCTGCGAGCTCGAGGGCACCGTCGCGGCCGCCGGTGCCGATGCGGAGTCGTTGTCGGACTGGCGCTCGCTCGTGCCGGTGACGAAGCTCGAGGCACACACCGCACACGTCTTCCCCATCGCAGACCGCGAGCCCGTCACGCACGTGCGCCTGTCGATCTACCCGGACGGCGGCGTCGCGCGCATGCGCCTCTTCGGCGAGGCTGATCTTGGATGAGGCAGGCGTGAGGCTCGACGACGCGCAGCTGCTCTTCGCCTGCGGCTCGTCGCGGTGGGTGGCGCTGATGCGCGGCGAGCACGCGGATCGCGTCGCGCTGCACGACGCCGCAGACCTCGCGTTCGCGCAGCTGGGAGACGCCGACATCCGCGAGGCGATGAGCCACCACCCTCGCATCGGTGACCTCGCGCGCGCGAGCGCGAGCGACGCCAAGGAGCAGGCCGGCGCAGCGCACGCCGACGACGACATCAAGGACGCGCTCGTCGAGGGAAATCGTGCCTACGAGGCGCGCTTCGGCTTCATCTACCTCGTGTGCGCGACCGGCAAGACCGGCGCGGAGCTGCTGGCGCTCCTCCACGCGCGCCTCGCCAACGACCCCACGACCGAGCTCGCGGTCGCGGCGGAAGAACAGCGCAAGATCACCCACCTCAGAATCGACAAGCTCCTTCCGGAGAACGCATGAGCGCGATCACGACCCACGTCCTCGACACCAGCCTCGGCCGACCTGCTGCCGGCGTCACCGTCGTCCTCGAGCGCGAGGGCATCGAGATCGGGCGCGGAGTCACCGATGCCGACGGCCGCGTGAAGACGCTGCTCGCAGACGGCGTGCGACCGCAGCCCGGCGCGCATCGCCTGACCTTCGATGTGGGCGCTTACTTCGCCAAGGGCGATCGCACGACATTCTTTCCCACGGTGCAGATCACCTTCGAGGTGACCGTCCCCGTCGAGCACCACCACGTGCCGTTGCTGCTCAGCCCGTTCGGCTACTCCACCTATCGCGGGAGCTGACCCTCGGTCACTTGCCGCGGCGGCCGTCGAGGATCTTCACGAACGAGCGCGAGCGCAGCTCCGCCTTCGTGACGCCGGTCTTCTGCTCGCACTCGTCCTGCGTCATCGCGCCGCAGTTGATGGCGCGCAGGAAATAGTTGAGCAGGCCCTGGCC
>JBDTCO010000252.1:0-45477 GCA_039923495.1 Polyangia bacterium
GCAGCCCGACCGTGCAGCGCACGCGCGCCTTCACCGCGGCGAGCACCTCGCGTGGCAGCCGCAGCCGCTGCTCGAGCGGCCCGCCATAGCCATCGTCGCGCGTGTTCCGCGCCGAGAGGAACGACGCCATCGTGTACGCGTGCGCGTAGTGCAGCTCGACGCCATCGAAGCCTGCCTGCTCCGCGCGGGCCGCGGCCTCGGAGAAGAGGCGCGGCAGCTCGCGCGGGAGATCACGAGCCGAGTCGTCGGTCACCCGCTCGCGAGCGCCACGCTCGAGCGCGTCCCGCTCCCGCGCATCGAGGCTACGATCGTCGAGCTCGAGCCTGCGTCGCACCTCGGCGTCGTCGCCACCCCCGACGGCGAGGCGATGTGCATCGCGCAGCACGAGGTGCCGCGCAAAGTAGACGTCGCGCCGCGGCCGCCTTCGCATCTGCAGGAAGTCGATGAGCTGCACGAACAGCCGCGTGTGACCGCCCGAGCTCGCGCGGACGGTCTCGACGAGCGCACGCAAGCCGCTCACATGGCGATCGTCTCCGATACGCAGCAACGGCCCCGAAGGGACGTCGCGGATCCCCGTCGCCTCGACGACGAGCACCCCCGGTCGACCTCGCGACAGCGCGCGGTACCAGTCGAGCACGGCGGGCGTGACCTCGCCCGCTTCCGACGCGCGCCACGGCACCATCGCGGGGATCCACGTGCGACTCTCCGCGCCGAGCGGTCCCGGTGAGAAGAGTCGCGATGTGGCGGCGTCCTCCGCGGAAGGCCAGCGCGCGGGCAAGAGCGGGTGCTTGAGCCGCTCGACCGGCACCCACATGATCTACGGCTTGGGCTTCATCACGAGGTGCGCGACGGGTGTCCCGCCGACGAGGTGCTGCTCGAGCACCTCGCGCGCATCCTCGACGGTGCGGAGTTGATACCAGGTCTGCTCCGGGTACACGACGACGGCGATGCCCCGCTCGCACTGGTCGAGACAGCCGGAGGCGTTTGCGCGCATACGATCCTTGAGGCCGCGCTTGCCGAGCTCCGTCTTGAGGAAGTTGCGGATCGCTTCGGAACCCTTCGACTTGCAGTCGCCACGCGGGTTCCCCGGATCACGTTCGTTGGTGCAGATGAAGATGTGCTTGTCGAAGTGCGGCAACGGAGCCTCCTTGCGCATGGTCGCTCATGTCGACGAAATGAAGAAGCCCATCAGGGCGGGGTGTACGCTCCGTCGATGTCTGCGCTCAAGCTCGTCCTGGCCCTCGCCGCCGGCCTCGCGCTCGCCCTTTGGGCCCAGGTGCTCCCCGAGCCAGCGCCCGTCGATGCGCCATCGACGACCTTCTCGGCGCTGCGCGCGCGCAGGGACGTCGCATGGATCGCCGCGACAGCTCATCCCGTGGGCTCGCCCGCGCACGACGTGGTGCGCGATCGCCTCGTGGCGCGGTTGACCGAGCTCGGCCTCGTACCCCGCCTCCAGCATGTCGACGCCGTCGAGGTCCGGCGTACGCACGCGCGCGTCGCGCTCGACAACGTCATCGCGACGCGCAAAGGTCAGGGCGCTTCGCTGCCGCCCCTTCTCGTCATGAGCCACTACGACAGCGTGGTCGACTCCCCTGGCGCGGCGGACGACGGCGCAGGCGTCGCCACGATGCTCGAGCTCGCGCGCATCCTCCGCGAGCAGCCCCCTGACCGCGACGTGGTCTTCGCGTTCACGGATGGCGAGGAGATCGGCCTCCTCGGTGCCAAGCAGCTCTTCGCCCATGAAGGCTTCACGCACACGCTCGCCGCCATGATCAATCTCGACGCGCGTGGTGGCGCCGGGCCCACCTACCTCTTCGAGCTGGGCGCGCGCTCGGATGCGCTGCTCGCCGCGTTCGCGAAGGAGGCGCCTCACAGCACGACGAGCTCGTTCGCCGCGTTCGTCTACGATCGCATGCCGAACGGCACCGACTTCACCGTCGGCAAGCAGGCGGGCGTACCCGGCCTCAACTTCGCGTTCATCGCCGACCCTCGTCAGTACCACACGCCGCTCGCCACCGTCGACGCGCTCTCGATGTCGACGCTCCAGCACATGGGCGATCAGGCGCTCGCGGCCGTGCACGTGCTGTCGACGGCCGAGCTCCCTGCACCCGGTCCGCCGCGCGCGTGGGCCGACCTGTTCGCGCAGATCGTCGTCGTGTATCCCGCATGGCTCGGGTGGCTGCTCGTCGCGGCGTCGGCGCTCCTCGTCGGTGCGTCGTACTACCACACGCCTCGCGCAGCCGGCCTCGTCAGCGGCGCGGTCTACATCGTGACGTTACTCGCGCTCTCGGCGCTGCTGCTCTTCGTGTGCGGGCTCATCGGCGTCGGGCGGCCGAGCCAGTACTCGCACTTCGCGAAGCTGCTCGCCTCGTGCGCGCGCTACGAGCTCGCGGTGGCCCTCGTGGTCGCGTCGGCGTTCCTCCTCGCCGCGCGCCTCGTGGCACGACGTACCGAGCTGCCGGCGCGCGTGACGTGGCTCGGGCTGCTCTCGCTCGCCGTGATCGTCGCGGCGGTGCTGCAGGCCGTCGCGCCGCGGCTCGCGGTGGTGTTCGCGTGGCCGCTGCTTCCGGCGTCGCTCGCCCTGTTCGCATCGAAACGCGCGCCGTGGCTCACGCCGATCATGGCTGCGCTGGTCGCAGGGCTCGTGCTCGACTGGGGGCACGAGGTGTATCTGGGCCTGGGGTTGTTCCGGCCTCCCGTGATGGCGTTCTTCGCGCTGCTCGCGAGCCTCGGCCTGTACCCGCTGGTCGCGGAGGTCGCGACGTCGCGCCACGGTGGGAAGCTCGCGGGTGGGCTACTTGTCGCGGGCTACGCCGTGGCGCTCTCGGTGCGCGTGCTCTGAAGCGCTGCTGCTGGGCGAGCGCTGGACACGCCGGCCGGGTACGCAACGAGCCGCTGGCTAGGTCCGAGCGAGCTCTGTTCGCGCGATGACGAGCTTCTGGATCTCGCTCGTACCCTCGTAAATACGAAGCGCGCGGACCTCTCGATACAGGCGCTCCACCGTCGTGCCCTCGACGAGGCCCGCACCACCCCAGAGCTGCAGCGCACGATCGACGACGCGCTGGGCTGCCTCGGTCGCGAAGAGCTTGGCCATCGCCGCCTTCTGCGCGGCGTCGCGCGCGTTGCCTCCCAGATCAGCGGTCTCGGCGGCGTCGAGACAGAGGAGCCGCGCGGCCCGCACGTCGACGGCCATCTCGGCGATCGCCAGCTGCGTGGCCTGGTGCTCCGCGATGGGCTTGCCGAACTGCACGCGCGACTTCACGCGCGCGCGCGCCTCGTCGAGCGCGCGCTGCGCCATCCCAGCCGCGGCCGCACCGACGGTGGCGCGAAAGAAGTCGAGCGTCGAGAGCGCGAGCTTGAGACCGTCGCCCTCCTGCCCGACGAGCGCGGCGGCAGGCAGCATGACGCCGCGCAGGTGGAGCGTGCCCACAGGGTGGTCGCCGAGCAGCTTGAGCGGCTCGACCTCGAGGCCCGCGCGATCACCCTCGATCACGAACGCCGAGATCCCGCGCTTGCGATCGTCGCTCGTGCGCGCGAACAGCACGTAGCGGTGCGCGAGGCCCGCGTTGGAGATGAAGGTCTTCGTGCCGGTCAGCACCCACTCGTCTCCGCGGCGCTCGGCGCGCGTCTGCATCGAACCGACGTCGGAGCCCGCCTCGGGCTCCGTGATCGCGAACGCGCACACGAGGCTGCCATCGGCCGCACCGGGCAACAGCGCGCGCTTCTGCGCCTCGCTCCCCGCGAGCTGCACGGGGTAGCTGCCGAGCCCTTGCATCGCAAACATGGTGTCCGCGAGCGGCGAGAGCTCACCGAGCAGGAGGCGGAGCACGACGAGATCGCGCATCTCGACAGCCTCGCGCAGCCCGCCGTACGCGGCAGGCACACATGCGCGCAGGAGGCCGCGCAGGGCGAGCTGCGCGAGGACCTGGAGCGGCGCGCCGTGCAGCGCCGCATCGGCGAGGACCGCGCGACTTTCGCTTGCGAGCGTTACGTGACGAGCTTCGAGCTGGGGCACGGTTTACTTTCTCGCGCGACCAACGCGCGGAGAGGGGAGGCTCGTCGGGAAGGTCCGCCTCTCAACGATTGAAGACCGGCGTCTCTTTCTTCGAGAACGCTTCGAAGGCGGCGCGAAAGTCGGGCGAGGCCATGCAGATCTGCTGCGCCTGCGCCTCGGCCTCGAGCGCTTCCTCGAGCGCCATGCCAGGCTCGCGGTTGAGCATCTCCTTCGTCATGCCGAGCGCGAACAGTGGCCCCTGCTGGAGGCGACGCGCGAGCGATCTGGCCTCCTCGAGTACGCGCTCCGGCGGCACGACGCGGTGCGCGAGCCCGAGCTGCAGCGCCTGCTCGGCGCCGAGAGGCTCGCCGAGCATGAGGATCTCCGTCGCGCGCGACAGGCCGACCATCTGTGGCAGCAGCCACGCGGCGCCCATGTCCGCGCCCGCGAGGCCGACCTTCACGAAGAGGAACGACGTCTTCGCGCGCTCGGAGAGCACGCGGAAGTCGCAGGCGAGCGCGATGACCGCGCCGGCACCCGCGGCGACACCGTTCTGCGCGCACACGACGGGCTTGCGCAGCTTGCGGATCGCACCGATGAGCGCGCCGGTCATGCGCGTGAACGCCATGCGCTGCACCGGCGTCATGTCGAAGAGCGGCCCGATGATCTCGTGCACGCTCCCGCCGGAGCAGAAGCCGCGCCCCTCGCCGGTGATGACGACGACGTCGACGCCGGGCTCATCCTCGAGCGCGACGAAGGTGTCGCGCAGCTCGGCGTAGACCTCGAACGTGAGCGCGTTCAGCACGTCCGGACGATCGAGCGTGATGGTCGCGATGCGTTCCTCGACCGCATAGCGAAACGTCTTGGTGGCGATCACTTCGCGACCTCGTCGGCGATGACCGCGAGCCCCTCGATCTCGACGCGCGCGCCGGGCTCGAGCAGGTCGGACACCTCCACGAGCGCCATCGCGGGGTAGTGCTTGCCGAGGTGCTTGCGGTAGGCGATCCCCACGTCGGTGAGGCGCGTGGCGTACTCGCGCTTGTCGACCACGTAGATGCGCAGCGACATGATGTCGCTCGGCGCACCACCGGCAGCGGCGAGCGCGACGCACAGGTTGGCGAGCGCCTGCTCGAACTGCACCACGAAGTCCGTGGACACCAGGCTCGACGTCTTGTCCCAGCCGATCTGACCGGCGAGCGCGACGAAGGCGCCGCGCCCCACCGCGGCGTGCGAGAAGCCACGTGCGCGCGCGAGCTCGGGCGGGTTGACGAGCGTGACGGCCATTACGGGAGCTCCTTCTTCAGCATCGCGACTTGCTCGAGAAAACGGCCGACCTCTTCGTCGGTCGTGTAAAAGTGCGGCGAGATGCGGATGCCGCACCCGGGGCGATGATCGCAGAAGTAGCCGCGGCGGTTGAGCTCGACGGTGACCTTGTCGGCACCGACGAAGTCGAAGCAGATGGTGCCACCGCGGCGCTCGGGCTCGCGAGGCGTGTTGAGCGTGTAGCCCGCCTGGTCGCACGCCCACACGATCTGCTGGGTCATGCGCAGCGAGTTGGCGCGGATGCGCGCGACGCCGACCTCGGTGACGGTCTGCACGCCGGCGCGCGCTTGATAGAGCGCCGCGATCGCGGGCGTGCCGGCCTGGAAGCGCCACGAGCCCTTCGCGTAGTGCTGCTCCGGCATCGTGAAGGCGAACGGATGCTCGTGACCGAACCAGCCCGTGTTGCGCGGCGCGAGGTCCTGGTGGTCGGGGCGCACGTAGAGGTAGCCCGCGCCCGGACCGCCGCACAGCCACTTCACCGAGCCACCGCACGCGAAGTCGACTCCGAGCGCCTGGACGTCGATGGGGACCGTGCCCGTGGACTGGTAGCAGTCGAGGATGATCATCGCGCCGACTTCTTTGCACCGCGCCACGACCTGCTCCACCTCGGTAATCGTCGAGCTGCGGAACAGCACGTGCGACAGCGGCACGACCAGCGTCTCCGCGTCGATGGCGGCGAGGAAGCGCTCGATGCCGAGGTGGATGCCATCGGGTGAAGGCACGACGACGCATTTCGCGCCGCGGCGCTGCTCCTCCCACCACACGTAGCTCACCGTCGGGAACTCGAGCTCCGAGTACACGACCTTGTTCTTGCCCGGCCGGTAGTCGAAGCACGACGCGAGCAGCGCCTGGATCTGCGAGACGTTGGTCGCCATCGACATCGTGCCGTCGGGCGCGTTGATGATGCGACCCACGCGACGGCCCGCTTCCACGATCTCGGGGATCCACGTGTCCCACGCGCGGATGCCATCGTCGACCCACAGCCGACCGAACTCGGCGAGGTCGGCGGCGGCGCGGCGCGGCATCGCGCCGAGCGAGTGCGACACCATGTACGTCGAGCGATCGAGCGCGGGAAACTCCGCCCGGAAGTCCGACAGCGGCCGGGGCGCGCTCAAGCCGGACCCGGCAGCGCGTCGACCGGCTTTTTTTCAGCCAGGTGCTCCTCGGAGCGGACGTGCCTCTCGTCGTCTGTCATCGCGCCAGCCATGGTGACGGGGTAGCACGTCGTCCTTCGCAGCGGCAAGACAACCCCGTCCGGCCGTTGACAGGTCCAGCCGTGCAAAGGAGGATGCGCCCGTCGATGAAGCTGCGCGCGTACATCTCCGAGGCCGTCACCGTGGTCGCCTTGTGTGCCGCGTGCGTGGGCCTGTCCGCGTGCTCCGACAGCTCGTCGAACATCTTTCGCAGCGCGCCGACCTACTACCCCACCGCGGAGCGGAACTACGACTACGGCCTCAAGCAGCTGAAGTCGGGCAACTGGATCGACGCAGAGCAGTACTTCCAGCACATCAAGAACAAGTTCGCGTTCACGCGCTGGGCAACGCTCGCGGAGCTCGGCATCGCCGACACCGAGATGGGTCGCGAAAAGTGGATCGAGGCCATCGACGACTACAAGGCCTTCATCCGCGCCCATCCTCACCACGAGCGCGTCGAGGACGGCTACGCCGCGTATCGCATCGGCGAGGGTCACTACAAGCAGATCCCTTCCGACTGGTTCATCATGCCGCCGTCGTACGAGAAGGATCAGGCGCCGGTCATCGACGCGCTGCGCGAGCTCGGCGCGTACATGGAGACGTATCCCGAGAGCCCGTACCGCGGCAAGGCCGAGAAGATGCACGACGAGTGCGTGCGTCGCCTCGCTGACCACGAGCTCTACGTGGCCAACTTCTACCTCCGGCTCAACAGGCCGCACGCGGCGATCGGTCGCCTCGAGGGGGTCGTCAACAAGTACCCCGGCGCGCGTCGCGAGCCCGAGACGCTGCTGCTGCTCGGTCGCACGTACATGGCGCTCGACAAGCCGCTCGAGGCGCGCCGCACGTTCGTCAAGCTCGCCGCCGAGCACGCAAGTGACTACCGCGCGGAGAAGGCGCGGCTCTACGTCGCGTTCATCGACAAGCGCTTCCCGAACCTCGTCGATGGCCCCGACAAGGGCGATCCGAAGAAGCGCGATCCGAACGCGGGCCTGCTCCCGCCCGACAGCGGGGCGAGCAATCCGGCCGCGAGCTCGGGCACGCCCACGTCACCAGCCACCACGTCGCCTGCACCGCAGAACAACACGCCGCCGCCGGCTGGCGCGCAGTAGCCGAGGAGCCCATACCCACGATGGACGATCGTCTCCGCCAGAACATGCACCTCGCCCGCGAGCACTACGAGGCGCGCGAGTACGACAAGGCCGCGCCGCTGCTCGAGCAGATCGTGCGCGAGCACCGAGGCTTTGCCGACATGTTCAACATGCTCGGTGTCATCCACCACTCGGCGTCGCGCTTCGCGCAGGCCGAGCACGCGTTCAAGGACGCGCTCTCGGTGAACCCGCGCTACACCGAGGCTGCGCTGAACCTCGCCGTCACCCTCAACGACCTCGGCCGCTATGTCGAGGCCCGCGAGATCTATGCGAAGGCCATCGAGACCTCGCGCGCCGAGCCGCGCTACCTCGATCCGTTCGCGAAGGGCAAGGTCGCCAACATGCACGCCGCCACCGGCGACGCGTACGTCGGCCTCGGCATGCTCGACGAGGCGAAGCACGAGTACGAGAAAGCACTCGCGCTGTGCCCGACGTTCGTCGACCTGCGCAACAAGCTCGCGTCGACGCTTCGCGATGCCGGCAACAAGGACGGCGCGCTCGCCGAGTTCCAGGCATGCAAGGCGCAGTCGCCGCGCTACTTCCCCGCGCGCGTGAACCTCGGGGTCACGCTCTACTCGCTCGGGCGCAACGCCGAGGCGCGCGTCGAGTGGGAGTCCATCCTCGCGGAGGACCCCGACAACAAGAGCGCCCGCATCTACCTCGACATCTCGAAGTAGCGACGGCGACGGCTCGCGACGATCGCGGCCCCCACGCAAAAGAGCGCCCAAGGCGTCGTCACGCTACCCGGTGCGGCAGAGCAACCGGTAGCGTTCGTCGAGCTGACATAGCCGCCCGACGAGTGGATGAGCACGCCGTCGGCGAGCGTGCCGTGGGAGGCCTCGAGCATCACGTCGTCGTGCTTGTCGTAGGTGTAGCGGTAGACGTCGCCGTCGGCGGCCTGCGCCTGCCCGTCGACCGTGAAGTCGTACGTGACGCCGTAGACAGGTCCGCCGGCCGACGACGCCTCGGCGACGACCACGAGCGACTCCTTCGAGTGACGGTGCTTCTCGCTCTCGCCGACGAGCTGCATCGAGGTGATGACCGAGTCATCGACCACCTCGACGGGTAGCGTGCGGATGGTCTGGCCCGCGACCACGAGGTCGACGGATGACGCCCCCGGCTCGGCGTCGGCCGTGATGGCGAGCCAGTCGCGATCCTCGAGGAACGACGTGTGCTCGACGATGGCTGTCGAACCGGCGTGCGGCACGACGGAGAGCGCGTGGTTGCCGTAGAGGCGATCTCCTTCGGCGTACGGCTCGGTGAGGAACGTCGCGGTGCCACCGGTCAGGATCTGCGGCGAGCTGACGACGGCGTCCGTCTCGTCGCCGAGCAGGAGCGGTCCGTGCGCGAGCACGTCGATGCGATCGGGGACCTTCACGCTGACGTCGTGGGTGTGTCGCGTGAGGCCATTGTAGTCGATGATGACGAGGCGCGTGTCGCCCGCGCGCACTGCGACCGCCGGCGCGTAGCCATCGTTGGTCGCGGCGTCGAACGCGCCGACGGAGAGGATGGTCGGATCTTCGCTGACGATGCTCCAGCCGTGGATGTCGCCGTGATTGGCCTCGATCCACACGTTGAACTGCGCACCGGCGACGTACGGGGTGTGCAGCGCGTCCGAAGGTCCGGTGAGCGGAGAGAAGTCGAGGCTCAGGTCGACGTCGTCGACGAGCGCGGAGGTCTGACAGCCGGCGAGAAGGGCGAGCCCCGCGAGCACGAGTGATTTCATGCATCGTCCATTCTGCAACGCCGGGGCCGGGCTGGAAGCCTCCGGAATTGCGACCTCGCATCCATGGCGTCCGCGACATCGCGAGCACGGTACCGACATTGACGTCATGGTGGCGTCGCGCTATCCGGGACCGCGTGCGAGCACGACTCTTTCCCGAGCTTGCGAACACGGGTGGCGTCGTCAAGACCACGCCCGAGGACTTCATCGTCGAGGAGCAGCCCGCGTACCTGCCGTCGGGTGAGGGAACGCACACCTTCGTGTTCGTGGAGAAGCGCGGGCTCACCACCGAGGAGCTCATCCACGCGCTGTGCAAAACAACAGGCGTGCCGCGCGAGACGGTCGGCGCCGCGGGCATGAAGGATCGCCAGGCCGTGTCGCGCCAGTGGCTGTCGCTGCCCGACGTCGATCCCGTCGCTGCGTCCGCGCTGCGCGGTGAGAAGTGGCACGTGCTGTCGGCCGCACGCCACGGCAACAAGCTCCGGACGGGTCACCTCCGCGGCAACCGCTTCATCCTCACGCTGCGGGGCCTGCGCTGCCCGCCAGACGAGGCCGTCGTGCGCGCCACCGCCATCCTCGACGCGCTGCGAGGCACCGGCCTGCCCAACTTCTTCGGTGCGCAGCGCTTCGGCGCACGCGGCGACAACGCGCCCCGCGGCCGCGCGCTCGTCAAGGGTGAGGCGCTGCCACGCAGCTCGGAACGGATCGGTCGCGGAGAGAAGCGCCTGCTCGTGAGCGCGTTCCAGTCGGAGCTCTTCAACGCCTACCTCGACGCACGCCTCGGCGACCGCCTCCTGCGCGCGCTCGTGCCGGGCGACGTGCTGCGCAAGCGCGACTCGGGTGGCCTCTTCTCGCCCACGACGGCCGAGGAAGCGGACGCGAGCCAGCGCCTGTCCGACGGCGCGCTCGATGTCACGGGCCCGATGTTCGGCAGCGCGATGCGTTCACCGACCACGGGCTCGCCCTCTTTCGCGCGCGAGGAGGCGGTCCTCACCGCAGCCGGCGTCACGGCCGAGGACTTTGGCCGCATGGGGCCGCTGGGTGAGGGCACACGCAGGCCACTGACGGTCCCGATCGAGGACGTCGAGCTCGCGGTCGGCACCGAGCCGGCGACGCTGCGGCTCGCATTCTCGCTGCCGAGCGGCGCCTACGCGACGGTGCTCGTGGAGGAGCTCACGCGACCCTGATGCAACCTTTTTGCACATGGCGCGTCAAACCGGATCGCGACCACGTCCGTTCGATGTAGGACAGGTTCCCACCTCTCACGTTTCACCGTATAACCCGCACCTCCGGAGGCTCGGCTCCACATGCGACTGACAGAACGTTTCCTCTCCTTCACCCTCCTCGGCTCCGAGTGGGTCCTCTGGGTCCTCATCGCGCTGTCCATCATCTCGATCGCGATCATGATCGAGCGCGCCTACTACTTCGCCACGCACCGCGTCGACTCGGGCCCGCTCGCCGAGGAGATCAAGCGCCTCATCCGCAAGGGCGACGTCGCCGGCGCGCGCGCTCGCCTCAAGGACACGAGCACCGTCGAGGAGCGCGTCGCTGCGGCGGGTCTCGAGGAGATCGACTACGGTCCCGACGCGGTCGGTGAGGCCATGCTGGCCACCAAGGCCGTCGAGCGGCTCAAGCTCGAACGAAACCTCGCGGTGCTCGGTACGCTCGGCAACAACACGCCGTTCATCGGGCTGTTCGGCACCGTCCTCGGCATCATCAAGGCGTCGCACGATCTCACCGCGACGGGTGGCGGCGGCGAGGCAGCCAACGCCGTCATGTCCGGCGTCTTCGAGGCGCTCGTCGCCACCGCCATCGGCCTCCTGGTCGCCATCCCGGCCGTCGTCGCGTTCAACGTCTTCAACCGCCGCGTGCGCGCCACGATGTCGGGCGTCGACAACCTCGCGCACACCATCCTCACGGAGCTGCACTCGCGCATCGGCGGACGCGGTGTCAACGATGCAAAGGACAGCGAGCGCCGCGCCGGGGTGAAGTAGTGGCCGGCGGCGCCGCATACACCGACGAGGGTGGCGACAGCATCATCGCCGACATCAACGTCACACCGCTCGTCGACATCGTGCTCGTGCTCCTCATCGTGTTCATGATCACGGTCCCGAAGCTCGTGAGCACGCCGTCCATCAAGGTGAACCTGCCGAAGGCTGCGACCGCCGATCCGGACACCCCGAAGACGACGCTCTCCATCACGCTCCAGCGCACCGACGCGGGCTTCGATCTCTACGTCAACGGCGAGAAGACCGACGAGGGCAAGCTGCGCGCAATGGTCCCGCCGATGGTGGCGAAGAACAAAGAGCTCCAGGCCGTCATCTCGGCGGACAAGGGCATCGCGTACGGCGACGTCGTGCACATCGTCGATGTCGTGAAGCAGCTCAACGTCACCAAGTTCGCGCTGAACACCGACCCGACCTGACCCAAGGCGAAGGCGTAGCCGGGGTCCATCAGGGTGTTCCGTCGTATCGATATGCTCGCCGCGCTCGGCGCGCTCGGGCTCCACGCGATCATCGCGTGGGTGCTCGTCTCCGTGCCGATCTCGAAGGTTCACAAGTCGTCGCGCGTCGAGGTCGAGATCGTGCAGACGCCGAAGCCGCCCGAGCCGGTGCTCACGCCCCCGAAGCCGCCCGAGCCGCTGCCCGAGCCACCGAAGGTCATTCCCACGGTCAAGCACGTGGCAGCGCCGATCCAGTCGTCCGCGCCGAAGACACCCGAGCCGCCGCCGAAGACACCCGACGTTCCGCCACCTCCGACGTTCAACCTCGATCCGAACGATACGGCCACCGCGAACGACGTCGCGGTCCGCGCGGGCACGAACAATCCCGGCGGAGATCCGAACAGCAAGGCGCCGCCAGGCATCACCAGGCCGACGTCGGGTACGGGCACCGCGGGTGCGCCCAACGTGTACTCGCCGAAGAGCGACATCTACATCAAGACGCTCCCCGAGATCGACGGCGACGCCTGCGCGCGCATGGTGAGCTATCCCCCCGAGGCCGAGCAGCTCGGCATCGAGGGCGAGGTGAAGCTCAAGGTCGAGCTCGACGAGACGGGCAAGGTGCACGACATCAAGCTCCTGTCCGGCCTCGGTCACGGGCTCGATCAGGCCGCGATTCACGCGCTCCGTCACAAGTGCCACTTCAAGCCGGCCATCGGCACCGATGGCAAACCTGCCGCGTACGTCATCCAGGCCTACACGTGGACGTTCGAGCTGCCCCGCTGACGATGCGCCGCGCGTCGTGGCTACTCGCCGCGCTGGTCGTCCCGGGGCTGGGGGGCTGCAGCAGCAACCTTCCCGTCCAGAGCTTCGTCGACAAGCTGCGCGTGCTCGGTATCCAGGCGGAGCCCGCGACCGTCGCGCCCGAGCAGACGACGACGCTGCGGACGCTCACCGTGGGAGCGAGTGCGCCGTCGTACCTGTGGTTGAGCTGTCACGTCGATCCGGGCGCGACGTCCACGCGGCCCTGCGGCTTCGGCGAGCTCTCCGGCAGCGCGCTGCCACCCGCGTGCGGCGCGACGCAGGATGGCACGTTGTGCACGCTCGGCACCGACGCCACCACCACCGTCACGCCGACGTCCGCGCTGCTGTCTGCGGGCGAGCTGCTCGTCACGTATGTCACCGCGGACACCGGTGATGCGACGCGCTGCTACCTCGACACGCTCGCGAACCAAGGCCTGCCGACCGAGCCCGACCACTGCGTCATCGCGTACAAGCGCGTGTCCATCGGGACGACGATCAACGCGAATCCGACGCTCGCCGCCCTCGATCTCACGCTCGCCGACGGCACGTTCGAGGCGCTCGATGGCACGAGCACCATCGCGATCCCGACGAAGAGCGCGACGCTACACGCGACCCGTGCCGACGATGCCTCCGAGCTCGTCGACGGTGACTACGAGGCGCTCTCGCTGTCGTGGCTCACCAACGGTGGCGCGATCGACGGTGGACGCTCCACGTTCGATCCGGACGGCTGCAGCTCGCAGGCCGACTGCGCGACGAAGATGCCCTCCACCGAGGCGACGACGAAGTGGAAGACGGCGCTGCCGGGCGACGTACGCTTCTGGGCCGTGCTGCGCGACGACCGCGGCGGGATCGGCTGGCGCAGCGGTGTGCTGACGGTGACGGTCACGCCCTGATCGACGGGAGCCGTCCGGGACGTGCCCCGCACGAGGCGGGCAACCTCAGAGCGCGTTGACGCCGTCGCGACGGACGTCGAGCGACAGGCCCTCGCGTGCGACGAACGCCACGCCCTGGCCTACATGCTCGGACCACCACGTGGCCGACGCCTCGTCGATCGCCGCGAGCGTGTCGTCGTCGCGATCGGGATCGTGGTGATACAGCGCGAGCGCGCGGACCTCGCACATGCGCCCGAGCTCGAGCACCGCGGGCACCACCGAGTGTCCCCAGCCGAGCTTCTGCGGGAGGTCAGACTCGATGTACTGCGCGTCGTGCACGAGCAGCGACGCACCGCGCGCGAAGTCGCACAGCGCTTCCATCGAGATCGGCGGATCGACGTGCGACGCTCCCGGCGGCACGAGCTCGTTGTCCGTGTAGAGCACGAGCGAGCTGCCGTCCGCGTCGTCGAGGCGGTAGCCAGTGGAGCCACCCGGATGGTTGAGGCCGATCGCCGTGAGCCGCGCGGAGCCGATGGTGCGCGCATCGAGCGGACCGTCGACCTTCGCACGCGTGATCTGGCACGGCACCTGGTGGAGCCGCAGCGGGAAGCGGCGACCGTCGAAGAGATGCTCGGGGCCGTACAGCTTGGCGCGATCGCCACCGACCGGGTGGAACACCATCTTCGTGTCGGCGCGGTACAGCGGCGAGAAGAACGGCACCCCAAGGACGTGATCCCAGTGCACGTGCGTGATGAGCAGGTGGAACGTCGGCAGCGTCGGCATGCCGTCGAGCGCGCGGCCGAGCTCGCGCAGGCCGGTGCCACCATCGAGCAGCACGCACGTGCCGTCCATCAAAACGACCTGGATCGCCGACGTGTTGCCGCCGTACCGCACCGTGCGCGGTCCTGGCGTGGGTACCGAGCCTCGGACGCCCCAGAAGGTCACGCGCATGAGCCAACAGAGTACCAAGCCTTCGATTCCGCGCAATTTCCGCGGTGCACCACGTCGTCGAGATGCTTACGATGACCCGCTCATGATCGAGACGCGCGCCGCCGACTACTTCCAGGCCCTGCAGGACCGCATCACCACGGCGCTCGAGGCCGCCGACGGCAGCGCGCGCTTCGTCGAGGATCGCTGGGACCGCGCGGGCGGCGGGGGGGGACGGAGCCGCGTGCTCGAGGGCGGCACGCTGTTCGAGAAGGCCGGCGTGAACTTCTCGCTCGTGCATGGCGAGCTGCGCCCCGACTTCGCGGGCTCGATGCCGGGCG
This sequence comes from Polyangia bacterium, assembly GCA_039923495.1. GTDB lineage: Bacteria > Myxococcota_A > Polyangia > Palsa-1104 > Palsa-1104 > JBDTCO01. The sequence goes on from JBDTCO010000252.1 coordinate 14,766, forward strand.
ATGGACTCTCGTTCGTCGCCACGGGCATCTCGCTCGTGCTGCACCCGCGCTCGCCGCGCATCCCGACGGTGCACGCCAACTTTCGCTGCCTTCGTCGTGGCAGCGCCACGTGGTTCGGCGGCGGCGCGGACCTCACGCCGTACTACCCCGTGAAGGAGGACGTGCAGCACTTCCATCGCACCTGGAAGGCCGCCTGTGATGCGCACGATCCTGCGCACTACCCGAGGTTCAAGGCGTGGTGCGACGAGTATTTCTTCTTGCCCCACCGTGGCGAGACCCGCGGCACGGGCGGCATCTTCTTCGATCACCTCGTCGGTGACACCGAGCAGACCTTCGCGTTCGTGCAGCAGTGCGGAGACGCGTTTCTCGATGCCTACCTGCCCATCGTCGAGCGCCGTCGCAACGACGCGCACGGGGAGCGCGAGCGTCAGTTCCAGCTCCTCCGTCGCGGTCGCTACGTCGAGTTCAACCTGCTCTACGATCGCGGCACCATCTTCGGCCTCAAGACCGACGGTCGCGTCGAGTCCATCCTCATGTCGCTGCCTCCGCTCGTGAGGTGGCAGTACGACGCACGCTTCGACGAGGGCACCGACGAGACCGCCCTGCAGACCTGGCTCAGGCCGACAGACTGGCTGGCGGACGGATGACGAAGTCCGCCACGCTCGGACGCGTCGCTCGGCTGTTCCGCGAGCACTGGCGCGCGGCCGGGCTCGTCACGCTCACCGGCGCGATCGCTTCCATCACGGGGCTCGTCTCGCCGCTGCTCGTGCGCAGCATCATCGATCGCGCGCTCCCCGAGCACGACATGCACCTGCTCATGCTGCTCTGCCTGGGCATGATCGCCATGACGGTGCTGTCCGGCCTCATCGACACCGCGCAGACGTGGCTGTCCACCGCCGTCGGGCAGAAGATGATGTTCTCGCTGCGCGTGCGCATGTACACGCACCTCCAACGCATGTCGCTGCGCTTCTTCACCGACACGCGCTCCGGCGAGATTCTGTCGCGTGTCACCTCCGACGTCACCGGCGTGCAGGACCTCGTCACCAACACGGCGAGCGAGCTGCTCAATGCGGCAGTCATCGTCGTCACCACCGTCGCGTTGATGCTCGCGATGGACTGGCGCCTCACGTGCGTGTGCCTCGTGATGCTCCCGCTGTTCATCTACCCGACGCGCAAGGCCGGGCGCCTCAGGCGCGCGCTGTCGAAGGAGTCGCAGGCCAAGGTGGCCGATCTGGCGTCGCTGCTCGAGGAGACGCTCAGCGTCTCGGGCGCGCTGCTCACCAAGACGTTCGGACGGCAGCGTCGCGAGCTCGACCGCTTTGACGAGACCACGCGCGAGCTCATGCGCCTCGAGCTGAAGAAGACGATGATCGCGCAGGTCTTCTGGGTGATGACGCAGACCTTCTGGGCCGTCGCGCCCGCGGCCATCTACTTCCTCGGCGGCAAGGAGCTCGACGCGGGGCACCTCACGCTCGGCTCCATTATCGCGTTCGTGACGCTGCAGAACCGGCTGTTCTTCCCGCTGTCGCGTCTCTTCAGCGTGCAGGTCCAGGTGCAGAGCTCGCTCGCGCTCTTCGATCGCATCTTCGAGTATCTCGATCTGCCCGTCGAGATCGAAGACGGCCCGCTCGCGCTCCCGAAGGCCACGGGCGAGGTCGCGTTCGACGACGTCCACTTCACCTACGACGGCGCCAACCGCCCCGCGCTCGCCGGCGTCTCGTTCGTCGCACCGCCGGGTCGGCTCACCGCCCTCGTCGGCCCCTCGGGCGCGGGCAAGAGCACCGCCATCCAGCTGATCGCGCGCCTGTACGATCCACAGAGCGGCAAGATCACGCTCGACGGACACGACCTGCGCGAGCTCGAGCTGTCATCGGTGGCGGACGCCATCGGCCTCGTGTCGCAGGAGACCTACCTCTTCCACTCCACCATCCGCGAGAACCTCCGCTACGCGCGCCCCGACGCCACTGACGACGAGGTCGTCGACGCCGCGAAGGCCGCGCAGATCCACGACCGCATCGCGGAGCTCGCGCTCGGCTACGACACCGTCGTCGGCGAGCGCGGCTACAAGCTGTCCGGTGGCGAGCGCCAGCGCATCGCGGTCGCGCGCGTGCTGCTCAAGGGCTCACCCGTCGTGCTGCTCGACGAGGCGACCTCCGCGCTCGACTCCGTCTCCGAGCGCCTGCTGCAGGCTGCGCTCGAGCCGCTCACTCGCGGTCGCACCACGCTCGCGATCGCGCACCGCCTCTCCACCGTCATCCGCGCGGACCAGATCCTCGTGTTCGATCAGGGCCGCATCGTCGAGCGGGGAACCCACGACGAGCTCGTGCGCCGTCGTGGCTTGTACGCTCGCCTCGTCGAGGAGCAGTTCCAGCCGCTGCAACGGATGGTCGTCGCCGCGAGCTAGGCTCTCCCTCGGCTCGCCATCCGCGCTGCGTCACCGACGCGCGTTCTTCGACAGCGCGTGATGCTCCGCGCCCTCTCATCAGTCGTGCGCCCGACACCGGTCGGAGCGGCTGCACGATGCGACGGCATGGTTGTCCAGCACGCTCAGGCACGGCGCGGCTGACGCGACGCCGGCGGGACCCACGTGATGCCGAGCTTCACGAGCTCCGCATCCATCTGGAACGTCGCCATCTTCCACCACAGCACGAAGTCGGAGCCGATCGACCAGAACGGATACGTGAACGTCGCGGGGCGGTTCTTCTCGATGCCGAAGTGACCGACCCACGCGAAGCCATAGCCGGCGACGGGCATCATCGCGAACAGCCAGTAGTGCCGCGTGACGATGGCAAGGACGGCGAGCGCCACCACGATCGTCGTGCCGACGAAGTGCAGGCGACGACACAGTGGGTGCGCGTGCTCGCCAGCGTAGTAGGGCCAGAACTCCTTGTACGACTTGATGGCGGCCATGAAGAAGTCATGCCTCAGGGCAGCAACGGAGGCAAGCCGACTTTGTCCGACACTCCGCCCGCGACGCCCCCCGGGCTCAGCGCGCGAGCAGCCGGAGCAGGTCGGACGCGCTGACCTTGCCGACGCGCGCCGTCTCCCGCAGCACGGTGTCGACGAGTGCGCGCTTGTGCGCATGCAGGCCGACCATCGTCTCCTCGATCGTGCCGAGCGCGACGAGGCGATAGATCGTGACCGGCTTCGTCTGTCCGAGGCGGTGCGCGCGATCGGACGCCTGGTCCTCGACGGCCGGGTTCCACCACGGATCGAGGTGGATGACGTTGGTCGCCGCCGTGAGGTTGAGCCCCGAGCCGCCCGCCTTCAGCGACACGAGGAACAGCGGCGCGTGGCCTTCCTGGAAGGCGCGCACGTGGCGCTCGCGCGCCTTCCGAGGCGTCGAGCCATCGAGGTACTCGTACGCAATGCCGCGCGCGTCGAGCGCCTCCCGCACGAGCGCGAGGTGCGACGTGAACTGGCTGAACACGAGCGCGCGCTGCGACTCGGCGCGCAGCTCGTCGACCAGCGTGAGAAATCGCTCGAGCTTGGACGAAGCGACGTCGGAGCTGCGATCGTGGAGCCGCGGGTGAGAGGCCATGAGCCGCAGCCGCGTGAGCGCCGCGAGGATGTCGACACGACGCTCCTGCTCCTTCATCACAGAGCGCCGCGTCTCCAGATCGGAGAGCGTGGCGAGCCTGGCATCCTCGTACATCGTCCACTCCGTGGTCGACAGCACCACGGGCACGCGCACCTCCGTGCGCGGCGGGAGCTCGGTCTCGACGGCGAGCTTGGTCCGACGCAGAAGGAACGGCGCGATGATCCGCGCGAGGCGCGCCGCTGCGTCCGCATCGATGCCACGCTCGATGGGCAGCGCGTGCTGCTCGCGAAAGCCGTCCCACGGCCCGAGCAGCGACGGGAAAACAATCGAGAACAGGCTCCACAGCTCGCCGAGGTGGTTCTCGATCGGCGTGCCCGACAGCGCGAAGCGCGCGTCCGCATCGAGCGTGCGAGCCGAGCGCGCGCGTCGCGTCGCCGGGTTCTTGAGGTTCTGCGCCTCGTCGAAGATCACGGTCGCAAAGCGCCGGCCCGCGAGATCGCGCGTCATGAGGGCGTAGCTCACGACGAGGACGTCGCCCGCGCCGAGCCCGCGCAGGAGCGCCTGTCGATCGAGCGCGTCGGCATACAGGTGCAGCTTCAGCGACGGCGCGAAGCGGCGCGCCTCGTCTCGCCAGTTGAACGCCACCGACGTTGGCGCGACGACGAGCGCGGGCCCCTCGGACGCGCGATAAAGGAGCAGCGCGAGCGCCTGGACCGTCTTGCCGAGCCCCATGTCGTCCGCGAGGATCCCGCCGCCGCCCCACGCAGCGAGGCGCGCGAGCCACTCGAAGCCATCGCGCTGGTAGGGCCGCAGCTCGGCCTGCAACGTGTGCGGCACCTGGGGCGCGGCCGACGAGGCCGCCTGGATGCGCGACGATAGCTCCCGCCAACGTTCGTCCGGATCGATCGACGCGCCGGCGTGCGCGAGCGCATGCAGCGACGGGATCGCGGCCGCGCCGATCTCGACGCTGTGCCCCTTGACGCGGGCGTGGTCCGACAGCGCGCCGAGCAGCTTGTGCAGCTCCTTCGTCACCTCGAGGTACGACTTCGACTCGCTGATCACCCAGCGCTGCTTCTTGCGCGCCGCCTCGAGCAGCCGCGCCAGCTCCACGCGCTCGCCCGCGACGCTGAGACCGCCGAGCACACCGAACCATTCGCGCTTGCGCACGACCGCGACCTTGAGCGCCTCGGCGCGCGCGCGACCCACGATGCGCAACGGCGTGCCGACCCACACCAGCTCGGGCTGCGGCGCTTGCTCCGCGCAGGCTGCGACGAGCGCGAGCACGTCCTGCACGTCGTCGAACCGCCACGCAAACGGCCGCACCTGCCCCGCTCGCAGCGGCAGGGTATCGATGAGCGCCTGCGCTGCTCGCCGCTCGCGCTCGAGATCGCGCACCGCGTGCAGCGCCCGGTCGCCGCGGCGCACGTGCACATCACGTGCGCCGTGGCCCGGCACGAACGTCGCGGCCTCGGGTAGCGGACGCGCGAGCACCTCGACGAGCACCTCGTCGCCCTCTTGCGTGAGCCGCACCACGGGCCGCGTATCGACGGGCACCTGCTCGCCCATGAGACCGCGCGGCAGCACCACGGGCACGCGCTGCGCCCAGCGTGAGAGGGAGTCGATGAGCGCCGGTTGCGCCGCCGCAGGGAACAGCTCGCCGTTGCGCGCGAGGACACGCAGGAGTGCGCGCAACTCCACCTGCAGGTCGAGGAGCGTCAGTCGACCCGCGTCCCAGACGAAGAGCACGTCGTCGGGCCGACCCCTGCGCGCGCGCTCGAGCAGCGATGGTGGCAGCGGCGCGCCCTCGAGCCCGGCCGTCACCCGCACGGCACCGTTGCGCGCCTCCGCAACGAGCCCGATGGTTGCTCGATCGATCCGCACGATGCGCTCCGGATCGTCTGCGAGCACGAGCCGCGGGTGCGCGATCAGCGACTCCAGCAGCGCACGCGAGGCGACACCGTCGGACAGCAGCGATGCGATCTTGGCATCTTCGGGCGCGAGGCGCGGCCCATGCTCAAGGAGCAGCGCGCGCTTCGTCGTGCGCTTGCCCGCGCCGCGCTGGCCTTCCTTGCCGTGGCGATGAACCCACGCCTCGACCTCGACCGCTTCGTCGACGACGCGCAGCCGGAAGATCAGCTCGACGCCCCGTGCAGGCGCCTCGTCGTCCAGCACCTCCTGCAGCTCGCGCAGGGTCCGCTCCCAGCTCGGGCGCGCGAGCTCGCGCAAGAGGGGCTCCGCCGCACCGTGAAGCCACGCGAGCGCGGCATCGATCGTCGCGAGACGGTGCACGCACGGCGCGAGGCCGCAGGTGCACGTGACGGAGGGCGCCGCATCGTCGATCACGAGCTGCACCACCGGCCGCACGAAGACGCCGCGCTCGCTCGCGTACGGCTGCGGCTCCTCCATGCGGAAGCCGGTGGGCTCGACCTGTAGCGCGGGCAGCTTCACACGCGGCGCCACCGACGGTGGAAACGTCTCCCGGAGGCGAAGAAGCCGACCGTGCAGCTCGAGCGCGGTCGGGCCCTCGGGCGGCGCCAACCGGGCGACATCCGCGCGCGCGCAGGTGGCGTCGCGCAGCGCATCGTCGAGCACGCGCGCGGCCGCCTCGACCAGGCGCGGCTCCCAGCCGGCGTTACCCTCGTCGGTGACGAGCTCGACGAGCAACCGTCGAGACCCGGCCGAGCTCGTGATTGCCGCGAGCCGCGACCACAGGCTCTCATCGAGCCGAGACGCCGCAGCCTCGAGCGAGATCCTCTCGACGTGCGAGAGACCATGCGCCTCGAGCCACGCGCTCAGCTCGGCGCGCGTGCCGAAACGCATGGTCGGACGATCTACTCTTCGTGCTTGATCTGCTGCGCGAGGTAGTTCGGCTCACCGACCTGCGCAATGAGCGTAAGCTGTGCCTCGAGCCAGTCGGCGTGCTCTTCCTCGGAGACGAGGATGCGCTCCATCAGCTCGCGGCTGCCGTTGTCGGCGACGCTGCGGGCGAGCTCGACACCGCGGTTAAGGCGCTCGATGGCGAGCTTCTCGAGGTTGAGATCGACCTCGAGCTGCTCCTTGACGGTCTGCCCAACGGCGAGCTTCCAGAGCCGCTGCAGGTTGGGGACGCCGTCGAGGTACAGCACGCGCTCGATGAGCGCCTCGGCGTGCCGCATCTCGTCGATGGACTCGGCGCGCACCTTCTTGTGCAGGCGCTCGTAACCCCAGTTGTGGCACATCTTCGCGTGGATGAAGTACTGGTTGATGGCGGTGAGCTCGCCCGTCAGCACCTCGTTGAGGATCTCCAGGACCTGATCGTTACCCTTCATGCGCCGCCTCTTTGAGCCCGGTCATGACCGGGCAGTGTCCCGACCATGGACGGACGCCTGAAGGACTACGCGGCGTCTCGCTCGGTCGTACGGCATCGTGCCCGAAGGGGGGCGTGCTGTCTGCCGCTTTCGACCAGGCGCGAGGGAGAGATGACGTCGGCGATCGCGTCTTCGAGGGCGTCCTGACAGCTGCCGCAGTCCGTCCCGGCGCCGCACGCACGACCGATCGCTTCGACGGTCGTCGCGCCGTCACGGATGGTGCCGTGGATGGCTCGCTCGGAGAGTCCTTTGCAGATGCAGATCAGCATGGGTTGATAATGAAAATGATATTCAATACCCATTGGGTCGTCAAGCGCCTTTCGTGAGCGACGGGGAGCGTGGCCGGATCCGCACGAAATCGCGCGACACCACGTTGAAAATCGCGACGTCCGCCGTGCCATGGCATCCTTGCCGCGTGGAAACCCTGGAGTCCGCACGCCTCTGTGCGGTGAAGCTGCTGTGCCTCGACGTCGATGGCGTGCTCACCGACGGCCACCTGTACTGGAGCGGGCCCGGCGTGTTCTCGCAGCGCTTCAGCGTGAAGGACGGCGTGGGCATCGGCCTCCTCCGACAGGCCGGTGTGGAGGTCGCGATCCTCTCCGCCGGCGACGTCCCCTCGGCACGCGATCGCGCTCGCGGTCTCGGGCTCGAGCACGCGTACTTCGGCCTGACCGACAAGGTCGCGGCGTTCCACGAGCTCCTCGGCAAGCTGCACCTGGACCCGTCGGAGACGGCGTTCATGGGCGACGAGCTATCAGACCTCCCGCTGCTCCGCGAGGTCGCCCTGTCGTTCACGGTTCCGGATGCGCCGGACGAGGTCCGCGAAGCGGTCCACTACGTCACGAGGCGCCCCGGTGGCGACGGGGCCGTCCGCGAGGTCACCGACCTGCTGCGCGCCGCTCGCCGCTGATGGGTCACCCGCTCGTCGACCTGCTCGCCCGTCCGCGCTGGCTCGTGGCAGGCCTCATGTCGGGCACCTCGATGGATGCGATCGACGCCGCGCTCGTCGAGATCGACGGTCCTGCACCCGATGCCGCGGTCCGCGTGCGCGCGTTCCACGCGACGCCCCACGGTGCCGATCGCGAACGCGTGTTCTCGCTCCTGTCCGCCTCCACGCAGGCCATCTGCGACGGCAACGCGTGGCTCGGCGAGCGCTTCGCCGCGGCGCTGACTCCACTTCATGCGTCCCTCCGGCCAGGAGAACGCATCGATCTAGTGGGCAGCCACGGGCAGACCGTGTGGCACCAGCCACCGTCGCAGTGTCCGAAGGGTGGCACGCCGTCGACGCTGCAGCTCGGGGAGCCGGCGGTGATCGCAGCGCGCTCGGGCGCGATCACCGTCGGAGATTTCCGGGTGGCCGACATCGCGCTCGGGGGCGAAGGCGCGCCGCTCGTGCCGTGGGTCGACTGGCGCCTGTTCCGCAAGCCGGGTGTCCGGCGCGCGCTGCAGAACATCGGCGGCATCGCGAACGTCTCGCGCGTGACCGAGTCCATCGACGAGCTGGTCGCCTTCGACAACGGGCCGGGCAACTCGCTCCTCGACGCGCTCGCCCCGCTCGCCTCGGGTGGCCTCGACGACATCGATCGCGATGGTCGCTGGTCCGCGCGCGGCACCGTGCAGCCGGATCTGCTGACCGCCCTCCTCGCCGATCCCTACCTCGCGCAGGCACCGCCGAAGTCGACGGGTCGCGAGCGCTACGGCAAGGCGCAGGCCCTCGCGTGGGCGGCGTCGCACTCCGATCGTCGCCCCGTCGATCTGCTCGCCACGCTCGCGGCCTTCTCGGCGCACGCGATCGCGCAAAGCTACCGTCGCTTCCTCGGGCCGCTCGATGAGGTGTGGGTCTCCGGCGGCGGCGCGTACAATCACACCCTCATGTCCACGCTCGCCCGCCTGCTGCACCCGCTTCCCGTCGCACCGCTCGTCGAGCACGGCATCGACGCGAGCATGAAGGAGGCCGTGGCCTTCGCGCTGCTCGCCGTCGAATGCGTCACCGGCCGCGCCGCCAACGTGCCACGCGCCACGGGCGCGAGTGGCCCGGCCCGCCTCGGCAAGATCTGCCTCCCCCCTTTGTGAGCCCCATGCGCGTCCTTCCGCTGCTCGCCTCCGTCGCCTTGACCGCCTGCGCTGCGCAGCCCCACCCGCTCGAGGGTCCGTCGCATCCGCAGGCGGGCGAGCTCGGCTACTTCATCGCCACCGACGCTTCGTGGCTGGTCATCAACCTCCACGCCAACGACCGCGCGCATCGCTTTCAGGGCTCGGTCACCCCCACGAAGGGCGCGCTGCGCGACCTCGTGCTCGGGAGCCCGACGCTCTCGGAGACGGTCGCACTGCAAAATGGCACGCTGGAGTTCGATGTCGAGGTGGCAAAAAATAGCCACGAGCGCATCCGCGTCCGCATGCCGCACGACACGCCGTGCGCGAAGTTCGACCTCTACCTCGACGGCAGCCGCCGCACCGAGCGCGTGTATCTCGCCGCCGATCAGAAGTCGCCGACGGAGGTCCCGTTCGAGCGCTGCCGATAGAAGCCCTATCGGCAAAGCGCCGCAGACGGTATTGTCTTGCCCCACCACCGAGGGAGAGACGATGACCGACCGTGCAGCGACGCAGTTCGTGGAGTGGACCTCGCAGCTCGCCGCTGATCTGGACGCCACGTTCGTGCTGACCGGAGACGAGCGTATCGCGACACAGGGCCGCCGCTTCCTCGCCGGTGCGCTGTCGTACTCGCTCCAGCAGCTCGACATCATCCCCGACCACGAAGAGGCCGGCTCCGTCGACGACGCGATTGTCCTGCGGATCGCGTTCGGCCTCGCCGCCGAGCACGCCGCGAGCGCCAGCGTGGACACCGCGTCGCTGTTCGCACGCATGACCAACCAGGAAGATCAGGTCCGCGCGTTCCTCGGCGATGCGCTCTTCGCGAAGGTGCGCCGCCTCGTGGTCGACCTCGCCGACAAGCCCGTCCGCGGCCGCACCAGCGAGCAGGTCATCGTCCCCGGCCGCCCGCGCGAGGACATGAAGCGCGAGCTCGACGCGCAGGCCAAGCGCATCAAGAAGGCCAGCGTCGCCGATGACGCTGCAGCGCAGGAGGCCTTCGAGGTCTCCGTGAAGAGCTGGTTCTCGATGAAGCTGATCTGATTTTCGTTGCTGCGGCGTCGTAGCTGCGGCTCAGTTGCGGCCCGGCGTCGCCTTCGCGGCAGCCGGGCGGCGAGCGCGGTAGAAGAAGTCGAGCGCGCCCGGCTCCGAGTCCACCGGCGCGGCGATCTGCGCGACGTTCTGCATGTGCGTCGACAGGAACGAGAGGAGCTGCGGCTCCTTGCGGGTCGACGCGAGCGCGAGCACGCCGCCACCGCGGAGCGTGGATGCGATCTGGATGAAGCCGTCGTCGGAGTAGACCGCGGCGTTGTCCGTGGGCTCGAGCGAGTCGTCGAGGTCGAGCAGCACGCCGAAGCAGCCTTTCCGCGCGTCCGCCGCGCCGACGACGGAGAGCACGTCGCCTTGCCTCACCGTGACGCGTGGATCGAGCACCGCGCCGCCGGAACCGACGGCGAAGTGACTCCGCGCCCACTTGATGACCGCGGGCGAGCGCTCGATGACCTCGACCTCGCGCACGCCCGGAAAATCGAGCACCGCGCGCAGGAGCTTGCCGGTGCCGAGCCCGGCGATGGTGATGACGAGATCGTCGCGGCCCGCGAGCGGTGCCATGGCGAACTCGGCGAAGGCGCGATCTTCACGCCGGCGTGCGTCGCGAAAGAGGACCGTGTCGCCGCTCAGCACGACGAGCTGGTCGTCGCGCCGGACGAGGCGCAGCATCGCGCCGGCCTCGGTGACCTCGTCCAGCACCTCGTCGCTCACGATGCGCGCTCCATGCAACGGATCGTACCACCAGTCGTCGAGATCCGACCGCGAGCCCCGTATAGTGATGGGACATGGACCTCGGGCTCAAGGGCGCACGCGCGCTGGTCACCGGCGCGAGCCGCGGCATCGGCCGCGCCATCGCCACGCGTCTCGTCGACGAAGGCGCGCACGTCGTCGGCATCGCGCGCGGTGCCGAGGCATTGTCGACATGGGCCGCTCGACGACCCGACACGTCGCACGCCGTGACGGCCGATCTCGAGACCAAGGCCGGCTGCGAGCACGCGCTCGAGCAGGCCCTCGCGACGCTCGGCGGACTCGACCTCCTCGTGCACAACATGGGTGGCTCCGGCGCACGCACGTTCGCGGCCAGCAGCGACGAGGATCTCGAGAGCGTGCTCGGTCGCAACCTGTGGCCGGGCTTCCGGCTGGCGAAGGCCGCGGTCCCGCACCTTCGCGCCGGACGCGGCCCGGCCATCGTGCTCGTGACGTCCATCTGGGGACGCGAGGCCGGCGGCGGGCCGACCTACAACGTGGCGAAGGCGGCGGAGATGAGCCTCGCGAAGGCGCTCGGTCGCGAGCTCGCCGCCGACGGGATCCGCGTGAACAGCGTCGCCCCCGGCTCGATCCTGTTCGAGGGCGGCGGATGGGAGCGGAGGCAGAACGCCGACCCCGCCGCGATCGCCGAGTTCGTGCGCAACGAGCTGCCATTCGGTCGGTTCGGCAAGCCGGACGAGGTCGCCGACGTCGTCGCGTTCCTGTGCTCGCCGCGCGCGAGCTGGGTGGCAGGCGCGTGCATCGTCGTCGATGGTGCTCAGAGCCGAGCGTTCTGATGGACGAGCTGCTCATCGGTCTGGTCGTCGGCATCGTCAAGCTGAACGTGTGGCTCGTGCGCGGGGTGTATCGCATCCTGCGGGGGATCGTGCGTGCCGTCGCGACGCGCCTCGGCGGCGTGACCCCACAGCGTCGGGAGATCGCCGTCGCCAGGATGAAGCGCGCCGCGCCCGCCCTGCCCGCCAGGGCAAAGGCCGTCGATTACCGGCCGCGGGTCGTGCAGCACCTCGACCTGTCGCGCGCGCTGCGCGAGCTCTGTGACACGCAGCGCAACACGCGCCGCTTCGCGCCCACGCTGGACGGCGTCATCGCGCGCGCCGAGAAGCTCGCCTCGAAGCTGCGAATCGACTCGAACATGACCGTCGAGCAGCGCCTTCGCCTAGACGGCGACGAGTCGCTCCGCGCCATCGTGCGCGATCTCGTCGAGGAGCGCCGCGGCTCGCTCGCGGGCCTGCTCGACGACACCGACGCGCTGGCGAACGCGAGCTACGCGCCCATCGTCGAGTACTGCAAGCAGCGCGACATCGCGCTCACCTCCGATCGCGCGGCCACGGCCATCGACGGTGACAAGCTGTTCTTCATGTCCATCGACGATCCCGCCGGGCTCGCCACCATCGTGCTGCCGTCGTCGTTCTCGACCGAGATCTCGACGTGGCCCGCCATCGCGCACGAGATCGCGCACGACTTCTTCCGGAGCGTCGGCGGCCTCCCGCAGCAGCTCCGCGCGCAGCTCGCCCTCGGCACCAATGTGGCGCTGCTCGGGCCCGAAGACGGCAAGGCCAGCGTCGGCACGATCGCCGAGCGCGCCGTCGCTGCGTGGATGGAGGAGCTGTTCGCCGACGCCTTCGGCACGATGATGCTCGGGCCCGCGTACCTGCACACCATGATGCGGTCGTTCGCGTCGCCCGACGAGCCGGAGCGCGCGCTCGCGATGGCGTACGAGGGCGAGAAGAAGCGGCCCGTCTACGAGGCGCACCCGCCCGGTCACGTGCGCGTCGTAGCGGGGTGCCGCCTGCTCGGTCGGATGGGATACGGCAAGGAGGCCGATGCGCTGGAGGCCACGTGGCGCAAGCTCCACGGCAATCCGACGTCGGTGTACTCCGCGCTCGCCGATGGTCGCTGGGTGCGCGTGCCCGAGGATGTGGTGCTCGATCGAGCCGCGGAGGTGGGCACGTCGCTGTACATGCAGGGCCTCGACTGTCTGCGCGGGCAGCCGCTACGCTCCGTCGCGGGCCTCGACTTCGGGCCACGCGAGCACGAGCAGGCGCGTCGCATCGGTGATCGACTCGCGGCAGGTCGTCCCATCGACGTGAAGGATCCGCGGCTGCTCGTCGCGGGGGCCGTGCTGGGCACTGTTGCAATGCCGAAGCGGGCCGCGTCCATCTACGCGCTCGCCCGCAACGCCATCGAGGGCGTCGACGAGCCCGAAGCCGAGCTCGCGCTCCGGGACGACGTCGCCGGGTTCGAGGTCGGACCGGCTGCGGCGCGCGAGGCGTTCCTCGCCGGCGTCCTCCTCGGCCCCCCGGTCAGCCGTCGCTGAGCTGACCCCACAGCCCATCGGCGATCGTCCCATCGGCGATGTGTTGCACGGGCCCGACCTGCTCGAGCTCGCCGTCCCCGTCGATGCGAACGAGCAGCGTGCCGCCCGGCATCACGACGGAGATGTCGGCGTCGCGATCGACCGTGCCAGCCTCCGCGCAGGCCGCGACGACCGCGCAGGCGCTCGAGCCCGAGGCGAGCGTAGGCCCCGCGCCACGCTCCCAGATGAGCGCGCGCACGCGACGACGATCGAGCACCTCGCAGAGCTGCACGTTCGTGCGCCGCGGGAACTGCGCGTGACGCTCGACCCGGGGGCCGAGCCGTAGCAGCGTGGACTCGTCACACGTCGCGCCGACGAGGACCGCGTGCGGGTTGCCGACGGAGAGGCACGTGGCGACCACGTCTTCGTCTCCGACCTTCAATGCGCGCGCGACGAAGCGATCACCGGCACCTCCATCTGCCTCGAGCATCGGCAGCGCGCTCATCTCGAAGTGCACGCGGCCCATCGAGACGCGCAGCCAGTCGGCGTGGTCTCGCGTCTCGAGGAAGCGCGCCGTGACCGGGCCGCCGAGCGTGGAGATGCGGAGCGGCCGGCTGCGATCCCACGTGCGGAAGCACCACGCAGCGAAGATGCGCACGCCATTGCCGCTCTTCTCGGCCTCAGAGCCATCGGGGTTGAAGATGCGGACGGTGGCATCGAAGCCTTCCGGCGCGGACCCGGCCACCAGCACGCCGTCCGACCCGACGCCTCGGTTGCGATCGCAGATCTCGATGGCGCGGGCGGCCGTCATGGGGAGGCCGAAGTCCTCGCCCACCACCAGGTAGTCGTTGCCGAGGCCGTGCGCGCGAAAGAAGTGCCGACTCACGCAGCGACTCTACCTGCGCACGTCTCTGGAGAGAACTTGCCTGTGGGGCATCGAGGGCGTAGGGTCCTCTACGCCATGCGCCTACACGCCGCACAGATCGCTTGTTTCGCTGCCGTCGGCTGCTTTGCCGTCGCTGCGTTCGCCGATACGGGCAGCGCTGACCAGTCGAAGCAGCTCGAGCTGGGGAGCGGTCCGTTCGCGGTGCGTCCGCGCAAGCTGCCGACGACGTATGCCCCGCTGTTCGTCGAGCAGAAGGACACGCCCGGCGTCTCGAAGACGAACCTGCGCTCCGACTTTGCGCCGCGTCTCCAGCAGAAGCTCAAGGACTAGCTATTTGAAGTTCTGCGCGGCCCACACGCTGCCGTCCGCGAGCGTGTAGAAGCCGCACGCGACCTGCGTGTAGTGGGTCGAGCTCATGTTGATGTAGTGGCCGTGTGACTGGAAATCGGTGCCCGGTCCTTCGGCCCACATCTGGGCCAGGCACTTCGGGATCATCTCGGACGGCGTACCGCTCCAGCCCGGACACTCGTCCTGCGCGGATTCGCCACAGGTCCCGAACGCGCCATGCGCGGTGCCGCTCTTCGAGTCGCTCTTCGCTTCGCCGGACGCGCAGCCCTCGCCATCGCTCCAGCGCGCGTATGCAGCGAGGCCGAGCGTCGCGCGATAGTCGTTGATGGTCTTCACGCAGAGCGACGCTGCATCGTCGTCGATCGCGGGCGGTCCGCCATCGGCGTGCGCGTCCCCTCCGGTGTTCGTGGACGAGCCGCCACAGGCAGCGACGAAGATGCAGCAGAGAACGAGGGGCTTCATCACCTCATCATGACACCTGCGCCGTGTGCACCGTCGTCAACACGCGCTCATCTCGATCTCGCCGGCGCTGACGACAGGACACGCGCACGTAGATCGCAAGCCTTGATCTTCTGCGCGTGATCGCGTTGTACCGACGAGAGAATCGCGCATCGCACCCGTTGACACCGCGCGAAGGTGGCCGCTAGATCACGATCCCCCCGATGCCTTCGTCTCTGCGCGACAAACTCCCCGGAACGTCTGCCCTCGCCAAGCAGCTGCGTGATCGCGTGCACGAGGTCGCAGAGAGCGACGCGCCGATCCTCATCGAGGGCGAGCGTGGCACCGGTCGCGAGTGGGTCGCGCGCGTGCTGCACACCCTCGGGCCGCGGAAGAGCGCGCGCTTCGTGCGCATCGATCCGGACGAGTCGCCCTCGGTAGAGACGTCGCGCGAGGTGGACGGCGATCTCGCGCGCGCGCACGGCGGCACGCTCCTCGTGAAGGAAGTGGCGCACGTGGGTCGCGGTCCGCAGAAGCGCCTCGTGCGCGCGATCCGCCGAGGACCTCAGCGCAAGGAGCCGACGAGTGACGTGCACGACGTCCGCCTCGACGTCCGCGTCATTGCAGCGACGTGCGTCGATCTCGAGCGCGCGGTCGCGGACGAGCTCTTCGATGCGGAGCTGTTCGACAAGCTGCGCGCGATGCGCATCACGCTGCCGCCGCTCCGCCAGCGCTCCGAGGACGTCGCGGCGCTCGTCGATCACTTCGCGCGCGTCACGGCCCGCGAGCTCGGCGTCGATCGTCCCGCGTTCGCGCCGCGCGCGATCGACAAGCTCTCGGGCTACTCGTGGCCGGGCAACATCGCCGAGCTGCAGAGCGTCGTGCGCCGGCTTTGCATGCGCGGACGTCGCGATGTCGTCGAGGTCTCCGATGTGGAGGCCGTCCTCCCACCGGTCATCGAGCGCGTGCCGGCCGAGCAGCTCTCGTTCGAGGAGATGGTTCGCGCAAAGATCCATGCGCTGCTGCAGCGCATGGAGGGCTACCCGCTCGAGGACCTGTACGAGGAGGTCATCTCGCGCGTCGAGCGGCCGCTCATCGAGCTCGTGCTCGAGCGGACGAGCAACAACCAGGTGCGCGCCGCCGAGATCCTCGGCATGAACCGCAACACGCTCCGCAAGAAGATCTCGGAGCGGAACGTGAAGCTCGACTCGAGGCCCGATCCGCGACCTGGCGCGCGGTCCGATGACGCAGTGCGCATTCCACCTCGTGACGCAGCGCCGCAAAATCGTCCTCAGAGCGCCTCTCAAAAAGACAAGTAGCCGGAAATACGTAATGCCCTGTCCTGGCAATCCGGCCTTTTAATGGTACGTTAGAGGCATGGCAAAGAACGCGCGCGCACAGGCTCGGACCGCTGCACCGGCCCCGGCTCCAGCGAAGGCCGCGAAGCCGGCACCGAAGTCAGCTCCAAAGATGGCGGAAAAATCCATCAAGGCTGTCGCGAAGCGCATCGAGCCGCCCGTCGAGGTCGAAGCGGCGCCCGAGCCAGAGACGCGCGCACCCCAGGGCCGCTCGTGGGCGCAGGGCGGATTGCCGCGCCAGAGCAACCGCGAGGCCGAGCGCGCCATGCGTCTCAACCCCGACGTGCTCTGCCGCAGCTGCGGCAAGCGCCCTGGTCGTCCGACGGCCATCATCGGCCAGCTCACCGCCACCGAGCTCTGCGAGGTCTGTGCAAACCTTCGCAAGGAGCGCATCCGCGCCAACCGCGCCTCGCAGCGCGGCTACAGATTGTAAGCACGGGCGCACTGTCATAAGCGGTGAGGGATCGCCGCATCGGTGAGAGGCCGATGAGCCTTTCGCTGCTCGCGCTCAACTCGTAGCTGCTTTTTTGCGCGCAAGGTCGGCCCGCTTCACGCCGGCCTGCGCAACCTCGGTCAGTCGATGGGATCGATCGGCGCCGTCGCGGCTTCTTCGAACGCGGGGTCGTCACTGAGCCGTGGTCGTGGGGCCTTGCCTCGGCCGAACGTGCCGTGCGCGAGCGCGACGCGAAAGACGAGGTAGAGGCCGAGGACCGCCTGCAAAAGCGGGTGCATCGGGAGGCCGAGCTTGCCGCCGCCGATCCCGGCCCAGGTGAGCACGCCCGAGAGCACCACGGTCGTCGCCGCCACGAGCGCGACATAGTACGCCGGCCGGATCTTCGTGATGGCCAGCGCACCGGCGACCGCGAGCAGCCCGACGAGCGCCCACGCGCACGGTGTGAGGTGCGCGCCAGGCACGGCCACGGCAGGAAACGCCGCGAAGGCGAGGAAGACGAGGCCCAGCGTCAGCTCGGAGCGCATCCGGCGGACCTTACGCAGGACGCTCGGGGGCCGCAAGGATGTTCGGAAACGGTCTCGGAAACAGGAACCAGGTCTATGATGCGCGCGTCATGCGCGTGCTCCTTTTGTGTCTTCTGGCGGCCACGGGCTGCGTCGATCCAGACCCGCCGGTGCTGCGCACGCTCGTCACGGTCGTCGCGACACAGGACGGACGGCCAGCGGAGGAGGCCACGGCCCGGCTCGTCGCGGAGGGGCGACGGTCGCTCGTCGTGGTCGAGGCGGCGCTGCACACGGCCGATGCACCGGGACGCCGTCGGCTGGTGCGCGTGATCCGCCGGCTCGTCGCCGAGGGCGAAAAAGACGGCTGCCCGCTGCTGGGCCACGTGGCCACCTACGACGACGACGTTACAGTCCGGCGCGAGGCGGACGCGGCCCGTAGTGGCTGCTGATTCGCGCAAAATCAGCACGCGATCTCCGTCGGTCACGAGCTTGACATTGTCCTCGGATCGAGGGCACCGTACGGCGACTTTTTCCCCCAGAAGGCCTGACACCCATGGCGCTCAGTTTTTCGCCCGAGGCGAAGCAAAAAATCGATGCCCTGAAGGGGCGTTATCCCGATCGACAGGCCGCGTGCCTGCCGGTCCTGCACCTCGCGCAGGACGAGTTCGGATGGATCTCCGACGATGCGGTGGATGCCGTCGCGGCGGTGCTCGACCTCCCGCCCGCGCACGTGTGGGGCGTCGCGACGTTCTACACGATGTACCACCGCCACCCGACCGGGAAGCACACGCTCATGGTGTGCACCAACGTCTCGTGCATGCTCCGCGGCGGTTACGACGTGCTCGCCGCGCTCGAAGGCAAGCTCGGCGTCAAGGCAGGCGGCACTTCGGCCGATGGGGAGTTCACGCTCATCGAGGAGGAGTGCCTCGCCGCGTGCGCCAACGCGCCGTGCATGATCTCCGGTCAGAGGTACTTCCTCGATCTGACGCCGCAGTCCGCGGTGGCAGCGCTCGACGAGATCCGGCAGATGCCGCCCGATCATGCACCGCCGCGCGGCAAGAACCATGGCGGGCACGCCGCCGAGCACGCGGGCGACGACGTCGAGCACAGCTAGCTTTCGCAGCAAGTCACACGAAGGGATCAAAAGATGCCGGTCAGCCGGGCAGAAATGCCGAAGATCGTGACGCGCTTCATGGGCGTCGAAGGGAACAACCGCATCGACGCGGCTCGCAAGGCGGGCGCCTACGCTCACGTCGACAAGGCGCTCGGCATGCAGCCGGGCGCGATCATCGACGAGGTGAAGAAGTCGAACCTCCGCGGTCGAGGCGGCGCCGGCTTCCCGACGGGCCTCAAGTGGACGTTTTTGCCGAAGGACGCCAAGCAGGTCTACCTCGTCATCAACGCCGACGAGTCGGAGCCCGGCACGTGCAAGGACCGCGAGCTCTTGTACTGGGATCCGCACCTGCTCATCGAGGGGATCATCCTCGCGTGCTACGCGATGGGCTCGAACCACTCCTACATCTTCATTCGCGGCGAGATGATCCGTGAGTGCGCGGTCGTCGAGCGCGCGGTGCAGGAGGCGTATGCGGCCGGTCTCCTCGGCAAGCCGCGCCACACGGCCGGTCGCGGCGAGTGGTCGGTCGACGTCACCGTGCACCGCGGCGCCGGCGCGTACATCTGCGGGGAAGAGACCGCGCTCCTCAACGCCCTCGAGGGCAAGCGCGGCTGGCCTCGCCTCAAGCCGCCGTTCCCGGCGGTGAAGGGCGCGTTCGGTCAGCCCACCATCGTCAACAACGTCGAGACCATCTGCAACATCCCCGCGATTGTCGACAAGGGCGGCGAGTGGTTCGCTGGCCTCGGCATGGGTCGCTCCGGCGGCACGCGCATGCTCTGCGTCTCGGGCCACGTCAACAAGCCCGGCGTCTACGAGCTCCCGATGGGCATCACGTTCCGCGAGCTCATCGAGGACGTGTGCGGCGGCATCCCGGGCGGCAAGAAGGTCAAGTGCGTCATCCCCGGCGGCTCATCGATGCCTCCGCTCGACGAGAGCGAGCTCGACGTCCCCATCGAGTTCGACGCGCTCATGACCGACGAGCGCATCAAGGTCGTCGAGGTCAAGCCCGGCGTCCCGTTCGACATCGGCGGCGGCAAGCACCTTCGCACGATGGCCGGCTCCGGCGGTGTCATGGTCATGGACGAGGACGCCGATCTCGTCGCCGTCTGCGCGCGCATCATGCAGTTCTACGCCCACGAATCCTGCGGTCAGTGCACGCCCTGCCGCGAGGGCACCGGGTGGCTCGGCAAGGTGAGCAGCCGTGTCGCACGAGGTCAGGGCAAGCCCGGCGACGTCTCGCTGCTCGCGTCCATCGCACACGGCATCGGCGGCAACACCATCTGCCCGCTCGGTGACGCGGCCGTGTGGCCCATGCTCGGCTTCCTCACCAAGTTCCGCGGCGAGTTCGACGCGAAGATCCGCGCCGAGCGCCAGCACGCGAAGGACGGCCTCACCGGCACCAGCGTCGACTCGACGCACCGTCCCGACGATCGCATCCCGGTCGGTGCCACCGGCGTCCGTCACCCCCTCCTGGAGAAGCGCCAGTGATCGCCCTTCTGCTCGCGCCCACCGCTCAGCTCGTCGACCCGAGCGCCATGTCCGACATCAACCTGCCGCGCGTCATCTTCTGGATCTTCGCGTTGTTCACCATCCTCGGCGCGATCTCGACGCTGATGCGCAAGAACGACATCGCGGCCGTCATGTCGCTCGTCTTCACGTTCTTCATGCTCGCCGGCGTCTACACGTTCCTGTCCGCGCACTTCATCGCGGTCTTGCAGGTGCTCGTCTACGCGGGTGCCATCATGGTGCTCTTCATCTTCGTCGTCATGGTGCTCAACCGGGACGAGAGCGAGCCGTGGGTGTGGCGCGGCCTCGCCGGCAAGGCGCTCTTCGGCGTGTTGCCGCTGCTGCCGCTCTGCTACTTCCTGTGCACCTACCTCCGCGACATGCCGACGAAGCACCCCGACGCACCCGACGCCGCGTTCGGCACCGTCGCGCAGGTCGGGCAGCTGCTCTTCACCGACTACCTGTTCTCGTTCGAGGTGGTGTCGGTGCTCCTCATCATCGCGGTCATCGCTGCGGTCGTCGTCGCCCGCAGCGCCAAGAGCAACGAGCGCGATCACCAGCCGGCCGACGGGGCTGCGCCGCTGCCGGGCCACCGTTTCGGTGAGCCCCAGACCGGCACCTCGTACGCATCGAACGCAGTCCCCACGCCTCCGGGCTCGGGCGGAGGCCCCTCCCCGGGGCACGGCCCCGCCCTCCAGGCGCAAGGAAGGCCAGGCCCGCACTAGTCATGATCCCAACCTCCGACTTTCTCATCCTCGGCGCGATGCTCTTCTGCATCGGCATCTTCGGCGTCATCCTCCGCCGCAACGCGCTCATCATCCTCATGTCCATCGAGCTCATGCTCAACGCGGCGAACCTCACGTTCCTCGCGTTCGCGCGCGCGATGCACGACGGCAAGGGACAGGTCTTCGCGTTCTTCATCATCGCCGTGGCAGCGGCCGAAGCAGCAGTCGGCCTCGCTCTTGTCGTCGGCATCTTCCGCAACCGGCGCTCGGTCAATGTCGACGAGCTCACGCTCATGAAGCACTGACCGGGATCTTCAAAACATGACTCCCACCTCGAACTTTCCGCTCTATCTCATCCCTCTGCTGCCGCTCCTCGCTGCGGCATTCAACCTCTTGCTCGGCAGGCGAGCGGGCAAGAGCACCGTCACGCTCGTCGCGCTCGGCTCCGTCGCCGGCTCGATGTTCCTCACGTGGATCGCGGTGTCTCGCCTGTTCAGCGCGCTGCCCGCCGGCGGCGTGCTCGTCGACAGCTTCTTCACCGCGCCGTGGATCAAGGCCGGCGACATCACCATCTCGGCGAGCCTCGTCCTCGACAACCTGTCGGCGGTCCTGTGCCTGATCATCACGGGCATCGGGCTCCTCATCCACATCTACTCGACGAGCTACATGGAGCACGAGGAGCAGTACACGCGCTTCTTCGGCTACATGAACCTCTTCATGGGGGCGATGCTCATCCTCGTCCTCGGTGACTCGCTGCCCATCACGTTCATCGGCTGGGAGGGCGTCGGTCTGTGCTCGTACCTGCTCATCGGATTTTATTACGAGAAGTCGGCCTTCGCGCTCGCAGGCCGCAAGGCGTTCGTCGTCAACCGCATCGGCGACTTCGGTCTGCTCATCGCGATGTTCCTCATCTTCACGCAGGCCGGCACGCTCAAGTACGCCGCGCTCGGCAACCACCTCGAGGCGCTGCACGAGCCGGCGTGGTGGGGTCTACCCGTCGCGTACTTCATCGGCCTCTTCGTGCTGCTCGGCGCCACCGGCAAGTCCGCGCAGATCCCGTTGTACGTGTGGCTGCCCGACGCGATGGCCGGTCCCACGCCCGTCTCCGCGCTCATCCACGCGGCGACGATGGTCACCGCCGGTGTCTACCTCATCGCTCGCATGCACGTCGTCTTCGAGCTCGCACCGGTCACGCTCGCGGCCGTCGCCTGGATCGGCGCCATCACCGCGCTCTTCGCAGCGACCATCGGCCTGGCGCAGCGCGACCTCAAGAAGGTGCTCGCCTACTCCACCGTGTCGCAGCTCGGCTTCATGTTCGTCGGTGTCGGCTCGTGGATGGCGGGCGATGCCGGCCACCTCGGCAGCTCGAACTACCACGCCGGCATCATGCACCTCATGACCCACGCCTTCTTCAAGGCCGGCCTCTTCCTCGGCGCCGGCTCGGTCATGCACGCGATGTCCGGCGAGGGCGACGTCTGGAAGATGGGCGGCCTCCGCAAGCACCTGCCGTCCACGCACTGGACCTTCCTCATCTACTGCCTCGCCATCTCCGGCATCCCGCCGTTCTCGGGCTTCTGGTCGAAGGACGCGATCCTCGGCGGCGTCTTCCACGCCGAGTGGCAACCGAGCCCTGGCGCCGGCGGCCTCGAGATCTTCTTCTCGCACCAGAGCGGTCACATCCTCTACGGCGTCCTGCTCCTCGCCGCGGCCTTCACGTCGTTCTACATGTTCCGCCTCTACTTCCTCGTCTTCACCGGTCACTTCCGCGGGACGCACGAGCAGGAGCACCACCTGCACGAGAGCCCGCCGGCGATGACGATCGTGCTGTGGATCCTCGCCATCGGCGCCATCTTCGTCGGCTTCCTCGGCGTCCCGACGTCCCTCGTCGAGCACCTGCCGGAGTCGATGCACTGGATGGGCGACATGCTCGGTCAGTGGCTCTCGCCGGCCGTGCACGGTCCCATCGGCGAGGATAGCCTCGCCGAGTTCGGCTCGTTCGCCGCCATCGCGACGGGCGTCTCCGTGCTCAGCATCGTCGCCGCATATGTGCTTTACGGTCGCGAGGGCAAAGGCCTCGCCCACGAGCCGTCGCCGCGCATCGAGAACCCTGCGCAGGCCATACGTAACGTCGTGGCGCACAAGTACTACGTCGACGAGCTCTACGACTGGGTCATCGTCCGTCCGCTGCGCTTCCTCTCGTACGTGCTCTGGCGGTTCGTCGACGCGTTCATCATCGACGGCATCGTGAACCTGTCGGCCTACGTGATCGCGCTGTTCGGCCGCCTCTTCAAGTACGCGCAGAACGGTGACGTACAGCGCTACATCGTCGGCATCATCGCCGGCGCCGCGCTGCTGCTCGTCGCGCCGGCGTACTACACGGTGCACGAGGCCGCGAAGTTCGAGGTCCGTCAGAACGGTCAGGAGATCACCATCACCGCGCACGGCGGCGGTCCGATGACCGGCAAGCGGCTCCGTTACAGAGTCAAGTGGGAGGCCAGCGACACCGAGTTCTCCGCGGTGCAGGGCAAGCCCTCCTTCACGCATCGCTACGACGTGACGGGCGACAAGAAGATCACCGTCGAGGTGACCGATACACGCTGGAACTCGACCTCCAGCAACACCCAGTCCGTGATGGTGAACTGATGCTCCTCATACTCACCACGTTCCTGCCGCTCGCCGGCGCCCTGCTCCTCCTCATGATCCCGAAGGAAGAGGTCGGGCTGCTCAAGGGCACCGCGTTCACGATCTCGACCCTCACGTTCATCGTGTCGCTCTTTCTGCTCGGCCTCGAGCCCACCGGCTTCTCGCACGTCGTCGACGTGCCGTGGGTCGAGCCGCTCGGGATGCGCTTTCACCTCGGCATCGACGGCATCTCGCTGTGGCTGATCCTGCTCACCACGTTCCTCATGCCCATCGTCATCGCGAGCTCGTGGTTCTCGATCGACAAGAAGGTGCGCGAGTTCGTCATCGCGTTGCTCGTGCTCGAGACGGGCATGCTCGGCACGTTCGCCGCGCTCGACCTGTTCTTCTTCTACATCTTCTGGGAGGTGATGCTCATCCCGATGTACCTCCTCATCGGGATCTGGGGCGGTGAACGTCGCCTCTACGCGTCGATCAAGTTCGTTCTCTACACGATGGTCGGCTCGCTGCTCATGATCGTCGCGATCCTCTACCTCTACGTGCAGAACCACGCGCTCACGCAGGTGTGGACGTTCGACTACGACACGCTCCGCCAGGTCGTCCTGCCGCACGGCCCGCAACTCCTGTGCTTCCTCGCCTTCGCGCTCGCCTTCTGCATCAAGGTGCCGCTGTTCCCGTTCCACACCTGGCTGCCCGACGCGCACGTCGAGGCACCAACGGCCGGCTCCGTCATCCTCGCGTCCGTCATGCTCAAGTTCGGCGGGTATGGCCTCCTGCGCTTCGCGTTCCCGATGTTCCCGTGGGCCGCGGGCGTGGTCGCCCCGTACCTCAGCATCCTCGCCGTCATCGGCATCCTGTACGGCTCGCTCGTCGCGTTCGCGCAGACCGACATGAAGAAGCTCATCGCGTACTCGTCGGTCGCCCACCTCGGCTTCGTGGTCCTCGGCATCTCGATGTGGACGCAGAAGTCGATCGACGGCGCGGTCTACCAGATGCTCGCGCACGGGATCACCACCGGCGGCCTGTTCCTCTGCGTCGGCATCCTCTACGTGCGTCGCCACACGCGCCGCATCGACGAGTACGGCGGCCTCGCGGGCGTGATGCCGAAGTTCCTCGGTGCCTTCCTCATCCTCACGATGGCGTCCATCGGCCTGCCGCTGCTCTCAGGCTTCATCGGAGAGTTCCTGATCCTGCTCGGCTCGTTCGGCGCCTACGCCACGTGGGTCGACCTGCCCATCTTCTTCCCGCACCCGAAGCTGCTGGTCGGCATGGCCACCATCGGCGTCATCCTCGCGGCGGTCTACATGCTCTTCCTCTTCCAGAAGCTCATGTTCGGACCGAACGACAACCCGAAGAACAAGAGCCTCCTCGACCTCACGCCGCGCGAGATCGCCTACCTCGTGCCGGTGATCCTCATGGCGTTCTGGCTCGGCTGCTACCCCACCACGTTCCTCTCCGGCATCGACCCGGCCGTCAGCCAGACGATGGCGCAGTTCAAGACGAAGTGGGGCCAGAGCAACGAAGAGGTCTCCACGGCGCGGCTCATGGCCAGCGGTCCTCAGGATCCCGACGCAGCGGACCGCAACGTCAAGACCATCGAGATCGCGCCGGGTGTCATGGCGCCGGCTCCCACGCAGGCCGAGTAAAGGTTCACAGTGAAAACTTTCGACGCCACCCAAGTCGCCGCGCTCGCACCGCTCGCGATCATCATCATCGCGGGCCTCGCGGTCCTGCTCCTCGAGGCCTTCGCCGGCAGCAAGAACCGTCGCTTCCTGATGGGCTTCTCCGTCGTTGCCTGCCTGATCGCGTTCGGCGTGCAGTACACCGCCTTCGTCGACCTGCCGGTCCACGCGACGAGCTCCATCTTCTCTGGCTCGCTCAGCACCGACCGCTTCTCCGGGATCTTCGGGATGCTGTTCCTCGCCAACGCCGCGCTCGTCTGCCTGCTCGCGCCCGACTTCCTGAAGGAGCACGGCTTCGAGTTCGGCGAGTTCTACGCGCTCGTCCTGTTCGGCACGGCCGGCATGATGATCATGGCGTCCGCGACGGACTTCCTGACCGTCTTCATCGGCATCGAGACGATGTCGCTCGCCGTCTACGTCCTCACCGGCTCGTGGCGCAAGAACGCCAAGTCGTCGGAGGGCGCGATGAAGTACTTCCTCGTCGGCTCGTTCGCCACCGCCGTGCTGCTCTACGGTATGGCGCTCGTCTACGGCGCCACCCAGGCCACCAACCTCGCCGAGATCGCGCGCGCGGTCGCGCACAACTCGAACTCGCCGATCCTCATCATCGGCATGCTGCTCATCCTCGTCGCCATCTTCTTCAAGATCGCGGCCGTGCCCTTCCACATGTGGGCACCGGACGCCTACGAGGGCGCGCCCTCGCCCGTCACCGCGTTCATGGCCGCCGGCGTGAAGGCTGCCGGCTTCGCCACGCTCCTTCGGGTCTTCGGCACCGCGTTCAACAACTCGGACCTCGCGTTCGGCGCATCGGGCTGGGCGCAGATCATCGCCATCGTCGCTGCGCTCACGATGACGGTCGGCAACCTCGCCGCGCTCCGCCAGGAGAACATCAAGCGCATGCTGGCGTACTCGTCCGTCTCGCACGCCGGCTATCTGCTGATCGGCGTCGTCGCGATGGCAACGCCCGAGCTCGCCGACCACGCGCGTGGCGCCATCGTGTTCTACCTCGTCACCTACACGTTCTCCATCGTCGGCGCGTTCGGCGTCGTCTCGTGGATCTCGTCGAAGAACGACGAGCGCCTCCAGCTCGATGGCTGGGCAGGCCTCGGCAGCCGGCATCCCGCGGCCGCGCTCGCCATGACCATCTTCATGCTCTCGTTCGCCGGCATCCCACCGACCGGCGGCTTCTTCGGGAAGTTCTACCTGTTCCGCGCCGTGCTCGAGAAGACCGACCTCACCTGGCTGGTCGTCGTCGCCGTCATCAACAGCATGGTGGCCACGTACTACTATCTGCGCGTCGTCACCGCGATGTACTTCCGCGAGGTCGGTCGCGAGCCGCGTCCCATCGTGTCTGCGCCCATGACCGCCGCCATCGCCATCGCGTGCCTCGTCACGCTCGGCCTCGGGCTCCTGCCCGGCTGGCTCCTGACCGCGGCGCAGAACGCGCCCATCGG
Source organism: Polyangia bacterium (assembly GCA_039923495.1). Lineage (GTDB taxonomy): Bacteria > Myxococcota_A > Polyangia > Palsa-1104 > Palsa-1104 > JBDTCO01. The sequence continues at coordinate 40,964 of JBDTCO010000252.1, forward strand.
TCGATAGCCGCCAGACGTAGCTGCCCTACAGCTTCACGCGGTTCGCGTACATCTTCGCGAGGTCTGTCTTGCCGTCGCTGATGGCCCTCGCGTAGCGCCATGCCGGCAGGTTCCTCTCGCGGAACGCAGCCATCTCGAGCGACCAGCTCGCGCCCGGTTTTCCCTTCGCCACCTGATCGAAGAGCGCACGCGTCGTGTCCGTCGATGCAGGCGCACGACGCCCGCGCTCCACCTCGAGCAGCGCCTCGGCCGCGAGCGCCGTCTCCTGATCGCGCGTGGCGGCCCGCAACACGGCAAAGCCCGCGCCCGACAGCAGCTCGGCCTCGGCGTGCTGCACGTCCTTCGACGTGCGCACGTAAGCGCGCAGCCACGCCTCGCTCACCTCGTCGTACGACAGCGTCATGAGCGCCTTGCCCTCGACGACCAGCACCTCGTCGTTCCGCAGCGCGATCGGCTCGCCGGTGACCGGATGCGCCGAGTCTGACTTCGTGAACCAGATCTCGCCGTCCAGGACCCACAGCGATGTCCCGGCGACGAGGTCGCGCAGCGCATTTGCCGCGTAGCCGTGCGCCTTCGTGGGGCGATCCCTCGACATCACGACGTCACCTGCGGAGACGAGGTACGCGCTCCTGCCGCGACTGCGAAGCCCGAGCTGGCTTCGCACCGGCTTGTAGCGACGCGGCACTACTTCCTGGGGTACGTGACTTTGAAGTTCACGTCGGAGCCCGGCACCTGCACGTCGAGCGGCTCGTAGCTGACACCTGCGATCTCGCCGATGGCCTCTTTTGCATCCTTCGTCACGAGGATCTCGTCGGACTTCGCGGTGTCCTCCCCGAGCTTGCTCGCGGCGTTGACCTCGCGGCCGTACACGTCGACGTCGCCGATGCGGATGATGCGGCCGTAGCCGATCCCGAGGCACAACAGCACCTGCTCCTCCGGCTTGCGACCGATGTTGAGCTGCTGACACGCCTGCTGCATCTCGACGGCGCAGTGCATCGCCGTGGACGCGCGACGGAAGATGATGAGGAAGCTGTCGGCCTCGATCTTTATGAGGATGCCGTCGTGCGACGCGACGATCGGCAGAAGCAGGCGCTTGTGCTCGAAGATGATGTGCAGAAAGTGGATGATCCCGAACTCGGCCACGCGACGCGAGAAGCCCGAGAGATCCGTGAACATGATCGCCCAGTCCTCACCGAAGAGGTCCCAGATGCGCTCGTCGATGCGCTCGCGATCTGCGCCCGGCATCGCGCGCTCCTCGATCATCGACCAGAGGCGGTTCTCGCTGCCCTTCAGCTTCTCTTCTTCCATCAGATGGGCTCCAGAGCGAGGCGTGGGTGACCATCGTTACACGGGCCTTCGTCGTCGACAAGATCGCGTCGGGGTGGTGCTACGGTGGTGAGAAGATGATGGATCCCGTGGAGCTGAACGACGCGGTCGAGGCGCGCTTTCCTGGCCACCTCGAGCGCGTGCGCCGCCTCGTGCGACAGCCGAGCGTGAGCGGCACCGGCGAGGGCATGGCCGAGATGGTCACGCTCGTCGAGGACGAGCTGCGCGCGCTCGGCGCAACGGTCGAGACCACGAGCACGGGCGGCTGGCCGCTGGTGTATGGCCATCTCGATCAAGGACGGCCGCGGACGCTGCTCGTCTACGGCATGTACGACGTGCAGCCCGTCCGAGGTGAGACGTGGAGCGTGCCACCGTTCTCGGGTGACGTCGTGGACCTGCCCGAGGTCGGACCGAGCGTCGTGAGCCGCGGCGTCTACAACTCGAAGGGCCCGCTCGCCGGCGTCCTCTCCGCGCTGCACACGATCGTCGCGCTTTTCGGCCGGCTGCCGGTGAACGTGAAGTTCCTCGTGGAGGGCGAGGAGGAGCTCGCCAGCCGCAGCCTGCCGGCGTACCTCGCCGCGCACCGAGGCGAGCTGGCGTGCGACGGGATCTACTCACCATTCTACGGAGAGAACCGACGCGGCACACCCGTGCTCAAGCTCGGCTTCAAGGGCGTGCAGTTCGTCGAGCTCGTGTGTCGTGGCGGCGCATGGGGCGGGCCCGTGAAGCAGGGCATCCACGGTGGAGAGGCCGCGTGGATCGCCAACCCTGCGTGGCGCCTCGTGCGCACGCTCGGCACGCTGGTCGACACGCTCGATCGTCCCGCCATCCCCGCGCTCAACGATGGTGCGACGGAGCCCACGCCTGCCGACGAGGCATTGCTGGCGACGCTGGCCACACGCTTCTCGCCGTCGGTCGTGCTCGAGCAGCAGCAGGCGAAGCGCTTCAAGTACGAGGACCAGCTCCTGCGTCACTACCTGTTCGACGCGGTCGTGAACCTCGACGGCATCTCGTCGGGTCACACGGGGGACGGCACCAAGTCGATGATCCCGCACGAGGCCCGCGCGTCGCTGAGCGTACGGCTCGTGCCGGGGATGCGGCTGGATGCGGTGCGCGCGGCGATCACGCGTCACGTCGAGGAGGCAGGAGGCGGCGCCGTCGAGGTGCGCTTCCTCGAGGGGTATCCGCCCGCGCGAGCCGAGGCCTCTGCGCCGATGGTTGGCGCGCTGCGCGACGCGTTCGCCGCGGTGGCGGGCGTCGATGCCGAGGTCTGGCCGATCCACGGCGGCTCGGCTCCCTTCTCCGTCCTCGGCGACGCGCTCGGTGTCCCCATGATCTTCGGCGGACTCGGACACGGCGGCAGGCAGCACGCGCCCGACGAGTACGCGACGCTCGCGGGCATGAAGCGGCTCGAGCGCTCCATCATCGACTTCCTCTTCCGGTACGCGGCGCTCCCGTAGCGGCGACGAGCGGGATATGATGGAGCGTGGCCGCTTCGAACCACGCGCGAGGAATCACCCCATGACCCAGTCTCCGCTCACGCGCGCGTTCGTGCGCTGGTTCTACGTTCCGATGTCGCCGCGCTGGCTCGCGGCGCTGCGCATCGTCACGGTGCTCACGGTGTTCTTCATGATCTGGCCGCCCGACGGTCGCAACCTGCTCGACACCGCGCGCGGTCTCGAGCACATCCCTCGTGACATGTGGGCGCCCGTCGGCTTCACGACGCCGTTCTTCCGGCTCTTCGGCTCTCCGACCGACGGCATGCTCGATGGCATTCGATGGGTCGTGACGTTGACCGGAGTGCTCGTCGCGGTCGGGCTCTTCACGCGCGTGGTGAGCGTGCTGTTCGCGCTCAGTTACCTGCTCTACACCGGCTTCGGGATGTCGTACGGCACCATCTACTCGCTCGGCACGCCGCTCTACCTGCTCGTGCTGTTCGGGCCCTTCTTCGACTGGGGTGCCGCGTGGTCGCTCGATCGGCTGCGCCAGGGTGGTGCCGAGCCGGGTCCCGACGTTCGCTACGGCTTCGCCATCCGCGCGACGCACGCGCTCATGGGCATGTTGTTCTTCTTTTGCGCCGTGACGAAGGTGTGGAACTGCCACTGGGACTGGTTCGGCGGCGGGATCCTGGTGCGCTACATCATGTACTTCAACTTCGGGCCACACATCGATCCGAGCTATGTCGCCTGGCTCGGACAGGAGAAGCTCCCGCTCCTGGCGACGACCGTGATCGAGCATCCCACCGTCGGGAAGCTCCTCGAGCTGCAGACGCTTCTCTTCGAAGGGACGTTCTTCGTGACGTTCTTCTGGCGGCGCACGATCGCGCTGTACGTCGCCGGCGGGCTCCTGTTCCACGTCTGCATCCACCTCACGATCCCGCCCGTGCTCGGCGTGACGTGGCTGCCGCTCTACGTCGCCGCCATCGCCTCGATCAAGCCCGCGCCTCCCGTGCCGACGACGCTCGTCCCGCTGCTCGGCCACAGGGTGCTGCTCGTCGTCATGCTCGGCGTCGAAGCGGTGCTGTGCATCGCGGGGCTCGGGAATCCGTCGGCACGCAAGACCGCCATCCGTCGCGACTTCTGGCCGTTCCTGCCGCAGGTCATGTTCGCGTGGCCGCTCTCGGCGGAGGGCATCAACCGCCGGCTCTTCGATCTCGTCGATAGCGAAGGCAAGATCCTCACCCAGGTGTCCGTGCCCGAGTTCGTGCATACGCGCCTCAACGGCCTTTCGTTCGACGCGCCCGAGCACGACAAGGCACTCGGGCTGCTCGCGTCGAAGTACGTGTGCGAGCAGCCGCAAGAGCGCGGGCTGCGCAAGGCAACCGCGATCAACATCAGCAACGCGACGTGGAAGTACGGCGACCTCCTCGATGAGTATCGAGGTGGAAAGCCCTACACCCCGACGAAGAGGAAGCCGCTACGAAGCGTGAAGCTGACGCCCTGCCCCTGAGGTTCGGGCACCGTCGGCCTCCCACGGTCACGAGAGGCCACAGCCACGAGCGCAAAAGAAAAGGGCCATCGTTGCCGACGGCCCTTCTCGATGGTGCGTGGTGTGGTGCGGTCTAGGCGTCGACGCCCGAGTACTGGCCTGTGCCGCTCTTCTTCTCGGCCGCCTTGCGCAGGTTGTGATCGAGCACGCGCTTGCGGATGCGGATGGCCTTCGGCGTGACCTCGACGAGCTCGTCGGGG
>JBDTCO010000253.1:0-32683 GCA_039923495.1 Polyangia bacterium
CCGCTGCCGTGCAGATGGCGCGCGATCTCGGCCCGGGTCACACCATCGTCACGGTGCTGTGCGATCGCGGCGGCATTTACTCGACGCGCCTGTTCAACGAGAAGTGGCTCACCGAGAAGGGCCTGCATCCGTGAGACGGGCGGGAGACAGGCCACGGACAACAGGCGATGACGACGGTCGCCTGCCTCCTGTTGTTTTTAGAACGCCGCGTACCAGGCAAGCGCCAGCAGCACGGTGTTTCCGAGCACCATCGGTAGCGGTGCCAGCAGCAGGTCGCGGGCCTTCGTGAGCTCGATCGCGTTCATCGTCACCACGAGAACCGTCTGCAGCAGCGCGCACCACGGCAGGAACAGCCCGCTCAGCATCCACAGGCCGACCAGGCCCTCGCCGACCCCGATGAGTCGCGTCAGCACCGGTGCGACACGCTCGCCGAGGATGCGCGCGACGATGCGCTCGTGACGCGGGACCGCGCGCGCGAGCTTGAACACGAGGCCGAAGACGAGCCACAGGCAGCCGACGAAGAGGCGCGCCCATGCCGAGAACGTGTGGAGGTCGAACGGGGCTACATGCATGCGTACACGTGGATGGCCGCGTAGGTCGCGAAGAGCCCCGTCGCACAGATCCGGAGCGGCGTGCGCCACGGCGAGCCGACGAGCAGCACCGGGTCGAAGAGGAACGGCTGCGCCACGAGCCTGAGCGTCCAGAAGATCGCGGCCGCGACGAGCAGCAGGTGCGCGAGCTCCCCGACGAGCAGGTCGGGCCTGAACAGCTCGAGCGAGCCGAGCGCCGCGAGCACGAACGTGATGAAGAAGGTGTGCAGCGCGAACACGCGCGCGGTCAGCGGCGAGACCGCCTTTAGCTCCTTGGTCCAGCCGAACGCACGCCAGATGACGACGTGCGCGAGCGCGAGCACGACCTGGCTTGCACCGACGAGGCGCCACGGGACCATCACGCGCGCTTCTCGAGGGCGAGCGCCATCACGAAGGGCGTCACGCGCGTCTCGGTGACGACGTCGAGCTTCGTGAGCGCGGCGAGCCGGAGCCACTCCGCGCGCGGCTGAAAGTGCACGTAGCCGGGGCCGAACGCGGCGAAGTTGGCGACGTCGCGCACGTGCTCGACGAGGAGGACGCGGCCGTGTGGACGCAGGCTCCGCCACAGCTCGGCGAAGAAGCGCTCGCGGTGTGCTCGATCGCGGATCTCGTGCGCGGTGAACACGACGGCGATGAGATCGCAGCTCGCATCGGGAAGCGGCAGCGCGAGCGCGGAGGCTGCCGTGGCGACGTGCGATCGCGGCGTCATCGCGCGCGCGCGACGCACCGATGGCGCATGCACGACGCTGCCGTCGTAGATGTCGAGGCGCGCGATGCACCTGCCGGGCGGCGCCAGCGCCACCTCCGCGTCGAGGCCCGCGTCGATGCTGGCCCACGCCTCGGTGCGCGCCGGTAGCAGCGGGTCGACCCACGTGCCGGCTGCCAGCGGCGAACGGTCGTACACCCAGTGCGAGACGACGAGCGACCCTGCCGACCACGCCAGCGCGACGGCGGCACCGACCTTCATCCACCACGGTGCGAGCGCGAGCACCACGAGCGACGCGACCCATGTCCCGACATAGATCGGCCAGTTGTACGAGAAGATGCGACGCGCGCCGGTCACTCGAGCACGCCGGGCTTCCACGAGTACGGCACGTCCTCGACGAAGAACGCGTTGGCGAGGCGCGCCTGCGAGAAGCCGGGGCGCGCAAGCCAGCTCGAGGTCTGCGAGACGATCGTCACCGGCCGCGTGCTCCACGATGAGCGCAGGCCACGCACGGCCACGATCTTTCCCGTGGGTGCGTCGCGGTCGAAGGTGTATGGCAGCGGACCCGCGAAGTGCTTCGCATCCTCCAAGGAGCGGAACGGCGAGGTCGGCGGCAGCGACGTGGCCTCGCGGAGATCGGCCTCGACATGCAGGTCCGCCTCCTGTTCGGGCGTGCGCACGTCGACGGTGAGGCGGTCGCCATCGCGTTGCGTCGCGATCTTGGCGAGGCGATAGCCGTAGTGCGTGAACGTGTTGCCGAGCGCGACCATCATCCGTTTGTCGGTGTCGCTGCGCAGGATGCGCAGGCCGCGGAGGTCCTTGTCGGGACGATCGAGCCTGACGAAGATGCGGTAGCCGGAGAGGAAGAAGTCGCGACCGAGCGCCTTCGGCAGCCCCTTGGGCCGCAGGTGCTCGGTCTGCACGAGCGCCACCGCGAGGATGCCGAGGTCGTCGTACGTATCGAGCACGAGACCGTCGGGCACGAGCGGCTGCAGCACGTCCCTCGGCAGCGCGTAGGCGAGCACGAGCGACCAGCGAAAGTGCGCCTCGACCGCGAACGGATGGCGCTTGAGCGCGTCCAGCATGGGTGAACCCTACGCTGGAAGAACGTCGTGCGGCGAGCGTACGCTCCTCCCCATGGGTGTCATCGGAACGTACTGCCAGCTGTGTGGCCTACCGACGCAACACGACCACTACGTGCGTAACGCAGGCTCGCCGATGATGAAGATCTATCGACAGGGCGAGCCCGAAGGGCACCTGTTCGAGCCCGACGAAGATCCGTTCGTCTTCGGGCCGCAGCACGACTGGTTGAAGCCGACCGTCGGGGTGCCACGGTCCGCCGAGGAAGGACCCGTCATCCATGGCACCGTCAGCGATGGCGACCTGGTGCAGGACGACGGCAGCACGGGCGCGTTCGTGGCCGAGGGAAACGAGGATCGCTACGCGCTGCATCGCGTGTGCTGGGAAGCGCTCGGCAGCCCCGACGATCTCGCGGGCATCACGCCGAGCAGTGGCACGTTCGACTGGGCGCTCGTCGAGCCGTTCCAGCAGCAGCTGTTCGAGTTCCAGGTGCTCCGCGATCAGGGCAAGGGGTACATGCTCGTCGATCCCGCGCTCGAGCCTCGCACCCGAGCGCGCATCGACCGCATGGCGGCCCGCGCGCGCACTCCGGTGATGGACGCCGCGCCCGGCGCCATCCGGACGGTGCTTTCACAAGACCGCGACTGGGTCGGCGCGATGCGCGACGGCGGTGACGTGCACCGCGTCGGCTTCACGTACCAGTACCGTCGCGCTGTGCAGCCCGCGCTCGAGCGCACCGGTTACCCCGCGCTCCTGTGGGTGATGAAGGAATACGACCAGCTCGAGGGTCCGCCCATCGGCGACCATCTCGCTCCCTTCGATGACTTCGCGCGCGCGCTCAAGGCGTCGGTCGAGAAGGACGGCGCGGCAATCCTGGTCCTGGTCATCACGGGCCTCGGCCAGGCCCAGTACCTCGTCTACGCGAAGGACGAGACGTCGACGCGCGCTCGCATCGACGCACTCCCCGGCCGCGACATCCCACTACCGCTCGACTACGACAACGAGCTCGACCCCACGTGGTCCGTCTACTTCGAACAGATGTGGCCCGAGCGGTAGCGCGTCAGCCTTCCCATTTGACGGCGTCGGGCTTGTGCTTCTCCGTCGCCTTCAACACCTTGCGCACGAGGCGGCGCGGATCCCGGTCGAAGACGATGGGCGCGCGCGGCGGCTTGCCCTCCTTCGTCATCACCTTCACGAGGTGCGCGAACTCGCCGCTGACGCCGCCCGAGCCCTTGAGGACCCCGATCGGACGGCCCTCCTCGTAGGCGATCGCGAACTCGCCGAGCGTGCCCGACCGCCCGCCCACGAAGAGCAGCGCATTGGAGCGCTCGATGTTGTCGATCTCGCGGCCCATGTAGTTCGGCCGGATCTGGCCGCGCTGCGCGAACGGCAGGCTGGTGAACTGGATGACGTCGAGGTGATCGGTGGGCGCACCGTGCGCGACGTGGTCGCGCTTGTTGGCGTGGCCCGAGATGCCGGCCGTGAGCCCGCCCGCGGTCTTCGCGCCGATGATGGCCTCATGTGGAAGGCCCTGACACGCGCCGGTCAAGGTGATGTGACCGGCCTTCGCGATCTCGGCGCCCATCGCCCGGATATCTCGGCCGAGGCCCTCGCGGACATGCGCGCCCGCGCCGCCCATCACCCCGATGACGAGGCGCTTCGAGGAGCCCGCCGGCAGCGCGGCGATCGGGTTGCCGTGCGGGCCGACGTAGATGGTCTTCGCCTGCGCGGAGCCGATGCACACGCAAAGGCCGCCGACGAGGAGCGCCCAGCGGATGAAGGGCCGGGCTCCACGCGAGATGCGGGCTTGATGGATGAACATGGCGCTAACCCGAGCAAACGACGTGCCACGGTGAGCGAGGTTCCGGAGATCGTGCGAGGTGGTGATAACTGGCCGTGAATCCGACCGGCCCTCGAGAGGACGGCGCGGCACAGAGTCGCAGATGGGGCCTCTTCACCCCAGCGGCTCGCGCGGACCGGTCAGTAGAGGATGCGTGTGCGGATGCTGGTGTCGAGCGCGGCGATCGCGGCCGCGACCTGCTGCGAGACGTCGCGGTCCATATCGATGGTGATGTAGCCAATCGTCGAGTCCGTCGCGAGCACCTGCGCCTGGATGTTGGCGTGCAGGTCCGAGACGATCTTGTTGATGTCGCGAAGCACGCCCGGGACGTTGCGGTGCACGTTGAGGATGCGGTGCGAGCCAGGCACCTTCGGCATCTCGACGAGCGGGAAGTTGACCGCCCCTGTCGTCGAGCCGGTGTTGATGAAGTGCGTCAGCGCGTGCGAGACCTCGCGGCCAATCGCGGCCTGCGCCTCGGACGTCGAGCCACCGATGTGCGGCGTGAGGATGACGTTGGGCAAGCCCTGCAGCGCCGAGCGGAACGTGTCGACGTTGGCCTCGGGCTCCTCCGGATAGACGTCGATCGCGGCACCGTGGAGGTGTCCGCTCTTGAGCGCCTCGGCGAGGGCCTCGATGACCACCACCGTCCCGCGGCTCGCGTTGAGCAGGTAGGCGCCGCGCTTCATGAGCGCGAGCTCGGTGGCACCGATGAGGTTCTTGGTCTGCGGGGTCTCGGGCACGTGCAGCGAGACGAAGTCGGCGCGCTCGAGCAGCTCGCCCATCGTGGGCATCGAGACGTTGTTGCCCATCGGCAGCTTCGACGTGTGGTCGTAGAAGACCACGCGCATGCCCATCGACTCGGCCAAGACGCCGAGCTGACGGCCGATGTGGCCGTAGCCGACGATGCCGAGCGTCTTGCCGCGGATCTCGTAGCAATCGGCAGCGACCTTGCGCCACGTGCCCGCGTGGACCTCGCGCGAACGATCTCCGAGCTGACGGGCGAGCGCGACGATCTCGGAGATGATGAGCTCGGCGACGCTGCGCGTGTTGGAGAACGGCGCGTTGAACACCGGCAGGCCCTGCCCGTTCGCAGCAACGAGATTGACCTGGTTGGTGCCGATGCAGAAGCATCCGACGGTGAGCAGCTGCTTGCCGGCCGCGAGGATATCGGCCGTGAGCTGCGTCTTCGAGCGGATCCCGAGGATGTGTACACCCTCGAGCTTCGTCTTCAGCTCCGCAGCGGGGATCGACTTCGGCACCGCCTCCACGCTGAAGCCTTCGGCAGCGAAGACCTCGTGCGCGGTGACGCTCACGTTCTCGAGGAGGAGGACCTTGATGGGCTTGGCGGGATACACCGTCGACGACATGATGAGACGTTCTACCCCGACTTCTGCGCGGCCGCGAGGTGGCTGTGCTTGCGGCCGTAGCCGAAGTAGACGCCGAAGCCGATCGCGAGCCAGACGATGAGGCGCAGCCACGTGTCGGGCGGCAGGCCGGTCATGACGTAGAGACAGGACACAGCGCCAGCGATGCCGATGATCCACGGGCCCTTCACCTTGAACGGGCGCGCCTGGTCGGGGTTCGAGCGACGCAAGAGCGGCACGCCGAGGCACACGAGCACGAACGCGAGCAGCGTCCCGATCGAGACGAGCTCACCGACGAGGCGGATGGGCATGCTCCCTCCGCAGATCGCCACGAAGATGCCGGTCAGGACGGTCGCGCTGTACGGCGTCTGGTACTTCTCGTGCGTGCGGTCGAACCAGGGCAGCAGGCCATCCTTGGCCATCGCGTAGAACACGCGCGTCTGGCCGAGCATCATGACGAGGATGACGCTCGTGAGCCCGGCGAGCGCACCGAGCTTGATGAAGAACGTGAACGTGTTTGCGGCGATCGGCGTCCAGTGGCGCAGCTCGACGATCTTGTTGATGCCGACCGCGATGGGCGCCGACACACCGAGCTCCGTGTAGTGGACGACGCCGGTGAGCGTGACGGCGACGAGGATGTAAAGGACGGTGCAGAGGGCGAGCGACCCGAGGATGCCGATGGGCAGATCGCGCTGCGGGTCCTTCGCCTCCTGCGCCGTGGTGGAGACGGCGTCGAAGCCGATGTACGCGAAGAACACGACGCCGGCACCGGTGAGCACGCCGCCCATGCCCCAGCCGTAACGCATCGGCTGGCGATGGAAGAGGTAGTGGAGCAGGTGATCGAGCGGCGTCCAGTCCTTGTCGGCGAGCAGGGTGGGCTCGGGCACGAGCGCGGCGAGGCCGCTCGCGTGCGGGTTCACGAGGAGGTTGTGGCTCGACACGAGGCTGATACCGAGCAGCACGAACACGCAGACGATCGTCACCTTCACGACCACGATGAGGTTGTTGATCCACGCGCTCTCCGCGATCCCGCGATAGAGGATGGCGGCGCAGGTGAGCGCGATGACCGAGGCGGGGATGTTCCAGTAGCCGTGCGTGATCTCGCCGGAGTGCAGCGTGACGTTCTCGAAGGGGCCGTTCGCGAGCATGAGCGCGGTGTCCGACAGGTCGAAGATCGAGTGCGGGAACAGGTGATCGAGCGAGCCAATGACCTGCACGAGGTAGCCCGACCACGCGATCGACACGACGACGGCGCCGAACGCGTACTCGAGGATGAGGTCCCAGCCGATGATCCACGCGACCAGCTCGCCCATCGTCGTGTACGTGTACGTGTAGGCCGAGCCAGCAACGGGGATCATCGCGGCGAGCTCGGCGTAGCAGAGGCCGGCGAAGGTGCAGAGGACGCCGCCGATGACGAACGAGTACGCGATGCCAGGCCCGGCATAGCCCGCCGCCGCGGCGCCGGTGAGCGAGAAGATGCCGGCGCCGATGATCGCGCCGACGCCGAGCATCATGAGGTTGAACGCGCCGAGCGTGCGCTTGAGCGAGTTCGCTCCATGCTGCAAGTTCGGGTCGTTGGCCTCGCGCACGACCGTCGCGAGGTCCTTCTTTATGAAGAGACTGCTCATGGCGGTACGAAAGCCCGTGTAGCAACCAAATGCAATCGAGGCGCGACGAGGGTGCGGGTCAGTTCTGATCGAGCAGGTACGTGTCCGGGCTCGCCTCGCCGGCCTTCGGTGCCTCGCTCGTGGGTTGCGTGCCGTCGAGGAAGACCTCGTCCAGCGCGTTCGGCGCGCCGGGCGCCGCCAGCAGGCCCGACACCGGATCGATCTTGAGCGACACGAGGCCTGCGGGCTCGTCGAACGGTCGCGGCGGCTTGCCGGCGTGTGCCGCCGTCATGAGCGCGACCCAGATCGGGAGCGCCGCGCGCGCGCCCTGCTCGCCGCGACCGAGCTCGCGCATGTCGTCGAAGCCGACCCACACGCCGGTCACGAGGTCCGCTGTGTAGCCGACGAACCACGCGTCCTTGTGCGCGTTCGTGGTGCCGGTCTTGCCGGCGGCCGGTCGACCGAGCTTGCCCTTGGCCGACGCTGCCGTTCCCGCCTCGATGACCGAGGTCATCATCGACGTGATGAGGTACGCGACCTGCGGCCGCAGCGCCTCGACCTCGGGCGCCTCGGGCTCGGGGGCAGCGGGCAGCGAGCCGTCACCGGACACGATGATGCGATCGAGGAACCGCGGCTGCTTCGCGCGCCCGCCCGCAGCGAGGCTGGCGTACGCCGCGGTGAGCTCGAACGGCGTCACCACCGAGGTCCCGAGCGCGAGGCTGGGGTTCGCGTCGAGCTGCGACTCGACCCCGAGCGACTTCGCCAGCGCCACGACCGTCGCCGGGTCCACGCCATCGCGCTCGACGTCGACGAGCTGGCTCGCGACCGTGTTGAGCGACTTCGCGAGCGCGACACGCAGGCGAACAGGCCCGAGGTACTCCTCCTTCTCGGCATTGCCCGGCTTCCACGGCGCCATGCCCGGCGACGTGTAAACCTGCGGGCCGTCGACGAGCACGCTCGCGGGCGTGAAGCGTCCAGTGTCGAACGCGGCGGCGTACACGAACGGCTTGAACGACGAGCCAGGCTGACGCCTCGCGGTCATCGCGCGATCGAAGCCACCCTGGTGATAGCCGTAGCCACCGACGAGGGCCACGACGTCGCGCGTCCGAGGCTCGATGACCACCATCGCGGCCTGGGGGCCGAGCTCGAGCGCGAGCACCGGCACACCCTCGTGGCTCTTGCCGGCCTCGATGACGCGAACGCGCAGCATGTCACCAACGGCGAAGCGCTCCGTCGCGGGCAGCGCCTTCGGGTTGTAACGGTCGGGCGCGGCGGGCAAAGGTAGGCTGCCGGAGACGCCGCCGAGGTCGACGACCGCGGCGCCCGCATCGAGCTTCATGATCACGCCGTCGACGACCTTGCCCATGCTCGGCTCCGTCGGGAACTCGCGCTCGAGCTTCGCGTGGTGCTTCTTCACGTCGGCCGGCTTGAGGTGCGCGGTCGGCTTGCGGAAGCCCTGACGCGCGTCGAGATCGGCGAGCCCCTTCTCGACGGCATCACGCGCCTCGCGCTGGATCTTCGCGTCGCAGCGCGTGCGCACCTCGGCGCCGAGGTACGCGAGCTTCTTCTGCCCGTAGCGCTCGACGAGGATGCGTCGGACCTCGTCGACGTACTCCGGCGCGACGCCGAGATAGGGCGCGCCCCCCCTCACGAGCTTGATGGGCGCCCTCGCGAACTTCTCCGCCACGTTCGGATCGAGGTGGTGGTAGCGAACCATCTGCGAGAGCACGTAGCGCTGACGATCCTTCGCACGATCGGGGTGCCTGAGCGGATCGATGTTGCCGCCCTTCGGCAAGGACGCGAGCAGCGCCGCTTCACCCGCGTCGACGTCCTTGATGCCCTTGCCGAAGTAGAAGCGCGACGCCTCGTCGATGCCGAAGCGCTGGTACGGCAGCTCGATCTGGTTGAGGTAGAGCGTGATGATGTCGTCCTTCGACAGCGCCGTCTCGATGCGCCGCGCGAGGATGAGCTCCTGCACCTTGCGCTTCACGGTCCGCGCGTTCGAGCGGAGCAAGAGGTTGCGCACGAGCTGCTGCGTCAGCGTCGACGCGCCCTGGATGTGCGCACCGGGCTTGAGGTCGTTGATGAGCGCGCGCGTCATGCCCCAGTAGGACAGCCCATGGTGCTCGTAGAACTCGGCGTCCTCTGCGTCGATGAGCGCGTGGATCATGACGTCGGGGATCTGGTCGCGCGTCACGACGGTGCGCCGCTCCTCGAAGAGCTCGCCGATGAGCTCGCCGCCGCGCGCGTAGATCTTGGTGACGACCTTCGGGTGATAGTCGCTTGCGCGATCGAGCCGCGGCAGGTCGGGATCGGATGCATACACGAGGTACACCCCCGCGCACGCGGCACCGCCGAGCACCACGCCTCCGATGAACAGCAGCACGAGGAGCCGCAGCCAGCGAAAGCGACTCAGCGTCGGCAGCTTTCGCGTCGGGATCTTCCGGGGTACAGCGCGGTTCTTCTGAGGAGAGGGAGCCATGAGGATGCCCCCGGATCTTACGCCGCGATCCGAAAAATCCTACCCGGCGGCTGGAGGACGGTAGGACACTGTTCGGATGACCCAGCCACGCGACGTCCAAGTCGTCGACGACGTGGCCCTCACGACGAGCGGAGACACCGTGATCGTGCTCCACAAGGGCCCCGCTCGCATCCCGCCATTCACCGCGATGTGCGGCCACATCGATGCGCTGGTGGCGAGCGGCCATCCTTCGGTGCTGGTGCTGCAGTTCGTGCTGCCCACGTCGTCGCCTCCCGATGGCAAGACGCGCGCCTTCACCTACAGCGAGACCAAGCGCGTCCGTGCGCACCTGCACTGCATCGTGACGGTGGCGCTCGGGGACGACCTGTGGACCAGCATCGTTCGCACCGTGCTGCGCGGCATGAGCACCGTGGGCGGGCTGCACGGCATCCACTTCGTCGAGAAGAGCCAAGAGGATGGCTTCACGCGCCTGCGCTCGAAGGCCTCGTCGAACACGCCGAGTGAGGCTGCGCTGCGTCAGATCACCGCGTCGCTCTACGCGGCGCTGGATCTTCCGTACCCGCCTTAGCCTGCACGGCGGACGGCACCGGTGCTGCGCGGGGTACGGATCTCGCCGGCCACGACCACGGCGGCCTTGCCGCCCGAGCTCACGATGCGGCCGAGACGCAGCGTCTCACGCGCACCGAGGGGCTCGACGCCCGGTGTCCAGCGGGGGCGTGACAGCGCCTCGCGGACGAGGTCCTCGTCCTTCGTGTAGTCGATCTCCACCTCGACACTCATCTCGACGTCGTCGCTGTCCTTGGCGACCTCGCTCGCGAGGAAGTCCGAGTCGCTGACGAGCGACATGCAGGCGCGCACCGTCTCGAGCGCTGGACGGTTGCCGGGCTCCTTGGCGAGCATCGCAGCGACGAGCGAGTCGATCGCGGGGGGCACGTCGTCTCGCATCGTCTTGATCGGCAGCGCGGTGGTGCGAAGGTGATGTAGCGCGATGTCGGTGGGCGTGTCGCCGTTGAACGGCGTCTTGCCCGTGAGCAGCTCGTAGGTGAGCACGCCGAGCGCGTAGATGTCCGCGCGCTGATCGTAGTGCTCGCCGCGTACCTGCTCGGGCGACATGTAGTGCGGGGTGCCGATCGCGAACGCCTCGGCGCCCTGGTCCACCGTCGACGCTGCGAGCTGCGCGATGCCCCAGTCGATCATCTTCACCGTGGGCACACTGGCCTTGTAGCTCACCATCATGTTCTCGGGCTTGATGTCGCTGTGCACGACGCCTCGGCTGTGCGCGGCGCCGAGCGCATCGACGATCGCGCTCACGAGCTGCGCGACCTCGGATACCGACATCCGCTGCTTGCGCACGAAGATGTCGGCCAGGCACTCGCCCTCGAGCAGCTCCATCGCGATCCACGGACGGCTCGCCTGCAGGTAACCGGCGTCGTAGATGCGCGCGACTCGCGAGTCGATCATCGTCTCGAGCATGCAGCCCTCGCGGACGAGGCTCTCGACCGCGAGCGGCGTGTCCATGAGCTCGGAGCGCAGGATCTTCAGGGCGGCGCGGCGCGGCAAGATCGTGTGTGCGGCGATGTACACCGTGCCCATCCCACCCTCGGCGAGCTTCCGCTCGATGCGGTACCCGCCGACGATGGTGCCGGGCTCGAGCTCGTCAGCGGGATCCGGCCCAGGCACGTCGTTCGACATGCGTGTGCAGTTTGCACGAGGTATGCCCGTGAGCTCGAAAACGTAAGCTATCGTAACAACTTGCCCGATCGATGCAGCGTGCCGTGGCGTCCAGCCACGCTGGGGCTTTGTGCAGCGGCGAGCCCCGGTGACGCTGTGCCGTATAGTCGAAGGCTCATGCGCCTCGTGTTTCGAGCACTCCTCGCCTGCTGTCTGGTCTCCTGCCTCCCGTCGTCCGCGCGCGCCGAGTCGCCGATGTTCGCGGAGCAGCCCGGTCACCGCGGCGTGCTCTACAGCGTGCACAAGGGCACCTCGCCGACGCTCTACCTGTTCGGTACGATCCACGTGTCGACGAGCACGCAGACCCCGTTCTCGCACGCGGTGAAGGCGGCGCTGGCGCAGTCGAGGCGCGTGGCCCTCGAGGCCGATCCATCCGACATCGCCAAGGCGATGGGCGCGATGCTGCAGATGGGGCGTTATCCCGCCGGCGACTCGCTGCGCAACCACGTGCCGCCAGCGATCATGACCGACCTCCAGGCGCTGTTCGACAAGGAACACGTACCGGTGTCGCAGTTCGAGAGCATGAAGCTCTGGGCCGTGCCGTCGCTGCTGGCGATGGCACCAACCGCGCGCGCGGGGCTCGACCCTGCGTACGGCGCCGACGCGTTCCTCGCCGCCTGGGCGCACGAGCACAAGGTGCCCATCATCGAGATCGAGGGCTGGATGTTCCAGCTGAAGCTGCTCAGCGAGGGCACCGACAAGGACCAGCTCGCGCTGCTCGAAGACGAGCTCGTCGAGATGAAGAAGAAGGACCTCGCCGTCGAGCTGAAGAAGCTCGTGAACGAGTGGGCCGCGGGCGACGAGAAGGGCCTCGAGAAGGAGCTGCTCGACGACCGCGACAAGAGCGAGGCCGGTCGTCGATTCGAGAAGAAGCTCCTCGACGAGCGCAACGTCGGCATGGCCGACAAGGCCGAGAGCTACCTCCAGCTCCCCGGTGACACGTTCTTCGCCGTCGGCAGCGCGCACCTCCTCGGCAACAAGGGCCTCGTCTCGCTCATGAAGAAGCGCGGCTACGACGTCCGACCGGTGAGGTGACGCCGCACGATCGCGGCGGCGCCATCCACGGACCGCGCGTAGTACGACGCACGCAACCTGGCGAGCTCGACCTCGTCGAGATCACCATCTCGACCGAGGTGCTCGCGTCGTCTTCGAGCGTGCGTGTAGATCGTGAGCGCGGTGGCCACCGACAGATTCACGCTCTCCGAGAAGCCCTGCATCGGCAGCGCGTACTCGAGATCGCAGAGCGAGCGCGCCTCATCGGTGAGGCCGTCGTGTTCGTTGCCGACGAGGAACACCGCCGGCGCCGCCGGATCGAGGGACTCGAGCGGCAGCTTGGCGTCGGGCACGGCTGCGTAGAGCTTGCGACCCTCCTGCTTGAGCTTCTCGGCGAGCGGCGCGATGTGCGCGTGCTCCTCGAGGTGTAGCCACTTCTCGCAGCCCTGCGTCACGCGCTCGGAGAAGCGCAGCGGCTGCCCCACGATGTAGACCGACAGCAACCCGAACGCCTCGCAGCTGCGCAGCGCCGCACCGCCATTGTGTGGATCCGTGAGGTTCTCGAGCACCACCGACACACCCGAGAGACGTCCCGTCAGCGTGCGCTCGAGGCGCTCGCGGCGCTCGTCCATCATCATCGGACCGAGCGCTGCGATGACCGCGTCCATGCCGTACTTCTCGACGAGATCGTCCGCGTCGCGCCCCTTGCCCTTGCTCATCCGGCCCTCAGTCGCTGCAGCACCGCTTCCACCACGGCCTCGTCGTCCGCCCGATCGATCGGCCCGCCGCTCCCCTTTTCACACGCGTTGCACAGCGTGCACGGGTCCGGCGCGCGCGGGATGCCGAGGTGCTTCGCCAGCGCGGTCAGCTTCGCGACCTCGATGGCGGGCAGCGGCCTGATCGGGCCGATGGCGCGCGCCGCGTGCGTGATCTTCGACGCGTGCTCCATCGCCTCGAGTCGGTTGTAGGCCTCGTCGAGATCGCGACCGAGCGTGAGCGTGCCGTGGCGATCCATCACGATCGCGTTGGCCTGCCGGACGTACGGGCGCAGCACGTTCGGCACCTCCTCCGTCGTCGGCGTGGAGTACGGCGCGGTGAGGATGGCGCCGAGCACGAGGCACGTCTCGGAGAGCACGCACTGCGCGAGGCTCACCCCGGCGAGCGCGAGCCCCACGGTGAGCGGCGGGTGCGCGTGGACGACGGCGCGGATGTCGGCCCGCTCTCGATAGGCCAGCGCGTGCATCGCAAACTCGGACGATGGCCTGTTCTGGCCCCTCAGCAGCTTGCCGGAGAGATCGACGACGACGAGATCGCGCTCCGTGATGAAGCCCTTGTGGAAGCCCGTCGGCGTGACGAGCACGCGCTCGCCGTCGAGCCGCGCGGACACGTTGCCGTCGCCCGCCGCGATGTAGCCCTGGCGGTACATGCGGTGACACACCTCGACGAGGTTTCGGCGGACCTCGGTTTCACTGACGGTGCGCATCGCGGTCGCGCACAGTAACAGAGCCTAGCCGCCGTGCGGGCCGGCGTAGGCGGCGAGCGCGTCGGCGTCGCCGTTGAAGTAGTCGAGGTCGATGCTCGCAGAGATGCCCGACACGGTGCCCTTGCTCGCGACACGGTTCTGCCAGAACTCCCACGCGCTCCACGCGGCAGGCATCTGCGGGCAGGAGCTCGTCCAGTTCGCGACCCACAGCGGGTAGTCGCCGAGCGCGCCCGGGTTGCCGATGAGATCCTCGAAGCCCGCGCCCGTGTAGACGATCGGGCGACGACCGAGCACACCGTACACATACGACAGCCACACCTCGGCGCGCTTGGCGACCGTCGCTGCGCTCATGCCGTCCTTGACCTCGAGGTCGAGCACCGGCGGAAGATCCTGATCGCCGAGCTCCCAGCCGATGCTGTTGAGCAGCGCCTCTGCCTGCTGCGTGGGATCATCGCTCGCGCGGAAGAACGTGTACGCGCCGCGGTACAGCCCCGCGTCGTACGCGCCCTGCCAGTTGGCCGCGAACTTCGTGTCGTGCGTGTAGCCATCGTTCGCGCGGATGAACGCGAACGACTTGTTGCCGCGGCTCGTGTCGGCCACCGCGCCCCAGTTGATCGTGCCCTGGAAGTACGAGACATCGACGCCCGCGACCTTCGCGCCGTGTGCGCACGACCGCAGTGCGTCCGCGGTCGAGGATTCGTCGGAACCGGCGCCCACCTGGCCGGGTGCGCAGGCAGAAAGCGAGGTCAGAGAGAGGATGACTGCGAGCGTGCGGATCATCATGCTCGGGTTGCAACGCACGCTGCGGGCCAGCGCCAAGTAGTGAATCCTGCTCTGCTCCGTACGTGAGACTTCGCAAACGCCAGGTCCCGTGTGCACACCGGGGTGGGCAGCTACTGTTGCTGCGCCGCCGTCATCGCGGCGAGGTCGTCGATGCTGCCCGCGAACTCGTCGAGGTCGAGACCCGCGACAGCCGACGTGCTTCCGTGGCCGACGCCCTTCTGCCAGAACGTCCAGGTCTTCCAGCGCGTCGGCAGCGATGGGCAGGCCGTCGTCCAGTTCGCGACCCACAGCGGATACGTGGCCAGCGACGTCGGGTTCGCGAGCTCGCGCTGGTAGCCGGGCCCCGTGTAGATGACCGGCTGCACGCCGAGCGCCGCTTCCACGCGCTCGAGCCAGACGAGAGCATGCGCGGTGATCGTCGTCGCGTTCTCGCCACCCGTGACCTCCATGTCGAGGACGGGCGGTAGATCGTGGTCGCCTCCGAGGGTGCCGACCTGGTCGAGGAACAGGTCCGCCTGGACGATGGGATCCTCGCTCGGGCGAAAGAAGTGATACGCGCCCCGGTACATCCCGACCGCTGCGGAGCCCGCCCAGTTGGCGGAGAAACGCGAGTCGGCGGTCTCGCCGTCGCCTGCGCGCATGAACGCGAACTTCATGCCCGCCTTCGCCATGCTCGACCAGGACAGCTTGCCATCGAGAGAGGACACGTCCATGCCGGGTGTCCTCACGCCCGAGCCGCACGAGCGGAGGCCATCTGCAGCGCTCGCTTCATCGCTGTTCGCCACCTGGGGGGCCTGACAACCGACGGCGAAGCCAGAGACGACAGCGAGCAGCGCGACCAGAACGTGACGTGTCATGCCTCGAGCAGGTCGCATATGCCGAGCCAACAGCAGGCGCGGAATGCCTCCGCTTTTCGATCGCGACACCGGCCATTCGCGCAGCCGTGCGAACGACAGTGGGCAGTTACTTCGGCTGCGGCCAGGGCGGTCCGCCGGTGGTTCGCTTCACGATGGCCATGCACTCGTGCTCGCTGACCGCCTCCGTGCGCGAGAACGCGAGAGGTTGTGCAATCGCTTCCTTGAACTCGTCATCGGTCAGGCGACCGCGCTCGTGCATGCGCCGCAGGATGCGCTTGAGGTAGAGGTCCCACTTCGCGTCGACCTGTCCGTTCGCGTGGCAGAACTGCACGTAGCGACGCTTCGGGTTGGGCAAGATCGACGAAAAGTACGCGGCCTCCCTGGGCGTGAGGTCGTGCGCCGACTTGCCGAAGTAGTGATGCGCGGCGCGACCGATGCCGTAGATGCCGGGGCCGAACTCGATCACGTTGAAGTAGATCTCGAGGATGCGCTGCTTGCCCAGCTGGTGCTCGAGGTACCAGGTGAGGAACATCTCCTGCAGCTTGCGCGAGAGCGTCTTCTCCCGGCTCAGCAGCACGTTCTTGACCATCTGCATCGTGATCGACGACGCGCCGAGGCGAAAGTAGCCGCGCTGGAGGTTCTGCTGCAGCGCCGAGCGAAACTCCGACGGGATGAAGCCCTTGTGCTTCCAGAAGCCCGAGTCCTCGGTCGTCATGATCGAGTTCACGAGGTGCGGCGAGATGTCGGCGAAAGGGACGAAGTCGGTGTTCTCGGGGCCGACGAGGAACGTCATCCACTTGCCGGGCTCGTACTCCACCGTCTGCTCGAAGGAGCGCTCGAGCCGCGACGCGCTCCCCCACGCAGGCGACTGCGTCACGCGGCAGCCCTCGATGCCGACCTTGCCGCCGAGATCGACCGGCGTCGTGAGGTCGGACAGATCGATCCCCGCGTGCAGGTCCGTCGAGAACTCGCCCGCGACGCGGAAGCCCTGCAGGAACGGGGTCAGCTCGGCCGGCAGCGCGTCGAGCACGGTCTGACATGGCACCGGATCCACTGTCGCCGACGCGTGGAACTTCGGCAGCGGCCCGACCTTCTCGAACGCGCCGGTGACCTTGGCATGCACACCTCGGTAGTCGACCTCGAAGGCCTCGAGCTCGAGCTTCTTGTTCGCGAGCTCCACCCGGCCCTTCGCCTTCGCGTCGAAGCCGACGTTGCGGACCGGGTGCGGCCCGAGGCGAGGGTTGTCGATGGTGAGTCCCGAGAGATGCACGCGCCCCGCAAAGTCGGCCACGTGATCCGCGTAACCGACGTCCAGCCGCAGATCGACCTCTGCGCTCCTGGTCTCGACGGCGCCCTGCCGCGAGCCGCCCATCACGTTCGACAGCTGTCCGAGCTTGAAGCGCTCCGCCGCGACCGTGATGCGGCCCTGCTGTGCGAGCGGATCGATCGAGCCGCGCGCGCTCCACGCGGGCTCCGTACGATCACCGAAGCTGCCCGCGATGTCGAGGCGCACACGACCCGGCGCGGTGTCGTCCGGCGCCAGCGACCCGGCGATGGCGCCGAGGCGCAGGCCGGCGAACGGCGTCAGCACGCCACCCTTGAAGTGGATCTCGGGCAGCCCCGCTGGCGTGCGGCCGACGAGCTTGGCCTCGATGTGTCCCTCGTCGAGATCGGCCGTGGCGCCGACGCGCGCGACCGCGTGCAGACCGAGCACGTCGAGCTCCGCCCGATCGTCGGGACGGATCGTGGCGTCGAAGCGATCGATGCTCACGGCGCCCCGTGTCGTCTCGCGAGCCTCGAGCTTGCCGTCGTAGATCTTGATCTCGTCGATGGTGAGCCCGCCCGAGCCGCCATCTTTCTTGCGGTTGCGATACGCCTCGCGGACGGCGGTGAGGTTGTCGGCCGGCCCACCTATGACCGCGAAGATCACGGGCTGCTCGACGAGCACGTGCTGCACGTGGACGTGGCCCGTCCACAGCGCCGTCAGGCTCACCGTGGCCGTCGTGTGCCGCGCGTAGAAGATCGGATCGGGCCCCTGGCCGTCGATGCGCAGGCCGAACAGCTCGACGCGACCCCAGCCGATGCGGATGGCTTCGACCGTTGCGCGCGCGCCATAGCGAGCCGCCGCGAACGCGAGCTTCCCGCGCAGCAGGCGCGCGCCATAGCGCGGCACGAAGCCGAGCGCGACGATGATCGCGCACAGCACCGCGAGACCGATCCAGCGGAGCGGTGAAGGGGGTCGCAGCGTGGGCATGCGAACCACCGTCTTCAGGTCAGAGGTCAATCAGGAGGACTTCCCCGTCCCCTCACCGCGCGTGTCGCGCGCGAAGCACCGGTGGACATCAGTGCTCGGCGCCGTCGTTGCAACTCGTACCGAGCACGAGGATGCCGTGGCGGTGCGGTTGACCGGCCTGCAGCACGAGGCCACCTTCGTCGATCACGAAGACGGTCTTCAACGAGTTGGGCGTCCCCTTGCCGAGCTCGAGCTGCATGCGCAGGCGGTGGTGCTTGCCGCCCGTGTCCGGCAGGTGCTGCACGAGCGTGAGCGTGGCGACCTTCTGGTTCGGCAGCGTGAAGCTCTGCGGCACACCTTCGACCACATCGAGTGTCTTCGAGTCGAGCAGCTCGAACGTGCGCCACGCCGTGAACGGGGGCTTGAGCAGGAACGACCGCAGTCGATCGATGCGCGGATCGAGCTTGGGAACGGGCTCGGTGCCCTGCGCGGCCGTGACCGCGTCGCCCGCCTGGATCACGCGCACCGTACACACGAGGTGCTCGCCCGCCTGCGCCGGGGCAGCCAGCCAGAGGCAGAGCGCGCCGAGGCACAGCGCGAGCGGCGTTCGGATCACAGCGTACCTCCCGTGCCCTGGCCCGGCTCTTCTTCGAGCGACGCCCAGATGATGGTCGTCGTCTGGTTGGGGTTCCTGTCATCGGGCATGCGCAGCACCGTGGCCGAGCCGCCGGACACCTCGAGGCTCTCGACCGCGGCCTCGTTGCTCGGCGGGCCGGAGCGCAGGAAGAAGAACAGGGCGAACGCCCCGGCCGCGAACGCGCTGAACGCGGACAGCGACACGAGCCCGCGTCGCTTCCTCGGCGGTGCCTTCGCGACCGCAGGCGGGCTCTTCTCGATGGCGTCGATGATGCTGGCGAAGTCCACCCCCGAGCATTCGGCCGCAGAGTGGGTCCGAAGGAGCCCACGCAGCTCGTCGAGCGCCTCGAGGCGCAGGCGCGACTCGCCATCGAGCCGGCTCTCGACATCCACGCGATCGACCGCCGACAGCTCGCCATCGTGGTAGCGCTGCAGCAGATCGTCGGAGAGGTGGCTCGAAGTGCGCGTCATGATGGTTCCCCTTCTTGTATTACTAAGAAAAGAACCCTGACAGGGTCCTTTTGATCCCTCGCGAGGGTCATCGTCGGACATGGCCCGCCGACGATCACGCGTCCACGCCTACCGGCACCTCGCCGCGTTCGGCGAGCAGCAGCGATTGCATCCTTTTTCGCGCGTGAAACAGCCGCGACATGATCGTGCCGATGGAGCACCCGACGACATCGGCCATCTCCTGGTACGCGAGACCCTCGACCTCGCGCAGCACGAGCACCGCACGATGCGCGGGCGAGAGTTCCTTCAGCGCGCGCTCGAGCTGCTCACGGAGCTCGCGATCCTCGAGCGCTCGCACCGGATCGAAGCCGAGCCGGCGCGGACTGAGCCCGTTCGGGTCGGCACCTTCGTCTTCACCATTCGCGCGCGCGTCGTCGAACTCGACGCGCTCGCCCCGTCGCTTGCGCAGGTGATCGATCGCGACGTTCACCGTGATCCGGTACATCCACGTGAAGAACTGCGCCTGCCCGTCGAAGCTGGCGAGCGCGTTGTGCGCCTTCCAGAAGGCCTCCTGACAGACATCGCGTGCATCGTCCACGTTGCGGAGGATCCCGTTGGCCACGGAGAAGACGCGCCGCTCGTACTTGCGGAGCAGCTTGCCGAACGCCGCCTGGTCTCCCGAACGTGCGCGCGTGACGAGCGCGGCGTCGTCCGCCCGATCCATGGCGGCATCCGGCGCCACGGGCGGCGCTGCTACGGTGGAAGTCGTGGATGGCGTCTGCATGACCGTGTGAACGCGCCGTCCTCCTGTCCCTCGAGGAACATGACGCGTCGGGAACGGTCATTATTCAGAGCGCGACGAGGATCTACCAGCGATTTTCGACTTACAATAGCGTCATGCTCTCCGCAGAGCTCGTGGCGGTGGTCGATGGCTGCGCCGACGGCGCGGTCGTGATCGACGCGGATCATCGCGTGCTCCACTTCAACGACGCCTACGCGCGGCTGGTCGGGCGCTCGCGGCTCCAGCTCAAGCGTCGCGTTGCCGACGGCGCGCGCTGCTCCGATCTGCTCCCGCTCTCGCTGTGCGAAAACGCTTGCGTAGGCTGCCGTGCGGTAGATTCGCGACTGCCCATCCGCGTCGACCGCGTGTCGCTGCGCGAGAAGCTCCCCATCCACGGCTCCATGGCCGAGCTCGTGCCCGAGGTGCAGGAGCTGCAAGTCAGCGCAACCCCGCTCGCCGGTGGGCTCTTGCTCGAGACCTATCGCGACACCACCGCGGAGTCGCGCCTGCACGCGCGCTGGCGCGAGGCCATCCGGAAGGAGCGCGAGCAGAACGCGGAGCTCGAGCGGGTGGTCGACGCACGCACGTCCGAGCTCGTGCGTGCCAACGAAGAGCTGCGCCGTACACAGTCGCACCTGGTGCAGCAGGAGAAGATGTCCTCGCTGGGTCTGCTGGTCGCGGGCGTCGCGCACGAGATCAACAACCCCATCAACTTCATCGTCTGCAACCTGCCGTTCCTCGAGCAGTACGTGCACGCGCTCGAGCAGCTCCTCGAGTCGCTGGAGTCGGCCGTCTCGCCCGCCGCGCACGACGCCATCGACGAGCTCCGCCGCGCGCTCGACATCGAGTACCTCAGCCACGACGCGCCCTCGCTGATGCAGTCGATCCGCAACGGTGCGCAGCGCGCCGCGGCGATCGTGGGTGATCTGCGTACATTCTCCCACGGTGGCGACGAGCACGACGGCGCCATCGATCTCATCGCGGGCCTCGAGACCACGCTCAACCTCGTGCGTCCGCTGCTCGGCCCCAAGGTCGAGATCGTGCGCGAGCTCGGACCGCTCCCGCCGCTCGTCGGGCAGGCCGGGCAGCTCAACCAGGTGTTCATGAACCTGGTGTCCAACGCGATCCAGGCCGTCGTCGCTCGGCCGGACGGAATGGGGGGCGCGGTGACCCTGCGCTCGCGCGTCGAGCCCGGCTTCGTGCGCATCGAGGTCATCGACGAGGGGGTCGGCATCCTGCCCGAGCACCGCGACCACATCTTCGACCCTTTCTTCACCACGAAGCCCGTCGGTGAAGGCACGGGGCTCGGGCTCTCCATCAGCTACGGCATCGTCGAGCGCCATGGCGGAGAGATGACTTTTTCGAGCGAGCCCGGTCGCGGCACGACGTTCGTCGTACGCTTGCCGCTGCCCGCATCGCCTCGCGAGACCGAGGACGAGACGATGCACGACTTCCCCAGGTTCCCCGAAAGCGAGCTGTGATGGACGCTGCACTCACGTGGTCCACCGAAGGCGATGCTGTCCAGATCGTCGGTCGCATCGACGAGAACGCCGACCTCGGCCTGCTCGCCGCGTCGCTCCCCGTCGGGCCGCTGACCTTCGACCTCGGCGGCCTGACGCGCATCAACTCCATCGGCGTCCGCGAGTGGATGGACTTCGTGACGTCGCTCGGTGCTCGCGAGGTCCGGCTCGTGCGCTGCGCACCCGTGTTCGTGGAGCAGCTGAACGCCATCGCCAACTTCGCGGGCGCAGCCGTCATCGAGACGCTGCTCGCCGCCTTCGAGTGCGAGCACGACAGCCACGTGCTGACTCGCGAGGTGAAGTCGGACGACGCACGCAAGGGCGTCTTTCCATCGGTGCCGAAGTGTCCCGAGTGCGGCCGCGAGATGCTGCCCGCGTTCGAGGACGACCTGTACTACCGCTTCCTGCGCTACACGAAGTAGCTGGTGCCATCCGCTACCTGAAGGGCTGCGAGAGGAGCAGCGATTGCAAACGGACACCGTCCTTGGGGCACTCGCGGAAGAACGGCACGCTGTCCGGCATGAGCGAGCGCAGGCGCTCCCACACGACGTTGGCGCCGTCGAGATCGCTCTCCGGCAGCGCGATCAGCAGACGCGCACCGACGCGGAGCGCGATGTCGAGCTCGCGCAGCACCTCGCGCACGCGCCTCATGTCCACGTGCGGCGCCGGGTCGAACACGATCAGCGTGAGCGGTCGGTGATATCGGTTGCAGCGCACGAGCTCGAGCTCGACGCGCTCGAGGAGCTCGCCCTCGTCGGGACCGACGCCGTCGCGACGCAGCGCCTGCAGCTGGTCCTGCAGCTCGATGATGCGGTCGCGCTGCGCTCGCATGCGCACGTACTGCTCCGCAAGATCGTCGACGACCTTGCGGAGCTTCTCCGCGTCGACGGGCTTGACGAGGTAGCGCTCGACCTCGCCACGATTGATGGCCTCGAGGAGCTCCTCGGGCACAGCGGACGCGGAGACCACGACACGACGCACGATGGGGTTGACCGCACGCGCGCGCTGTAGCAGCGACGCGCCGGTCACCCCCGGCATGCGCTGGTCGGTGACGATGATGTCGATGGGGTGCTCGGCCACGAGCGCGAGCGCCTCGTCGCCACGAGTCGCCTGCATCACGTTGTAACCACGCAGCGCACGCGCGTAGGCGCGCACGTTCTCCGGCTCGTCGTCAGCGAGCAGCAGCGTGAGCTGGGCGCGGTCGGCGTCGTTCACGACGACCACGCCTTGCGCGCGATGACGAGCGCGGTGGACGCGCGCATCAATGCCTCGTCGGGATCCGCGGCATCCTCAGGCATCAGCGTGGCGGTGAGCACGACCTCAGGGAACGCGCTCGTCGATCGCGCGACCTCCACATGCGCGCGCGCGGCGTCCACCTTGTGGCGCGTCTGCTCGGTGGTCGTCCCCGAGAGCACGAGGACCAGCTTGTCATCGTTGATGCGCACGATGACGTCGCCGTCGCGATGCAGCGCTCGCAGGCTGGCCGCCACCTGATCCGCGCGCTCCACTCCACCCTCGCGCAGCCCCACCATCACGACCGCCGCATGGCCGTACAATGAATAGGCGCGGATGAGCTCCGGCCTGAGCTGCTGGCGCTGTCGCATCGGGGGCAGCGGCTCGACGGACGTGCGCTCGCTCGGCGCGTTCTGCACCGCGAACACCTTGCGCGACAGCGGCGCCGTGACGACCTCGGGCATGACCGGCAAGGGCGCAGGCTCCGGCGCGAGCGCCAGCGCCCCTGCCTTGTCGGACACCAGCTCGTCGACAATGACGCGCAGCTCCTCCGGCTTCCATGGCTTGACGACGTAGCGATGGATTCCCGCGACGTTGATGGCCGAGAGCAGCGTCGCCGAATCGGACAGCGCCGACGTGATCACCTTCAGCACGCCCGGCCGGATCTGGCTCGCCTGCTGGAGCAGCTCGACGCCCGTGAGTCCGGGCATGCGCTGATCGCTCACGACGACGTGGATGACGTTGTCCGCGATGATCTTGAGCGCCTCGCGCGGATCGGTCGTGAAGAACAGGTTGTACGACGAGCGGAACGTGCGCCGCAGCGCCTGCAAGTTCTCCTCGTCGTCGTCGACGAGCAGCAGGCTCCGCGTGACCGTCTCCGTGACGACCGACGGCACCCGCGCGATGTCGCCGGACGGCCGCTCGGCCGAGACCGACTCGATGAAGCGCTGCAGCACGCGCGGTCCACGCGAAAGGCCGAGGGTCTGGGCGATCTGCTCGACCTCGGCCTGCATGTGATCGGCGTTGCGGAAGCGCTGGTCGCGCCCCTTCTGCAACGCCTTCGCACACAGCTCGTCGATGACTGGGGGCGTGCCGTCGCGGAGGGTCGACGGCGCCGGCGGGTTGCGAAGGAGGATGGCAGCCATCGTCTCCTGTCGCGTCGCGCGCGCGAACGCCACCTTGCCGGTGATGAGCTCGTACATCACCGCGCCGAGCGAGAACAGATCGCTGCGCCCATCGAGCGGCTCGAAGTTGCACTGCTCCGGCGAGAGATACGGAAACTTGCCGTGCACCATGCGCTCGGGATCGCGCGGCCCGTGCGACGAGCGGGCGACACCGAAGTCGAGCAGCTTGGTGATGCCCTCCATCGAGACCATCACGTTGGGTAGCGACACGTCGCGGTGCACGATGCCGAGCGCGTTGCCGTCGAAGTCGCTGAGTGAGTGGACGTGCGAGAGGCCCGCGAGCACCTGCGTGATGAGCTCGAGCGTGACGTCGAGCGGCCACGGCTCGGGGCGGCGCTTGCGGAGGTTCGCGAGATCGAACCCGCGGATCTGCTCGAACGTGAGGAAGTACGACTCGTCGATGCGACCGAACTCGTAGAGCTGCACCACGTTCGGGTGGTTGAGGCGCGCGCTGATGCGAGCCTCGGACAAGAACAGGTTCTCGAACTTCTCCTCCTCGCGCAGCGATGGACGGATGCGCTTGAGCACCACCATGCGCTCGACGTCAGCGAGGCCTCGCTGGCGTGCGAGGAACACCTCGCCCATGCCGCCCTCGGCGATCTGCTGCATGAGGAGGTATTTGCCGAACCGCTCCACTCGCCTGTCCAACGATAACGTAAAAAAATGTAGTTGTTGCGACTACGCGTGGGTCAAAGCTGCGCTCACGGACGCTCGGGCGGCAGCGAGGCAGAGAGCGACCGGATGACGGCGCCGGCCGCGGCGAGCCCGAACGCACCGGTGACGAAGCTCGCGGTGCCGTAGATCACGCGGCGCTCCTCGCACGAGTGCAGATCGTTGGGCCCGGGGCACACGCAGCGAAAGCCCTCCGCACCGTCGTAGTGCAGGTCGATGGGCTCCGATGGCAGCTCCTCCGAGTACACCGCGCGGATACCGAACGCGCCCGCGTGGTGCTTCGGAAACTCGTACTTTCGACGGAGCGTTCGACGCACGGCATCGGCGAGCGGATCGACGGTGGTGTCCGCGAGATCGACGACGCGCACGCGGGTCGGATCCCAGCGCCCCGCCGCGCCGAGGCACGTGACGACGGGGATGCCGCGCGCCTTGCAGGTGGCGAGCAGGTGACACTTGGCCGTGACGTTGTCGATCGCATCGACGACGTAGTCTGGTCGACGCGCGAAGATCTCGTCCGCGGTGCGCTCGCTGTAGAACTGCACGACCTCCTCGGCGACCGACTGCGGGTTGATGAGGCGCACGCGATCGGCGAGCAGCGCGGCCTTCTTGCGACCGACGTTGCCCTGCAGCGCCTGGAGCTGCCGGTTCGTGTTGGTCACGCACACCCGATCGAAGTCGACGAGCGTGAGCTTGCCGACGCCCGAGCGCGCGAGCGACTCCACCGCGAACGACCCGACGCCACCGAGCCCGATGACCATGACGTGGGCGTCGAAGAGGCGCTGCATGCCGGCGTCACCGACGAGCCGGCCCATGCGATCGAAGCGGCGGTGCAGCCGATACGGAGTCTCGCCATTTTCGGCAGGTGAGGTCATCGTCGATTCTTTCATGCTCGTTCGCGCGAGCGAAGGAGCCTGTGTGCGTTGTACGTCGTCGCGTCTGCGATCGCCGCCTCCGTCGTGCCCCGAATCTGCGCGAGGGCACGCACGATTTCAACGAGGAACGCGGGTTCGTTGCGCGCGGGCCGCAGCGCGATGGGCGTCTGGAACGGCGCGTCCGTCTCGACGAGCAGCTGCTCGAGCGGCACCGAGGCTGCCGACGCGCGGATGCGGCGCGCCCGGGGGTTCGTGACGGTGCCCGCGAACGAGATGAAGAAGCCCAGCGCGAGGTAGCGCTGCACGAGGTCGACCGACGCGCTGCAGCTGTGCAAAACGCCTCGCACCGGATGCGCGGCGAGGAGCTCCAGCGCGCGCGGATGTGCCTTCAGCACGTGGAGCAGCACCGGGAGGTCGTGCTGCTGCGCGAGCCGCAGCTGTCGGACGAACAGCTCCTCCTGCAGCGGCAACGTGTCGACGTACGCGTCGCTGCCATCGAGCCCGATCTCGCCTACGGCGGCGGGACGCGGCATCCCCCCGTCGAGCGCGACTCCGAGCGCGTCCACCATGCCGCGCGCGTCGTCCGACATGATCTGCGGATGCACGCCGTACGCGATGCGCACCTCGGAGTGCGCGTTCGCGATCTCGAGCTCGTGCTTCCAGCCGTCCGGGTGCACCCCCGCGAGCAGGTAGCCAGTGATGCCCATGGCGCGCGCGCGCGCGACGATCTCGTCGACGTCACCTCGCACCGCGTCGTCATGGAGGTGGCAGTGCGAGTCGAACATGCTGCTAGTCGAAGCGCAGGAACTGGAGGTAGCGCTCGGGCAGATCGTCGAACACGAGCGGCTCGGGGCACTCCTTGCATGAGCGTCTGCCGATGCCCTCGAAGTTATCGGCGGAGACGTCCTTGCCGACGGTGAGCTCCTCGAAGAACGTGGTACCGGAGCTCTCGCAGACGTACGGCGCAAGGAAGCTCACGACGCGCGCGTGGCCGCGAAAGTCGCTCACGGTGTTCATCTGCTCCACGAAGGACGGCGAGCAGCGACGGAACGTGACGGGCCGCTCGCCGAGCGTGCGCATGAAGTCGACCCACGCGCGCACGCCGAGCGAGTTGATGCGGCGCAGACCACCGACATCGAGCTCGATGCTCTGCGAGGCGTTCAGATCGGCGGACAGCTGCGCGAGGACGGGCGCGGCCTGCTCGTCGAGCACACCCTCGAGGACGTTCATTCCCGGCTCGCGACGGCGAAAGGAGAGTGGAGGCGCTGGGCTCATCGCGGACCCGATAGTATCTCGGTCAGTGCGCGCGGGTACGGCTTTCCACCGTGTCCTTCACGGCTCTCAAGATCACGAAGGTGAGGCCCACGTTCACGCCGTCCTCGAAGAGCGGCTCGATCTTGAAGAGCTCGCGCATGACGATGCTCGCGCGATCGTAGGCGAGCTGCGCGCGCAGGATGATCTGCTGATCTTCGCGGCCGGCGTGACGATCGGGCCGCAGGTCGAAGCGCATGCGCGAGCCGCGAAGGTCCCCGTCGAGCCCGAACAGGTCGACGCCGCCTTGCGACTGCTTCACGCCCCAGCGCGTGGTCCAGCTCATGAGCGGGAGCGACTGCTCGATCTCGACGACGCCCATGCCGTCCTTCGCGTCCTTCTGCGACACATGCGACAGCGACGGGACGTAGCTCCAGCGCTCGGGGTGCGACAGCTCGTCGAGGAGGCTCGCGGCCGGCGCGGTGCTGCGCTCGATGAGGCTGAAGTCGACGAGATGATCGCCCTGGTGCCGCAGGATCGCCAGCAGCCCGCGATCGAGCATGAAGCGGTAGCTCGTGGCCGGCGAGCCCAGCGGAGCGGGCTTGAACGGCGGGTACGCCGCGTGCTTGCGCTCGGCCTCGGCGGACATCGCGCGGTGCAGCGACATCTGGGTGATGAGCGCGAGCCCGTGCTCGAGCGTCTCGGCGCGCGACAGCAGCTTCTGGATGATGCCGCCGGAGTGCCGCACGTCCGTGAAGCCGTACATGACGACGATGGTGCCGCCCCCGTTGGCCGCCGGCATGAACTCCCACCGATACGTGCTGCCGCCGGTCGGGTCGTACATGAGGACGGGCGCCGCGACCTCGCCTTCGCGCGGCGGGAGCAGCTCGTAGCGGTTCACGCCCGAGAACGACGCGACCGAGTACGACAGCTTCCACGTGTGATCGAACGTACCGTCCGCGTTGTGCTTGACGGAGCGGCCCTCCATGTTCCGGGTGAAGTCCTGGTACTTCTCCGGGTGGATGACCACCTCCCGGACGACCTCCGGCGGTGCCTTCACGAGGGTGATCGTGGTGATCTGCTTCTCCCAGCCCCTGGCGTCGCTCTCGAGCAGCGCGAAATCACCGCCGCGCAGCAGCGGCGCGAGCGTGACGAGCTGCTCGTGCGGCAGCTCCACGAGCGTGTGATGAACCCGCTCGCCCCGCGCTGTGCCGCATAGCGCCAGAACTACGAATAGTTGAAGGGGAAGCCGCGTTGTCGTCATCGAGGAGGGCGAAGCATAGGGTCCGCGCACGCCCGGCGCCAAACCGTTCCCAGCAATCGAGTGCGACAAATCACCGCGGTATGTATGCAACTGCACTCGGTTTTGTTGACACTCCCTGGGGAAGCTGGGTAGGGTCCGCCCCATCGCTTTGTATCAACGGGCACGGGATTTTTATTGGTCTGGCGGATACCCGCTCGGCCGCCGCGCCTGCCTCAGAATGGCTTAGAGAGCACCGTCATGATGAAGGTCTCCGTCGCAGTTCCTGCGTACAACGAGGGCCGAAATATCGGTCACCTCATCGACTCCCTGCGCTCGCAGAAGACCCTGCGCGCCCAGATCGTCGAGATCGTCGTGGTCGCGAGTGGTTGCACCGATGATACCGCGGCGATCGTCCGGGATCGCGCGCGACGTTCCGGCATCCCGGTCCGGCTGATCGAGGAGACGACGCGCCGTGGCAAGGTCGCTGCCATCAATACGTACCTCAGGCACAACCACCCCGGCGTCGATGCCATCTGTTTGTGCTCGGCCGATCTCCTGGTGAGCGCCGACGTCGTCGAGCGCCTCGTGCAGTGCCTCCACCAGAACGCCGACGTCGGGATGTGCGGCGCGCGCCCCACGCCGACCAACGGTCACGGCACGTTTCACGGCGAAGCGACCCGCTTCATCTGGCGGATGCACCACCGCGTGGCCCTCGAGGCGCCGAAGCTCGGCGAGCTCGTCATGTTCCGCGCAACCATCGTCAAAGATGGCCTGCCGCCCGAGAGCGCCGTCGACGAGGCCACGCTCGAGCAGCAGGCGTCGTCGGCGGGCTATCGCCTCGCGTACGTCTCGGCTGCCATCGTCCACAACCATGGCCCCGAGACGCTGCGCGACTTCATCCGTCAGCGCCGACGCATCGCCGCCGGTCACTACTGGCTGCGCGCGGTGTCCGGCTACTCCGTCTCGACGATGGCGTTCGGTCGCACCGCGCGCCTCGCCCTCAACGAGCTCGTCTCGCTGGATCGCACGCAGCGCCTCTACGCGCTCGGCACCATCGGCGTCGAGGTGCTCTCCCGCGTCCTCGGCTGGCTCGACTTCCGCCTCGATACGCGCGATCACTCCGTGTGGAAAGTCTGCGAATCGACGAAGACCGTCATGACGGACGAGTTGCGCGCCCTGTACCACGTCGAGCACCCGGAGCTCTTCGAAGAAGATGAAGACCTCCGCTTCGGCGCAGCCCTCCCGCCTGCGGCCTAGCGTCCTCGGCACGCCGGCGCTCGCCGCACTGGCCGGCGCAACGCTGCTGGTCGTCGTCGCGGCGCGGTTCCGCCTCGACCTCACGCTCTGCTCGGCGTGGCCGTCGCGCGCGATCGGCTGCGCGTACGGCGTCGTCTATCTCGTCGCGGTGCTGCTGCTCGCGTGGGCGTGGAAGCGTGGCGTGCACCCGCTGTTCGTCGTGGCCGCGCATGCGATCGCGCTCGGCGCCGCGCCCTTCCTCTCGTCGGATCCGCTGATGTACGCGGCCGTCGGTCGTGCGCTCTCGCTCGGCGCGCCCGCGACCCGCGACGTGACCTCCGCGCTCGGTGCCGATCACCCGTTCCTCGTGCCACTCGTCCCCGCGTGGCGGCTCGGTACCAGCGCGTACGGTCCGGCGTGGAACGCGATCGCGTCGGTCGTCGGACACGCCATGAAGGACCACCTCGGCGCCACGCTGCGCGCGCACCAGCTCGTCGCGTGTCTCTCGATCCTCGTCGGCGCGGCGCTGGTCGCACGCACGCGTGCGGCCTTCGTCACGGTCGCGCTGTGCCCGCTCGCGGTCGTCGAAGCCACCATCGGCGCGCACAACGATGCGCTGCTGGTGCCGTTCGCCGCGCTCGCGCTCGTGTGCTGGCAGCGCCGCCGCCCGCTCGTCGCTGCGGTAGTGCTCTGCGCCGGCGTGCTCGTCAAGGCATCGGCGGCGATCTATGCGGCACCCGTGGTGCTCGCGCTCTTCCTCGCATGGCTGCCGTCGGCGCGCGCACGCCGCCTCGCGCTGGCGTGCGTGGTGCCGCTCTCTGGCCTCGCCCTCGTGCTCATGGCGCAGCTCGCCAACGGTCCCCTCGACGCGCTCGCCCGCATCGTCGGTCGCCCCGACGTCCCGTACGATCACTGCACGCGCTCCTTCGAGTGCCTGCCGCGCATCCTGTTCCGCTTCGTGTTCCACGCAGGCACGCTCGCGTGGGCGACGGGCATCGTGTTCCGGCTCGTCGGTGCGCTGTGGCTCGCGTACGCCAGCCTGCGTGCCGCAGAGGCACCGCGGAAGGAGGCGCTCGCGTGGATCGTGCGAGGCCTCTTCATCTACTTTCTCGCGCTGCACGGCTGGGCGCAGTCGTGGTACGCGCTGCCGCTCGTCGTCGCGCTACCCGGCCTCGAAGGCGATACACAGACCCTCCCCGCGCTGCGCGCGTATCTCGTGTCGAGTGTGTGCTACTACGCGCTGGTCCTCCCCATGAGCTGTCTCGACAACCCCGTCCTCGTCGCGGTCTCCGACCTCGCGGAAGGCCTCGTCACCGTCGTCCCTCCGATCGTGCTGCTCGCGCGCGCGCGCAAGAGCTCGTGACGCCGCGCGCGCTACCCACGCTGTGGACCGTCCGCACGCCGACGGGTGCGATCTCCTGCCGTCGCGAGGGCGAGACGTTCATACCCACGTCGGCGCCATGGATCCGCGAGCGTGCATCGCTGCTCCGGCTCTTCGTCGGCAACGACTTCCGCGCGCGCTACCGTGCGCAGGCGCTCGGCGTGCTGTGGTCGCTGCTGCAGCCGCTCGTGATGATGGCGATCCTCAGCCTCGTCTTCACGCGCGCGTTCCGTTCCACGGAGCCGAACTTTCCCGTCTTCCTGCTGCTCGGCTTGCTCGTGTGGCAGTGGGTCTCGTCGTCGCTCAACGCGGCGACCATCGCCTTCGTCGCGAACGCCGAGCTCGTGAAGCGCACCGTGTTTCCGCGCGTGCTCCTGCCCATGTCGTCGGTGCTGAGCTACGGCATCAACGCGGCCATCGAGTCGATCGCGCTCGTGGCGCTCATCCCTTTCTTTCACGGCGCCTTCCATCCGAGCTTCGCGCTGGTGCTCGTACCCGTGGTGCTGCTCGTGCTCGTGACGCTGCTGTCGGGCGCCGCGCTGGCGATCGCCGCGCTCAACGTGATCTATCGCGACGTCGCGTACCTCGTGTCGACCGGCCTCTCGATCGTCTACTGGCTCACGCCCATCGTGTATCCGCCGACGCTCCTCCCGGAGACGTGGCGCGAGCTCTTCTCATGGAACCCGCTCTACGGCGTCGTGACGATGCTGCGCGCGATCGTCATGCACGCCGAATGGCCGACGCTGTCCGCGTGGATCCACCTGCTCGTCCCGACGGTGTTCGTGCTCGTACTCGGCACCGCGCTGTTCAACCGTCACGAGCGCGAGATGCTCGACCATGTCTGAGCAAGGCGAGTCGATCCTCGAGCTGCATGGCGTCGGCAAGAGCTTCAAGCGCTTCGACCACCCACCGTTCTTGCTGCGCAACCTGCTGTCGCTCGTACGAAACAAGCAAATCGACAAGAGTTTCTGGCCGCTGCGGGACGTGAGCACCACGATCACGCGCGGCGAAACCGTCGCGCTCGTCGGTCGCAACGGCTCCGGCAAGTCCACGCTGCTGCGCCTCGTCGCGGGCGCGGCGTATCCGACGGAGGGCCGCATCGCGGTCCGCGGTCGGATCGCGCCGCTCCTGCAGCTCGGCGCCGGGTTCCAGCCGGACATGACCGGCCGCGAGTGTGCCCGCATCAACGGCGCAGCGCTCGGGCTCTCACCCGACGAGGTCGACGCGCGCATGGGCGCGATCTCCACCTTCGCCGAGCTCGACGACTTCCTCGATACTCCGGTGCGCTACTACTCGTCGGGAATGATGGCGCGCCTGGGCTTTTCGGTCGCCGTGCACACCGACCCCGATCTGCTGCTCGTCGACGAGGTGCTCGCCGTCGGAGATCAGGCGTTCCAGGACAAGTGCCTCGCGAAGATCGAGGCGCTACGCGCAGAGGGCGTCACGATCTTGTTCGTGTCGCACGACGAGCACATGGTGAAGCGACTCTGCACGCGCGCGCTGCTCATCGACAGAGGACACCTCGCTGCCGATGGCGACGTCCACGACGTCATGGCCCGCTACGCCGCTGTACTGTCGGGCGCGTAGCAGGCCGTGTCTCGGCGGTGCCGACCGAGAGCCAACTACTGGAGCTGCTTCTTGAGCGAGCTCATCGTGCGGTGGGTCTCTTCCTGCTTCGGGAGGAGCTGCGCGACGATGAGCTGACGGGCATCGCCCTCGAGCTTCGTCATGTCCTGGCGGTAGTCGGCGAGGCCATGGTCCTCACCCGACTCGAGCGCCGTGATGGCGACCTTGTCCCCGAGGGCCGCGGAGACGCCCTGGACGGCCTGCGCGAAGACACCCCACGCGCCGGAACCATCGGCCGGCGTGCCGTCGAGCTCCATGATCTTCGCCTTCAGGATGTCGACGCGCTGCTGGTGCGAGCGCATGCACGACTGGAGTTGCATGCGCGCGAAGCTGGCCTTATCGAGCTTGTCGAGCGCGATGCGATAGGTCTCGACTGCGCTCATCTCGCCGCGGAGGAAGCTGTTGAGCTGATCGACGCTGGTGCTGTTCTGCTTGACGGTGCCCATTGGGGATCTCCTCGTATGCGTGGGTGTGCTTGCGCACGCATCGGTGCAACGAGAAGGCCACGACGTTGCCGTGTAAGCGCTTGTGTTCGCAGCGCCGCGATGTGCGGTCGCGACACGGTGAGGCGCATTGCCGCGCGCGCCACACGACTGGCTCGCATGACACGACGAGGGCGCGGCCTTCGCGAAGCGCCGAGCTACTTCGTGAGTGCTGCGAATCGCGACCGAGAAACTGGGGACACGCGTGGGAGAAAATCGGGACACGACCCACCTGAATCAGGTGCTCGCACCGAAAATGCGCCGAAAATGGGCGGACCTGAAAATGGGACCTGAAAATGGGGACACGACCCACCTGATCAGCTGCTCGAAATCGTTCAACTCCTGCGCAAAGTGGCCAGGGACAGTC
>JBDTCO010000254.1:0-44508 GCA_039923495.1 Polyangia bacterium
CGGCGCTCGTCGAGCACGCAACGCGAGTCGGCGACCTCGTGCAGGACGACGGAGAGGACATCGAGGTCGTGCTCGTGCCGTACCGCGACATCCCGGCGATGATCGCGCGCGGCGAGATCACGCACTCCCTGGTCGTCGTCGCGTTCGCCCAGGCGCTCGGCCTGCGCACGCCATAGCGGCGCCGAAAGGCGCGTGGGCGCTGAGCTTCGAATCCCGTCGAGAGGCCTGCTCCGCACACAGGAATCAAAGTCCGATAATGAGCATTATGTAAACTTTACGATATCCCGCTCGGGGAGACCCCGCGGGACATCGTCTCCCCCGTCCCACGCGGTGCGTTCTTGGGCCAAGCCGAGGCCAGGCCCTCCCGCCGAGGCCAGGGCGAACATCGCCGCGCTGTGAGCTACGATGCAATGGTGCGTCGCCTCCTGTTCTTCATCGCGTTGATGGCGGCGTGCAACCGATCGATCGTGTCGCTGACCGATGCGGCGACCAGCCCCACCTCGCAGCTCACCGACGTCGCGTTCGAGGAGCTGTACACCGTGTTCCTCGCGGGTCGCGCCACGCCGACCGGCGACAAGGCCGGCCTGTGGACCGGCTATCGCGGGCGCTGGGTCCACTGGGAAGGCGTCCTCGCGTCGTTCACCGACAACGGCGTGACGCTGAAGCAGCTTCGCACCACGTCCACGTTCGACGTCTCGCTCCTCTGCGAATCACGGGTGAGCCAGAGGCTGAAGGAGCGCTTCGCTGTCGGCGATCGCGTGCGCTACACCGGTCGGCTCGACAGCTTCGACGACATCTTCCGCACGCTGTACCTCACGCACGGCGCGGTCCTCGAGAAGGTGGCGCAAGGCGATCTCGGCGTGCCCTACGACATGACCCGCGGTGGCGTTCGCCAGGATCGTCCCTAGAACAGCGGGTCGGTGTACCGCGCGAGCGCCTCGTTGACGTGGCCAACCACAACGCGCGCTCCACCCATGCGCTTCGACCTCGTGCGCAGCGGGAACCTCAGCGCTCGGCGCGCCGCGGTGCGCGCTTGACCATGTCGGCCTGATCGGGGCGCTCGCCCTTGCCGCGACACACGATCCGCACCGGCGAGCCGTCGAACGCGAACGCCTCGCGTAGCTGGTTCTGCAGGAAGCGGCGATACGAGAAGTGCACGCCATCGGGGTGATTCACCGAAAGAATGAACGTCGGTGGCGAGGCCTGCGGCTGCTGGATGTAGTACAGGCGCACCGGCTTGGTGCGGTACAGCGACGGCGGGTGCTTCTCGACGATGGCGTGGAACCAGCGGTTGAGCGCGCCGGTGGACACGCGCTTCGTGTACGCCGCGTACGACAGGTTGACCGCCTCGACCAGCTTCTTCGTGCCCTTGCCGGTCATCGCAGAGACAAAGACGATGCGCGCCCACGGCACGAACTGCAGCTGCCGCTCGACGTCCTGGCGGAGCTGGTCCTCACGACGGCGGCCCTCGTCGGAGACGAGGTCCACCTTGTTGAACGCGATGATGAGCGCCCTGCCGGCCTCGGCGCAGAGGCCGGCGATCTTCGCGTCCTGTTCGCCGATGCCTTCCTTTGCATCGATGAGCAGCACGCAGACGTCCGCGCGATCGACGGCCTTCTCGGCCATCGCGACGGAGATCTTCTCCATCGCCACGTGCACGCGCGACCGCTTGCGGATCCCCGCGGTGTCGATGAGCAGGTAGGGCTTGCCGTCCATCGTGATGGCGGTGTCGACGGGATCGCGCGTGGTGCCGGCCTCGGAGTCGACGAGCATGCGCTCCTCGCCCGCGAAGCGGTTCACCAGCGACGACTTGCCGGCGTTCGGGCGACCCACGATCGCGATGCGGATCGGGCCTGCGGCGCGGGCGGGCGGGATGGCCTCCTCGTCCTCGGCATCGAACTCGTCGCGAGATCTGGGCGAGCGATACTTGATGCGCGGTGCCTGCGGCAGGCGCTCGACCGCCGCATCGAGCAGCTCCGAGACGCCACGGCCGTGCTGCGCCGAGATCGGGAACACCTGGTCGGCGCCGAGCGCGAAGAGCTCCTGCGCATCGGGCTCGAGGTTGGGGCTATCGCACTTGTTGGCAGCGAACAGCACAGGGCGACCGGCGCGACGCACGAGCGCGATCGCGTCCTCGTCACCGGCGGATAGACCCACGCGCCCGTCGATGACGAACACGATGAGGTCGGCCTCCTCGATGGCCTTCATGGCCTGACGGAACACGCCGGCCGCGAGCGTGCGCTCGCCCTGCGTGCCGACCGCCTTCTTCTTGAACGTGCTCGGGTCGAGCCCACCGGTATCGACGACGCGGAGCGCGCGCCCTTCCCACTCTGCGTCGCCGTAGCGACGATCGCGGGTGACCCCAGGCTCGTCCTCCACGATGGCGTGGTGGCTGTCGCACAGGCGGTTCCACAGCGTCGACTTGCCGACGTTGGGACGACCGACCAGCGCGATGAGCGGCGCCTCGCCCTCGAAGTACGGCTCGTCGTGGATGCGTTTCTTGCGGCTCATCCTTCGTACCCCAGCTCGCGGAGCTTGTGCGGGTTCTGGGTCCAGCCCTCGTCGACACGCACGAACAGCACGAGGTGCACGAGGGCCTCGAAGCGCTGACCGAGCTCGTGCCGCGCGCGCGAGCCGATCTCGCGGATCATGCGACCGCCGTCTCCGACGAGGATGCGCTTGTGCGCCTCCTTGTCGACCGAGATGGTCGCCGACACACGGAGCTCGCGCTCGATCTTGGAGCCGGGCTTGACCGGCTTCTCCTCGAACTCATCGACGGTGACCGCGACCGAGTACGGGACCTCGCGCTTGGTGAGCAGGAAGACCTGCTCGCGCACGAACTCCGTCACGAACCAGCGCTCGGCGCGGTCGGTGAGCGTGTCCGCGTCGAACAGCGCCTCGCCCTCTGGCACCATCTTCTCGACCTCGTCGAGGAGCGTGGCCACGCTGGTGCCGACCTTCGCCGAGATCGGCACGACGGTGGCATAGCCGAGGTTGTGGACCTGCTCGAGGATCGGCAGCAGCTGCAGCTTGTCGTGCAGCTGGTCGACCTTGTTGATCGCGAGGATCATCGGCCGACCCGAGGCCTTCACCTCGTCGAGCATGAGGAGCGTCGCGGCATCGAGCCGCATGCCGAGCTTCTTCTTTTTCTTCGTCGGCTCGGGCTCGGCACCCTTCTTGTCACGTCCGCGGTGACGCTCGCGTGGCTCGGGGATGGGCTCCAGCTCGACCAGCACGACGACCGCATCCACGTCGGCGAGCGCCTGCTTGGCCTCGTCCACCATGAACTGGTTGAGGCGCGTCCTCCCCGGCCCGGTCGGGCGATGGAGGCCCGGCGTATCGATGAACGCGATCTGCAGGGCGTCGCGGTTGAACACGCCGAGCAGCCGCTCCCGCGTCGTCTGCGGACGCGGGGTCGCGATGGCGAGCTTCTCGCCCAGGATCTGATTCAGCAGCGTCGACTTGCCCACGTTGGGCCGACCGACGAGCGCCACGAAGCCGGCTCTCATGGCGCACCTCCTAACACGAGGCTCCCGAGGAAGCCAACGCACTGCAATCGATCGTGCGCAGCGCGGTCACGGTCGCCGCGACGAAACGCAGACTTGCAGCGGGTTGCCTGCTGGAGCTCGTCTTCTGGCGCGCTGCGCAGGCCCACGACTCCATTGAAAATTTGACCTCGGCCGCTGCACCGCCTTTATCATCTCGGCGGTGCCTCGCTTCGCCCTCCTCCTCGCGATCTGCTCGCTCGCGTGCTCCCTCAGCGTGGTCGCGTTCTTCGTGGGCGTACCGCTCGGCCTGCTGTCGGTGCTGCTCGGCTTCTCGGCGCTACGGCTCTATCCGTCGGGCGGCCCCATGCATCGCACCGCGCAGCGCGCGTTCGTCGTGGGCGGGCTCGGCCTCCTCGCCGGCCTCGCGGTCTGGTTCGTCCACGTGCGCGCCATCCAGACGGCCTACCGCATCCCGCCGCGCAACGAGCTGCACGGCGACTTCACGCAACAGCTCGCGCACGCAACGTCGCCGCTCCCGGGCGCCCCCTCGCGCACTCCCGCTCCCCCGAAGGATCATCACTGAATGGAAGGACAAGCTCCCTCGAGCTTCGGCAAGTCGCTCTTCTTCGGACACATCCCGGAGTCGATGGTCATCCCGTATCCACGCATGGCGAACGCCGAGCGCGATCGGGTGCGCGAGCTCATCGCGACGCTGCGCGACTTCGCGCGCGACACCATCGACAGCCGCGCGATCGACGAGAAGGGCCAGATCCCCGCGAAGGTGCTGAGCGGCCTCAAGGCGCGCGGCTTCTACGGGCTGTGGATCCCGAAGGCATTTGGCGGCTCGGGGCTCTCCGCGAGCGGCTATGCGCGCGTGATGCAGGAGCTCGGCGCCATCGATGCGTCGGTGGCCGTGACGCTCTCGGCGCACCAGTCGGTCGGGTGTCGCGGGCTCGTGCTCTACGGCGATGCGGCGCAGCAGAAGCGCTACCTCCCGAAGCTCGCGTCCGGCGAGATGACCGCTGCGTTCGCGCTGTCCGAGCCCCAGGCCGGGTCCGACGCGGCATCCGTCCGCACGCGCGCCGAGCGCACGCCCGAGGGCGACTTCATCCTGACGGGCCAGAAGGTGTGGGTCACCAACGGCGGGCTCGCGGACTTCTTCACCGTGTTCGCGCAGACGCGCGTCGATCGCGAGGGCGGCCAGAAGGACCGCATCACGGCGTTCCTCGTCGAGCGCAAGATGGGCGTGCGCATCGGGCCGGAGATCCAGAAGCTCGGTACCCGCGGCACGTCCACCACCACGATCGACCTCGACGAGGTCCGCGTGCCGAAGGAGAACGTCCTCGGTCAGGTCGGCGGCGGCTTCAAGGTCGCTCAGGGCATCCTCAACATGGGCCGCGTCGGTATCAGCGCGGCCGCCATCGGTCAGGCGCAGTCGACGGTGCGGCTCGCGCTCGCCCACGCGACGACGCGGCGTCAGTTCGGTCGCGTCATCTCGGAGTTCGGCCTCGTGAAGGACAAGATCGGCCGCATGATGGTCGACCTCTACGCCGCCGAGTCGATGCTCTACCTCACGACGGGCCTCATGGACCGCGGCGTCGACGACTTCTCCGTCGAGAGCGCGGCCTGCAAGATCTTCGCGTCCGAGACGCTGTGGCACATCGTGCAGGAGGCGCTGCAGATCGCGCCCGCGCTCGGTGTGCAGAGCGACATGCCGTACGAGCGCATGCTCCGTGACGCGCGCGTCAACCTCGTCTTCGACGGCACGAACGACATCCTGCGCTGCTTCATCGCGCTCTCGGGCATGCAGGGTCCGGGCGATCGTCTCTCGTCGCTGGCGCAGGCGATCCGCTTCCCGCTGCGGGGCTACGGCCTCGCCATGGACTTCATGCTCGACAAGCTGAAGACGCAGTACTACGGCGGCGAGCGCCTCGATCACATCCACCCGCAGCTCAAGCGCGAGGCCGTGCTGTTCGAGGACTGGGTGCCGGAGCTCGCGAAGAACGTCGAGAAGGCGCTGCGCAAGCACGGCAGCAACATCTCCGAGATGCAGTTCGTGCAGCGACGCATCGCCGACATCAGCATCGATCTGTTCGCGATGATCGCGAGCATGTCCCGTGCGACCGCGAGCCTCCTCGAACGCGGGCCCGACGCCGAGCGCGAGGCCAAGCTGTGCCGCGCCGTGTGCACGCGCGCGTCGCTGCGCATCAAGCACAACGTGCGTGCGATGGACGACAACGACGACGAGCCGCTCAAGGCCATCGCCTACGACGCGTACGAGGCCGCCGAATATCCCTTCGACGTGCTCCCCGACTGAGAGCGGCAAGCTGCGCTCGTGACCGACGCCGAGCTCGAGGTCCGTCTGCGCGCGCGGCGGCGAAGTCGAGATCGCGACTGAATTACCGTCGACGCGACGGCCATTGCCTTTGTCGCTCGTCGCCGCTACATAGCGCGTCTTATGGCCGGACGGTTCGATCGTGCTTTCTTCTTCCTGCTCGACGGTGCGCGCACCGATCTGTTCGCCGAGCACCTGAAGAACGGCGACCTGCCGAACATCGCGCGCTACATGGTCGAGCCAGGGACCCACTCGACCGCGATCACGGTGTTTCCGTCGGTGACCGGCGTCGCCTACGTGCCGTACCTCACCGGCATGTTCCCCGGCCGCGCGAACCTGCCGGGTTATCGCTGGTTCGATCGCGAGCGCTACCAGCGTCGGCCGCTGTCGATGATGCGCTTCCGCAACTACAGCGGGCTCGGCAGCTAC
This sequence comes from Polyangia bacterium, assembly GCA_039923495.1. Taxonomy (GTDB): domain Bacteria; phylum Myxococcota_A; class Polyangia; order Palsa-1104; family Palsa-1104; genus JBDTCO01. The sequence goes on from JBDTCO010000254.1 coordinate 6,253, forward strand.
CTCATGAATCGCGACCTCTCGAAGGACGCGACCACGCTGTTCGAGCTGCTCAAGCCGTCGTCCAACATTTTCTCCGGCATCTCGCGTGGCACCGGCTTCTACCGCAACGAGGCGTTCTTTCGTCGCATCCCCGCCGCGCTCAAGTTCTTCCGCACCGGGTCGTGGGACCACGTCGACGAGGCCGGCGAGCGCTTCCTGCTCCGCGCCGCGCTGCGCACCCGCGAGCGCTACACATTCCATACCACCTACTCCATCGACGAGTACTCACACCACCACGGGCCGTTCTCGGACCGCGTGAAGGAGCGCTACTTCGACTTCGACCGCGTGATCGGCCGCCTCGTCGCACGCCTCAAGACCACCGGCCAGCTCGAGCGCTCGCTCCTCATGATGGGCGCGGACCACGGTCACACCGAGGTGAAGGAGCACTTCGATCTCGAAGGCTTCATCGAGAAGCGCGGGCTCAAGACGCTCTACTTCCCGAAGAAGTTCCGCAACTGGGTCGGCGCGAAGGCCGCCGTCATGGTCGCCGGCAACGGCATGGGACACATCTACCTCAAGGGCCCAACGCAGTGGAGCGACCGACCGACGGGCGGAGAGCTGCTCGAGACCGATCCTTCGCTCGTCGACGACCTCATCGCGTCGCCCGGCGTCGATCACGTCATCTTCCGGCCCGACGCCACGGGCATCGTCGAGGTCCGCTCCGCGCGCGGTCGCGCGAGCATCAGGCTCGATGGCGATCTCGTGCACTACGAGATCCATGGCACCGACCCCTTCGGCTACCCGGCGCTGCCCGCGACGATGACTCGCGCCGAGGTGCTTACGTACACCGCGCACACGGACTATCCCGACGCGCCGCTGCAGGTCGCGCAGGTGTTCGACTCGCCGCGCGCAGGCGACTTCATGATCTCCGCCGCGCACGGCTGGGACCTGCGCATGCGCGAAGGCCACATCGACATGCAGTCGTGCCACGGCACCCTGCACCGCGACCACATGGCCGTTCCGTTCGCCATGAACCACCGCGTCGCCGATCCCGCGCGCACGCCTCGCTCCGCCGATACGTTCCCCACCCTGCTCGAGCTGCTCGGCCGTCCGGTGCCCGGCAACATCGATGGAGTCTCGCTGCTGTGACCATGGACTATCGCAGAAAGCGCATCGTCGTCACCGGAGGGGCGGGCTTCATCGGGTCTGCCGTCTGCCGTCGGCTCGTCGAGCTCGGCGCATCCGAGATCGTCGCCATCGACAGCCTGCGCTACGGCGACCTGTCGAACCTCGGCGACACGCCGTCGGTCAAGGTCGTGAGGCACACGCTCGGCACGGACGATCCGGCGCTGCTCGGGCCGCTGCTCGACGGTGCCGACGGCCTCTTTCACCTCGCCGCCGAGAAGCACAACCAGTCCATCGACAGCCCGCGCGACGTGATGCGCGCGAACATCGAGGGCACCCAGGCGCTCTACGCCGCGGCCGTGAGCGCCGGCGTGCCTCGCATCGTGTTCTCGTCGTCGCTCTACGCGTACGGTCGCATGCTCGGCACCCCGATGCGCGAGGACGAGGTGCCGCAGCCGAGGACCATCTACGGCATCTCGAAGCTCGCTGGCGAGCTCCTGCTCGCGCACGCGGCCAGGGACGGCGCCGTCGCTGCACGCGCGCTCCGCTACTTCTTCGTGTACGGCCCGCGGCAGTGGGCAGGCATGGGCTACAAGTCCGTCATCATCAAGAACGCCGAGCGCCTGCTCGCCGGTCAGCGCGCGCTCGTCGTCGGGGACGGCACGCAGGCCCTCGACTACGTGTTCGTCGAGGACGTGGTGGACGCCACGCTGCGCGCGCTCGCCACGCCGGTCGCCGATCCGCGCCATGTCGAGGTGCTCAACGTCAGCTCGGGTCGCGCGGTCCAGGTGAACGAGCTGCTCGAGGCGCTGTGCAAGGTCGCGGGCAAGCCATTCGCGCCCGAGCACGGCGCCGCTGACTGGACCGCGGGCACCTCGCGCGCGGGCGAGAACGCGCGCATCGCTGCGTCGCTCGGCTGGAAGCCCACGACGACCCTCGACGAAGGTCTGCGTCGCACCTGGGCCTTCGTCGCGAAGGCCGCCGCTACTTGAGCTGAGTCGTTCCGCCCGTGCCGGTGGCGGCCAGCTCGACCTTGCTGCCGCGGCCGTCGGTTAGCTTCACCAGACCCACGGGGAAGACCTTGTCGTCGATCCACACGTCGGTGCTGAGCTGACCCTCCTCGCCTTCGGTCTTGCGGCGGAAGTGGGTGGTCTCGCGCTTCCCACCGGCGGTGCTGACCGACTCGTGGCCGACCTTCTTGCCGAAGTCGTCTTCCTTGCCGAAGACGTTGCTCGGATCATCGGGCGGCAACGGTGCGTCGCGCGCGTCACCGGTGCCGACCTTGACCTTGGCCTTGGCGAGCTTCCATCGGGCGCCGTCCGGATCGAACTGCAGCCGCATGAGCATGTGGCCCATCGGTGTCTTCGAGTCGATCTCGAGCGCGATGTGCTTGGCGTCGCGCTGCACGAGCGTGTAGCGGACGTTGACCGTCTCTGCCTCTCCATCCTTGCTCATCACGTACTCCGCCCACGAACCCACGGGCGCCTTCATGATCGCCGCGAACGAGATCTGGTTGTTGGCCTGGGCGTGGGCAAAGCTCGGCAGCCCGATCACGAGGAGCGCGAGCAGGAACCTCACTTCAGCGACTCGATCTTCTTGGCGATCGAGTCCGCGATCTCGGCCCTCAACGCAGGATCTCCAACGGCAGCTTCCACCTTCTGGAAAAGCGCGACGTCGGCCTCTTCGGCAGCACGCAGCGAGTCGTGGGCCGCCTTGAAGTGGTCGAAGAACTCGACGAGCTCGTCGCCCTTGCGGAGCGCGTAGACCTTGCCGAGCTTTCCGTCACGGATCTTGTCGAGGTACAGCGTGACCTTGAAGAGCGGGCCTGCGACACGGTGCGTGAGCACGATGCCGTACACCGTGAGCACCACGCTCATCACCAGACCGAAGCCAATGAGCACGAAGATGAGCACGCGATCGTTGTGTGCGAACTGCGCTACGAGCTGCGCGGCCTCGGCGTCGTCGGGATCGAGCGCGCGGACCTGGACGATGCGCGAAGCCTCGTGAGCCTTCGACATGATCATCCAGCCGAGCGCGGACGTGAGCCCGGCGGCGATGGCGACCATCGTGAGGGTGAACTTGAGCTGGTAGCGCAGGTCGAGAAGGTAGTTCTTCATCCTGCGCTGGCTCTTGCCCCCGCCAGCGGGTGGTTTTGGCTGATCGGCCATCGGCTATTGCTCCTTCATGGGACGGTCTTTAGGTACTTCGAAACATCGTCGCGGATGGCTTCCGCAGCCGCTTGGATACAGTCTTTCTTGCCACTTTCGCGCTCGCTGGCGCCGACGTCGAGGGACGCGCCCTGCGTCGTCATCATCTTGATGCTCCGGCCGGGATACGTCGCGACGAACGCCTTGAGGTCGCAGTCGATGGTGACCCCGCCACCGGTCGACGACACGTTGAGGCGCTGCACGGCGCCGTCGATGACGAAGCCTTGCAGGTTGCGCTGGGAAATCGCCGGGCCCGTGAGATCGGGGCCACCACCCGAGAGCGCCACGTCCGGCAGCTTCTGCAGCTCGCGAGCGAGCGCGTCGCGAACGAGCGTGTTGCCCGGGGCCGCGCCCGAGAAGCCGATGGCGAGGTAGAACTTCTGCCCCTTCTTCGACCCACCACCACCGAGCATCGCGAGAGCCTTGGCGACCTGGCTGCGCACGAAGCCGTCGGAGTCGGAGGCGACGCTCTGCAGGGCGTCCTTCGCGCTCGGATCGCCGATGGCTCCGAGCGCAGACGCAGCCGTACCACGGACCGTCGGGTTCTCGTCCTTCAGGGCCTTCGACAGCGCTGCGACCGCGCGCGGATCCTTCGACTTGGCGAGCACGAGCGCCGCCTGGACACGAACCTTGTACGACGAGTCCTCGGACAGTGATCTGGCGAGGTCGTCGATTCGATCGGCGTACGCATGACCGCAGATCGTGAGCGCCGCGCCGAGCAGCAGCGCTCGCAGACGGGAGCTCGAGCTCCCTGACCGACCGAGGATGGACGAAGGCATGGGCGCCCATTCAGCTTACGAGAGCCCGAGCCACACCGTCAACGCGCCTCGTCCAGGATCTTCTGTTGCTGCTTCCAGGTTTCTAGGCGAGGACGGGAAGGCGACGGACCGGCGACGGCGCGGACAGGGTGCTCGGCACGACGATGGCCACCGCGCGACCATTGAGCGTATGTGCGCGGCGTGCGGTGATCTCCACGTCGACGAGTGCGCCCGCCACCACCCCGACGAGCCCCGGCGCCTCGAAGTTGACCATCTCGTTACCGGGTGTTCGACCGCACAGCCGACCCTCTCCGCGGCTCGCCTCGCCCTCGACGAGCACCTGCGTCACGCGTCCGACCCAGCGATCGAGCCGACGGCCCGTGATCTCGGCCTGGAGCACCTGCACGCGCTGGAGTCGACCGGCCTTGTCTTCGATGGAGACGTCGTCGCGCAGCCGGAGCTTGAGCGCGGGCGTGTCGGGACGCGGTGAGTACTCGAACGAGTAGATGCTGTCGTACTCGACGGCCGCCAGGAGCGACATCGTCTCCTCGAAGTCCGCGGTCGTCTCGCCGGGATAGCCCACGATGATGTCCGTGGAGAGCGAGACGTCGGGGCACGCGGCCTTGAGCCAGCCGATCTGTTCCAGGTATTGCTCGCGGCTGTACTCGCGGACCATGCGCCTCAGCGTACGCGAGCTTCCCGACTGCACGGGCAGGTGGACGTACGGCTGCAGCGTCTTCAGCTCCGCATGCGCGCGCGCGACGGCGGGCGTGAAGTCCTTCGGGTGGCTCGTGGTGTAGCGCAGGCGCAGGAGGCCGGGCACCGCGTCGACACGACGGAGGAGCTCGACGAAGCCGCCACCATTCTCGCGCCCTTCGCCGAGGCGCCCGAGCTCGGGCACGCCGTGGTACGAGTTGACGTTCTGGCCGACGAGGGTGACCTCGCGGGCGCCGGCCTCGACGAGGCGCACGACCTCGCGCACGACCTCGTCGACGGGGCGCGACACCTCGGGTCCGCGCGTCGCCGGTACCACGCAGTACGCACAGTGGTGATCGCAGCCCTTCTGGATGGTGACGAGCGCGGTCACCGCGGTGCCGCCCGCTTTCGGCCGCGCATCCAGGAAGGTGTAGCTCTCGACGTCCGTGAAGTCGGTCACCGAGAAGCGCTGCTTCGAGGTGCGCGCGCGCTCGACGAGCGCGACCAGCTGCGGGATCTGGTCGGGTCCGAACGTGAAGTCGACCACGGGCGCGCGCTTGAGCAGGTTCGCGCCCTCCTGCTGGGCGACGCAGCCCGAGATGGCCAGCAGCGCGTCGGGCCGCTCTTTCTTCCACGCCTTGAAGCGGCCCGCGGCGGACGTGAGCTTCTGCTCCGCCTTCTCGCGGATCGCGCACGAGTTGAGGATGATGAAGTCAGCCTGCTCCGCGTCGTCGATGAGCTCCCACCCTCCGTCGGACAGCAGCTCGCGCATCCGATCGGTGTCGTAGGCGTTCATCTGGCAACCGAACGTCTGGATGAAGGCGCGGGGCATGGCGCGCGGAATCTACGAGCCGCGACGGACGCGGTCAAACGCGCCGTCGCGGCTCGAACGTCTTGATTACTCCGGCTGCGCCATCGACTCGCAGAGCGTGGTGACCGGCTGCGAGGTCGACGACTCCGCCTGGCACTTCGCCGACTGGCAGTTGAACGACTTGCACTCGGAGCTGTTGACACACGCGGCTCCGTCAGACTTAGGCGTGACGCACGTCATCGAGCCGTCGTAGTCGCACTGGAGGCCGGTCGCGCAGGTCGCGCTCGTGCTCCCGTCGCTGCTGTAGCAGTTCGCGCCCGCGGCGGCGTCCTTCACGCAGACCGAGCTAATGCAGTCCGAGCCCGGGACGCACTCGCCGGCGTCGCTGCCACACGCCGCGCCGATCGGGATCCCGCCGACGAGGACCGCGTTGCAGTCATCGCCATTGACGTGGTCGAGCGTGTTCGTGCAGCTGCTCGTGAGCGACTTCAAGGTCGCCTGGCACTTCGCCGCCTTGCCACTATCGAACTTCAGCGTGCCCGCCAGGATGGCGGCCTTCGCCGACGCGATGCCGGCGGCGTTGTTCATGCTCTCCGTCGTCTCGCAGGACGGCACGTCCGTGTACACCACCGCGTTCGCGATCTTCTGGCAGCACTTCACCTCGAACTCGCACTGCAGCTGGTTCTGCTTCGCGGCGTACTCGTCGACCGTCATCGACGATCCGCCGCAGCCCACTGCGAGCAGAAGCCCTAGTATCAATCCCTTGTTCATCCGGTCTCCCTGTCCAACGTGTGTTTCGAGGAGCGGGACCGTAGCACGCGGCCATATCGGCCGCGCCTTCACGCGAGCGTTGGATGTGGCCTACAGCACTAGCTTGTCGACGACGCGCTTGAGCGAGACGAGGTTGTTCACCGTCTCCACCTTGTCGCAGTGCGGGGCGTACAGGCGCATCACCGAGTCGCCGAAGCCCCACGACACCGGCGGCTCCGGGTTGAGCCAGAGCAGCCGGCGCGCGCGCTCGCCGATCTGCTCGAGCGCCGAGGCCTCGGGCGCGTTGTAGTTGTTGCGACCATCGCCGATGACGATGACCGTGGTGCGCGGCGTGACGGAGTCGAGGTGCTCGTCGGCGAACATCCGTAGCGAGCGGCCGTAGTTGGAGTTGGCGTAGACGTTGATCACGCCGCCGCGCTCCGCGAGCTCCACGGCGCGATCGAGATCGTGCTCGCGGAACAGGTCCGTGCACTCGCCGAGCTCGGAGACGAACACGAACGAGCGCACCTTCTCGAACAGGTCGGAGAGCGTGTACGCGAACTGCAGCATGAACCGCGAGACGTGCCGTACCGAGTCCGAGATGTCGCACAGCACGACGAGCCGCGGACGCTCCTCACGTCGCTTGCGCCACACCGGTCGGAACGGCACACCGCCCGTCGCCATCGCGGCGCGCATCGTGCGCCGGAAGTCGAGCCGTCCCCTGCGCGTGACCTTGCGACGCAGGGACGCCTGGGCCTTGAGCTTCAGCGCGAGGCGCTCGACCTCGTCGCGGAGCTTGTTGAGCTCCTCGGGGCTCATCGCACCGAAGGGCTTCAGCGCGAGGATGTCGCGCACGAACGCGGCGCGGTGGTCGACCTCGCGCTTGTCGAGCTCGCGCTTGACGTGCGAGCGCGCCGAGGTGCGGAGCTTGCGCAGGTTCTCGTCGACGAAGCCCGCCAGCTGATCGGCTCGCTCCTGCCCGACCGCGCGCGCCAGGCGCTTGGCAAGGTTGCCCGCCTCCGCGTACGCGTCGTTGAAGCCGAGTCCCTCGAGCACCTGCTGGGTGAAGTAGCCGACCTGCAGCGGGCTCGTCAGACGATCCCAGTCGACCTTCACCTGCGCCAGCCTGAGCAGCGCCTCGATCTGGCCGCGGCGCAGCCCCATCGCCGCACGCATGAGCGGCTGCATGCGCGAGGCCTCGTCGGCGAGCAGCGCGGTGATGCGCGCGATCTCGTCCTCGCTCACGCCCGAGCGTCGCAGCGCCTCGGCGAGCGGTGACTCCTCGCCGCCGTCGAGCACCGAGCCGCGCTCGTGAAAGTACAGCGTGAACAGCTCCTCGAAGAGCTCCCGATCGGTCGCGCGCTTGGCGAGCGTGCACGACAGCGCAGCGCGCAGCGCCTCGCGATCGGCGAGCGACACCACAGCGGCGGCCTGCAGCGCGTCCAGCGTCTCCGCCGTCGAGATGCGCGCGCCGTTCTTGCGCAACAGAGCGATGAACTCGACGAGCGCCTCGGTCAAGAGACGCTCACGGGTGCGCGAGCAGCGCGTCGACCGCCGCAGCCATGCCCTCGACGTTCGCACCGACCTCGACATGCCGCACCACACCCGCGCCATCGACGAGCACCATCGTCGGCAACACGAAGATGCCGTACGCGCGCGTGACGTCTTCCGTCACGTCGCTGAGCACGGGGTGCGCGATACCGAATTCGGTGATACCCGAAAGCAGCGTCGCGGCGGGCTCCGTGGAGATGCCGATCACGTCGAGCGTGCCCGCGTGCTGCTTCTCGAGGTGCGCGAGCTCGGGCAGCGAGTGGACGCACGGGCCGCACCACGTGGCCCAGAAGTCGATGAGGAGCGGACGCCCCCTGTGCGAGGCGAGCGTGTCCTCGCCGGTCGCACCGACGCGGGGGAGCATGAAGGCTGGCGCGGGCTTGCCGAGCAGGCGCTGGCGGATGAGCTCCTCGTCGGACGGACGCGCAGCCGGCGTGACCACGACGTTGCGGGGCCTGCCTTCGTGCAGCACGCCGAGCGTGACCTTCTTGCCGATGGGGCTTCCACCCAGGGTCATCGACAGCGCCTTCGCGGCGTGGACAGCGACGCCATCGACGGTCAGCACCTCGTCCCCGGCCGCGAGCGCGCTGCGCGATGCGGGCGACTCCGGCACGATGCCCTCGATGCGAACGCCGCCCCGCTTGCCTTCGCCGAGCAGGATCCCGACCCAGACGCGTGGTTGGGCGTCGATCTGCAAAGGCGCGCAGACGCTCAACAATATGACGCCTACATGTAGGATGTTTGCCTTCATTACCATACTGACCTATTGTGGAATCTCGTGGCCACGTCCACTGGTCGCCAGGGATAGCATGAACAAACGACAGTCGCTCCGCTTCGACAAGGTGTTCCCCGTCCTCCTGTCGTCCGACCAGTTCGGCGACTCCAACGCGGTCGCGCGCAACATCTCGGCGGGCGGCATCCTGCTCGAGGTCGGAGAGCCATTACCGCTCGGAACACACGTGCGCGTGTACTTCTCCATGAACCTCGCGCAGGCCGAGGAAGGCCCGCAGATCGTCGCGCGCGGCGAGGTCAAGAACCACTACTTCCTCAACTACGCCGACGAGACGGGGCCACGCTCGATGACGGGGATGGCCGTGCGCTTCACTTCTTTCGAGACGGAGACGCGCGATCACACTGCCGAGAGTCTCGCCCAGCTACGCGTCATGCACTAGACGAGAGCGCTTCCACCTGGCCTTTGGTTCCACGGTCCGAGACACGAGGGGTGGGTGCAGACCCGCGATGCACCCGGGTCCGAGCACGCGGCCCGGCCGAGATGGACAGGTGCGTCACCGCGGGTTGTGGCGACTGGAAGCGCGCGCTCCGACCGCGCGCTCTGTCGCGATCGCCATCGGGCGAACGGTAGTATGCGAACTCTGGTGCTACGCTCGCGGCGTCGTGCGGACCGGACTCGTCATCGTGTGCTTGGTGAGCTGCGCTGCCACGCTGCGCGCGGAGACGTTTCCTGTTGAGCCGGGGGCTGCACGCGCCGAGCTCGCGCGACTCGTGGCCGTCGCGGAGCACGCGGACCCCTCACTGCCCATCATCACGACGCTCGAGACGCGGCCGTACAGCGCCGATGCATACCGGAAGCTGTTTCTCGCGATGTGGGCGCAAGTACCCGACTGGAAAAGCGGAGACCCGCTGTGGGCGCGCCGCTCCGAGCCGCCGCTGCCCGCTCGCGTGGCGGGTCAGCCGCGACCGAAGCGGCCGCCGCCGCACGACCCGGAGCGCATCGACTGGTTCGACGCGCTGCTCGGCGTGAACCTCGCCGAGCTCGAGGTGCCGTTCACGTTCCAGGAGATGCCGAAGGTCGAGCTGCCCGCGGTGGCGCCCGCGGATCGCGAGGGCCTCCGCGCGGACGCGCTCTACGTGGTCGCCACGATGCGTGCGCTCGCAGCGACGCATCGCGCGGAGGCCGTCGCGCCCATCTTCAAGCTCGCGTTCGTGCTCGATGGCGTGTTTCGCGACGAGTGTGGCAAGCAGCTCCGCGCCATTGGTGATGCGGCCGTCGCGCCGCTCGTGCGGCTGCAGTACGCGCGCGTCATCCCCGGCGTCATGGGCGCGAAGCAGCGGCGCTACGCCGTGTACCAGCTCGACCGCATGGATCGCGCGAGACCGCTCACGGCCATCACCACCGCGCCGGACGATCGCCTGCGCGCCGTGCTCATCCACGCGTACGGAGAGGCGCGCGCGCTCGACGCGGTGGAGGCGATCCTCGATCAGATCAACGCACAGAGCCATCGCGTACGTCGCGAAGCGCGGTGGGCTTTCCGTCGTTACGTCGAGGGTCCCGCACCGCCACCCGCGCCGATGCGCAAGCGCAAGTTGCCCGGCGGCCAGATGGAGAGCGACGAGAAGCCCGACTACCTCACGTACCGCGAGGTGGCCGACCTTGCGCTGCAGAAGCGCATCGCCGAGCTCGCCATCACGATGCCCGTGGCCAGGCCGCCCGCGATGCCGCTCGCGATGTTCGAGGCCATCGTCGCGCACGACGACGCCGAGCGAAACGCGGAGTGGGAGCGCGCCTTCGTCACCGCGCGCGCACAGATCGACGCCGGCGATCTCGACGGTGCGCTCGGCAACTACGAGTGGATCCTGGCGCACGATCCTTCGAGCAGCCGGCGCGCGGAGATGTCACCGACGTTCGCGCGCGCGGGCGATGCGCGACGTCGGGCGGGCAAGCTGGATGAGGCTGCGGCGCTGTACTGGAAGGCCGCCGCGCTCGCGACGCCGGACGCCGCGCCCAAGCTCGAGGCGGAGGCGAGCTTCGTCGATGCCGAGCGTGCGCGTGCTCGCGGTCAGACCGACGAGGCGGCGCTGCGTCGTGCGATCGCCCTCGATCCCACGCAGCTCGCCGCCAAGGCTCAGCTCGCGCAGCTCGAGGCGAGGCGCGCGCTTGCGCGTCGCGGTCGCAGGCTCGGCGCGCTCGCAGGCGGCTTGGGCGTGCTCATCGCGGCGGGATGGTTCGTGCTGCGCCGCCGCTCGCGTGCGTGAAATTGGAATTTGTTTTTTGGCGTCCGGTAGCGCGCCCCAGTCAATGTGCTCGTCGCTACGTACGCTGCTTACGAAACTCGAGCGAGGCGAACCCGCAGCGAGTCGGACGCGTGACGGGCGGCGAGGAGGTTCGACCGCCAGCCAGCTTCACTGCGCCTCGGGCGTGTCGTCCGTCGGAGGCGGCGTCGGCAGGCGCGGCAGCGCCCGTGTCGGTTCCTCGCGAGCCGCGTCGGGCTTCTTCGTGTGGTGCTTCGCTTCGGGCTTTGCCTCCGTCGCGTGCTCGACCTTCGGCTCCGCCCTGGGTTCGGGCTTCGACGCTGGCTTGGCCTCTGACCCCGGAGCCGCGATGGGCTTGGTCTCGACGGTCGGCGGCACCACAGGCGCAGGCGCGACAGTCGGTGGCGCTGCGACGGTCGGCGGCACCGCCGCCTCCCGATCCGCGTTGCGCGTCAGCCAGTAGAAGCCGAGGCCGACCGTGAGCACGATGAGGACGATCGCGTACGTCGCGCGGCCGGAGCTGCGCGGCTCGTCGTGCCGCCGATCGTTGGCCAGCTCCTCGCCGTCGAGCGCGTTGCCGAGCTCGAGCCCGACGGCCGCCACGTCCACACCCGCGCCGAACATCAGGTCCGCCGAGCCGCCGCCGAACGGCCTCACCTCCACCGTCGGATCGACCGCGATCTGCTGCGACCCGCGCCGATCGACCTGGCGACGGTTCGGCAGCGCGGGCCGCGCCGCGAGGGCCGAGGTCTCGCGAGCTCGCGCGCCGATGCCCGGCATCGTTGACTCGAGGTAGGCGGCGACTTCGTTCGAGCTGGCTCGCACCCCCCAGCCGACGAGCAGCCCGTCGAGCGCGACCTGCACGTCGCGCGCGGAGGCATAGCGATCGTCGGCGCGCTTCGACAGGAGGCGCTGCACCAGCGCCCACAGCTCGCGTGGGTAGCGCTCGACGATGAGATCCGGCGGCACCGGCACGTCGTTCATGATCTTGACCGCGATGTCGGCGGGGTTCGAGCCCTCGAACGGGCGTACACCGACGGTCATCTCGTAGAGCACGACGCCCAGCGCAAAGAGATCGGAGCGGCCGTCCACCTTGTCGCCGCGGATCTGCTCCGGGCTCATGTAGTGGATCTTGCCCTTGAGGCTGCCGACCTCGGTCTTCGTGACCTGCGCACCGAACTTGGCGATACCGAAGTCGCAGATCTTCGCCACACCGTCGACGGAGATGATGACGTTGGACGGTGACACGTCGCGGTGCACGATGCCGAGGAGCTGGCTGTCGCCGTTCACGGCGCGGTGCGCGTGCTCGAGGCCCTCGGCGACCTGCGCGATGATGCGGCACGCGACGGGGATCGGCAGTCGGCGCTTGTCGGTCGGCAGCGCATCGAGGAGATCCTGGAGGTCGGCGCCGGGGACGTACTCCATGGCCATGAAGTAGTCGTCGCCGACCTGCCCCATGTCGAAGACCTGCACGATGTTCGGGTGCGAGAGGCGCGCGATGACCTTCGCCTCGTCGAGGAACATCTGCATGTAGAGCGCGTTCGCCGCGTGGCTCGGCAGCACGCGCTTGACGACGCACGCCTTGTCGAAGCCCATGCTCCCCTGCATCTGCGCGAGGAACACCTCGGCCATCCCACCTGTGGCGAGCGGCCGTAGCAGGTTGTACTTGCCGAACGATCTCGGATAGGCGGCTTGCGGCTGCACGGGCTTTTCATCCTAAGCCCAGCCGGCTAGCGTGCAAAGAGATGTCACCTCAAGACACGCCCGCACGCGGCCGCTTCATCGCGCTCGAAGGTGTCGACGGCGCAGGCACCACCACACAGCTCGACCGCCTCGCCGCCCACTTCGGCTCACGCCTCCGGCCGACGCGTGAGCCGTCGACCGGACCGATCGGACGCGAGATCCGTCGCCACCTCGCCGGTCCCGTGGACGGGCTCCAGCTCGATCCCGCGGCGCTCGCCCTGCTCTTCGCCGCCGATCGCCTCGACCACCTTCGCCGCGAGGTCGAACCGCAGCTCGCGCGCGGGGTGCACGTCGTCACCGACCGCTACCTGCTCTCGTCGCTGGCGTACCAGACCCTCGAGGTGGCCCGCGAGCACGTCTGCCGCTTCAACGCGCTCGCAACGCCGCCGGACCTCACGATCTTCATCGAGGTGCCCATCGAGATCTCCGAGGCGCGCCGGCAAAAGCGTGGCGCCGCCGACGAGATCTTCGAGAAACGGGCGCTGCAAGAGCGCGTGCGGACGACCTATCTCGAGGAGGTCCTCCTCCTCAGGTCGGTGGGTGAGCCCGTCTGCATGATCGATGGCGACGCGCCCGTGGACGAGGTCTTCCGAGCGGTGCTCGAGGCCGTGGAAAGTTGCATCGCTGCCCCGCCGCGGCAGAGTCTGTGATCATGCGTGTGCTCCTCGCTGCCTCCTTCCTTGCTCTCGCGGGTTGCGCCACCGTGAAGCCCACGACCGTGCCCGACGAGCCGCGTGCCCTCGAGGCGACGCGTCCCGCCGAGGTGGTCGAGCCGGTCACCACGCCGATCGCGGCGATGAAGGAGAAGCGCTCGAGCGGCACCATCACGCGCGCCGAGCTCGTCGCTGTGCTCGATGCGGCGCCCGGTCGCTTCCTCGCCCACGTCGACACCGAGCCGCACTTCGTGTCGGGGCGCTTCCACGGCTGGACGCTCGCGTCGTTCTTCCCCGGCGACACACGGTTCGAAGCGGTCGACCTCGAGCCCGGTGACGTCGTCCTCACCGTGAACGGCCGCTCCATCGAGAAGCCCGATCAGCTCATGCAGGTCTGGGACTCGCTGCGTCGCGAGCGTGCGCTCATCGTCGTGGTCGAGCGTGGCGGCGTGCCGCATCAGCTCCGCTACGAGATCCTCGACTGAGCGCTCGGCGGCCTTTGCCCGACGAGGAAGGACGCGAAAGTCCGCCTCCGATGGAGTATATTGTCGCCATGATTCCTTACGAAGAGCTCGCGGCTGCCTTGCACTCGAAGGCCGCGCCCGTCTCCCCTCCGCGCGCGCCGCAGCCCGCGCCCAAGAACATCCCGATGACGACGGTCATCGACACCCACCACGGTCAGGCCCAGGGCCTCGAGCCGCTGCCACCTCCGCTCGACGACGCCACCATCAACGGCCACGAAGATCCGTCGGCCGAGCTGGACATCGGCGAGGTCCTCACCGACGAAGAGTTGTAGCAGCGTGCTCGCCGAACAGACGCTGGTCGTCGAGCAGCTCGCGGTCTCGCTCGACGGCGAGCGCGCGGACGGGATGGTCGGGCGTGTCGTCGAGGCGGGCAGCGCCGATCTCGTCGGACGCGCGGTCGTGGTACCGGGCGTTCGCAGCTGCGGCGGCTGCCTCCCCTGCCGTCGCGGCCACGCCACGCTGTGCCGGACGCCGGGCGCACCGCCGACACGCGATGCACGGGTCGTCGTCGCCTCACGGCACGCGGTCGTACTCGCGCCGCCCGGCGACAAGGGCCTCGCGGAGCCCGCCGATCTCGCGCCACTGGCCGCGCTCGCAGGCGTCGGGCTGTGGGCCTACGGCGCCGTCGTGCGTGCCTCGGTCGAGCCGAACCGCGCCGCGATCATCGTGGGCGGAGGACCACTCGCACGCTTCGTCGCCGCGCTCGTCGCGCATCGCGGTGCGCGCGCCCTCTCGGCCCGGAGCGCAGACGAGGTTCGAATTGCGCTCGAGGAGCACGGTCTCGAGGCGTTCGGCTTGCCCGTCATCGTGGTCGAGGCGGGCACGGCTCAGCTCGCGATCGACCTCGCGCCCGATGGGGGCACCGTCGTCCTTTGCCACGCACAGCCCGGCGAGGCGCAGCTCTCTTCGTTACCGGCGCGCGGCCTGTCGATGCACGGCGTGCTCGGGGCACACCCTGACCTCTTGCCGGAGCTCGTCGCGTTCGCGCACAAGGGTGCGCTCGAGCTCGCACCGCTATGTCGCGACGCGAACGATGCCGTCGACGATCGCGCGCCCGTCCTCCGGATCTGATGCAGCGGATCTGATGCAGCGGATGTGATGCGGCAGATTTGACGCGCGGGCCCGCTACACCGAAAGTACGGCATGGCCTACTTCTGCCATAGCTGTCGCAACGAGCAGATCTTCGACGTGAAGGTCGGTGTGAAGGTGGGTCGTCGCGACTCGTGTCCGCACTGCGCCGCCGACCTGCACGTGTGCAAGAACTGTCGTCACTGGGATCCGAACATCAACAACCAGTGTCGTGAGCCCGAGGCATCGTTCATCCGTGAGCGCACCGAGGCCAACTTCTGCACGCACTTCGACTTCAAGGACGGCGAGCTGCCGACGGAAGACAACGCCGCCGCCACGGCGAAGGCAAAGCTCGAGGCGCTCTTCAAGAACCTGAAGTAGTGCTCTCCGAAGAAGCCCTCGCGGCGCTGTACGCCCACGCGGAGGCCGGCTATCCCGAGGAGGTCTGCGGGTGGGTCACCGACGACGCGGTCATCCCGTGCGAGAACGAGCTGCACGCGCGCGCGGCGTATCGCTTCTCCGCGCGGGACACGATGCGGCTCGACGAGAGCCTCCGCTCGGCCTCGCCTGCGCGCGTCGTCTACCACTCGCATGTCGATGCGAACGGCGCCTTCTCCGACGACGACCGCCGCCACGCAGCCCCCGCCGGCGCGCTGCTGTGGCCGGTCGACTGGCTGGTCGTCGAGGTACGCAACGGCAAGGCAGTCGGCGCACGCTGCTATCGCTGGCGTGAACGTCTGTTCGAGCTCGTCGAAAGCCATGTCACCGGCGGCTGAGGTCGCGCATCCCATGTTGGATAAGCGGTTTCCGAGGAGCGGTCCGTGGCGATGGCGCGAGTGAAGACAGGAGTGGAAGGGCTGGACGAGCTACTCGGAGGCGGGCTGACGCGGGCACGCATTTACTTGGTCCAGGGTGACCCCGGCGTTGGCAAGACGACGCTGTCGATACAGTTCCTGCTCGAGGGTGTCCGGGCTGGCGAGCGCGTCCTTTACGTCACGCTCTCGGAGACGCGCGGTGAGATCATGGCCGTCGCCGCGAGCCACGGCTGGGACCTCACCGGGGTGGACGTCTACGAGATGTCGACCACGGAGGACCAGAGCGAGGTCCTCGACCAGGAGAACACGCTCTACACGCCCGACGAGGTCGAGCTCAACGAGCGCATGCAGTTGCTGCTCGCACACATCCAGGAGGTCAATCCACGGCGCGTGGTCATCGACTCCTGCTCGGAGCTCCGCCTCCTCGCCCGGACGCCGCTCCGCTTCCGACGCCAGATCCTCGCGCTCAAGGGCGAGCTCGTCGCACGCGACTGCGTCGTCCTCCTGCTCGAGAACCCGCTCTCCGATGGGGGCGACGTCCTTCTCCAGAGCCTCGTGCACGGCGTCATTCACATGCGCCGCAGCGACCGCGTGTACGGTGCGGACCGACGCCAGCTGCGCATCCTCAAGATGCGCGAGCTCGCGTTCAACAGCGGCCAGCACGACTTCGCGGTGAAGCGCGGAGGCGTCGTCGTGTACCCGCGCCTGATCGCGTCCGATCACCACGTGGACTTCGAGGCGCGAGCGAGCTCCAGCGGCATCGAGTCACTCGACGCCCTCGTTGGTGGAGGGCTCGATCGCGGTACCTGCACCTTGCTCATGGGTCCGCCCGGCACGGGCAAGTCCGTCGTGTCCACGCGCTTCGCGTTCGCGGCGGGACAGCGCGGCGAGAACAGCGCCATCTTTGCGTTCGACGAGAACGTCCCGACCCTGCTCCATCGCTCCGCGAGCCTCGGCATGGACCTGCGCCCGCTGATGCAGCAAGGGCGCGTGTCCATCACCCAGCTCGATCCCGCGGAGCTCTCGCCCGGCGACCTCGTGCATCGCGTGCGGGAGGCCGTCGAGAAGCACGCGGTGACGGCGGTCATCATCGATAGCCTGAACGGCTACCTGCACGCGCTGCCGGAGGATCGCTTCATCCTGCCGCAGCTCCACGAGCTCTTGAGCTACCTGCGCCAGCGCGGCGTCATGACCATCCTCGTCATCGCCCAGCACGGGGTGCTCGGCTCCGCGATGAACTCCGTCGTCGACGTGAGTTACCTCGCCGACACGATCCTCATGCACCGGCACTTCGAGATGGGCGGTCGCGTGCGGAAGGCCATCTCCGTCCTGAAGAAGCGGACCGGCAAGCACGAGGACACCATCCGCGAGCTCAAGTTCGCCGAGGGTGGCGTCGCGCTCGGGCCGCCGCTCTCGTCGTTCCGCGGCATCCTCACCGGCGTGCCCGAGGTCATCGGCGACCAGCCCCACCTGTCAGACGGACCCTGATGGACGGTGCGCTCGAGTCTCGACTGCTGGTGCTCGCCCCGACGGGCCGCGATGGCCCGCTCACCTGCGACCTGCTCCAGCGGTCGGATCTGCGCGCGCTGTCGTGCCCCGACTTCCCGACGCTGTGCAGCGAGATCGAGCGCGGCTGCGCGGGCATCATGCTCGCCGAAGAGGTGATGCGTCCCGCGACCACGATCCGGCTCATGCAGCTGCTCAACGCGCAGGACGCGTGGTCCGACCTCCCGATCATCGTCTTCACGGGCGAGGGCACGACACACCCAGGCCTCACGCGCCTCCTGCGCGCGCTCGGTAACGTGACGGTCCTCGACCGGCCGGTGCGCCCCGTCACGATGATCAGCTCGGCGCGCGCGGCGCTGCGGGCGCGTCGACATCAGTACGAGGCACGCGCGGCCCTCGAGCTGCGCGAGGCGGCCGTCGAGCAGCGCGATCGGTTCCTCGCGATGCTCGGTCACGAGCTGCGCAACCCGCTGGCAGCCGTGCGACTCGCGCTGGATCTGCTCGAGCCCACGCCGGAGCAGCAGCGGCAGCTCGACGTGATCGCACGCCAGAGCGCGAACCTCGGCCGCCTCATCGACGATCTCCTCGACGTCGCACGCGTGACCTCGGGCAAGGTCGTGCTCCAGCGCTGCCGGCTCGACCTCGCGACGATCCTCGACGGCGTGGTCGCGGCGCTGCGACCGAGCGCCTGCAAGGCCGCAGTGGAGCTGTCGTGGGAGCGACCGGCGACGATATGGGTGGAGGGCGATCGGCTCCGGCTGGAGCAGGTCTTCAGCAACGTGCTCGCGAACGCCATCAAGTACACGCCTCGCGGAGGACACGTCACGCTCTGGGCGCAGGCCACGGACGGCGAGGCGGTCGTGACGGTGCGTGACGATGGCGCCGGCATGGCGCGGGAGACGCTCGGAGAGGTCTTCGAGCTGTTCTCCCAGGCCCACGGGACGCTCGACCGCGCGCAGGGAGGGCTCGGGATCGGGCTCACCGTGGCGCGCGGCCTGGTCGAGCTGCACGGGGGGCGCATCACGGCGACCAGCGATGGCATCGACCGGGGCAGCACATTTGTTGCAACTCTTCCGCTTGCTGCGAGCATCGTAGATACGGATGAAGCCATGACCTCGGGTCCGCAGCCGGTCCCCAACAAACGCCACGTGCATCGGATCCTCGTCATCGAGGACAGCGACGACATCCGCGACCTGACGTGCATGCTGCTCGCGTCGTACGGACACAACGTCTCGGAGGCCAGCGACGGCAACGTCGGCCTGACCGCGGCGCTCGCGGATCGGCCCGACGTCGCGCTCGTCGACATCGGCCTTCCGGGCATCGACGGCTTCGAGGTCGCGCGCAGGATCCGCGCGGAGCTCGGCGACGACATCGTCCTCATCGCGCTCTCCGGCTATGGGCAGACCGAAGACGCGCGCAAAGCTCGAGAGGCAGGCTTCGACCTGCACCTCGTGAAGCCCGTGGACACTGCGCACCTCCGCAAGCTGCTCGCCACCGAGCGCTCGCAGCTTCGTGCTGCGGTGCAGGCGCAAGCGACACCGGCGTCGTAGACTCTCGTCCATGCTCGCCGACAAGCTCTCCGCCCTGCGCGCCGTCGTGCGCGGCTACGGCTCGGCGCTCGTCGCGTTCTCGGGTGGCGCTGACTCGGCGCTCGTCCTCAAGGTCGCGGCCGACGAGCTGGGGCCGCGCGCGCACGCGCTGACTGCCGTCTCACCGACGATGGCGCGCCGCGAGCGCGTCGAGGCCGAGGCCTTTGCTCGCGTGCACGGCGTCAAGCACCACGTGATCGACTCGCACGAGCTCGAGCGCCCCGGCTTCGCGCAGAACCCCGTCGACCGCTGCTACCACTGCAAGGCGGAGCTGCTCGAGATCGGTCGCCCGCTCGCGGATCGCGAGGGGCTCGTGGAGGTACTGCTCGGCACCAACCTCGACGATCTCGGCGATCATCGCCCCGGCCTCGCTGCCGCCAGCGAGCGTGGCGCGCGTCACCCTCTGGTCGACGCGGGCCTCGACAAGGCGACGGTGCGTGCGCTGTCGAAGGCCCTCGGGCTCTCCACGTGGGACAAGCCGCAGCTGGCGTGCCTGTCGTCGCGGTTTCCGTACGGCACAGACATCACGCCGGAGCGACTCGCGCGCCTCGACGACTTCGAGGAGGGGCTCCTCCAGCTCGGCTTCCGCCAGCTGCGCGTGCGGTTCCACGACACCGTCGCACGGCTCGAGCTCGAGCTGGACGCGCTGCCGCTCGCCATCGCGCGCAGAGAGGCGATCGTCGCGCTCGGTCGTCGCTGTGGCTTCCAGTACGTCACGCTCGATCTCTCCGGGTTCCGCTCGGGCGCGATGAACGAGACGCTCGTCACGCTGCGTCGCGGCACGTGAAGACGCTCGCGCTCGGTCTGCTGGTCGGTTCTTGGTTCGGAGGCAGCGTCGCACACGCCGAGGCCGCGGACGGAATCCCCGCGCGCGTGGCGACGCTCGTCGATCGCGACGACGAGAACCCCGACAAGAAGTCGGCGTGGCTGCGCGAGAAGGCGTCACGCGTGCAGCGCAAGGTACCGCCACCTCAGAAGCTGCCCGAGCACCCCTTGTGCCTGCGCAACCTCTGGGTCGACGAGGTGCTCCCGCTGTCAGCGACGTGGTCGGAGACCCAGGCGCAGGCCGCCTTCGATCACATCACACGCGATCACTTCACGCAGGCGGAGACGCACATGGCGCCGGCGCTGCTGCCGCTCGTGCGTCGTGCCGCCGCGAATTTTCACGCGCCGCTGGTCGAGATCGTGAGCGGTTTCCGCGCGGCAAAGTACCAGCTGATGCTCCGCAAGAAGGGCCACGAGGTCGCGCGCGACTCCGAGCACCCGCGCGGCGAAGCCGTCGACTTCCGGCTCCCGGAGGTGCCGACGCAGGCGCTCCTCGCCTTCGTGAAGAAGCAGCACCTCGGCGGCGTCGGCTACTACCCCGTCTCGCAGTTCGTGCACGCCGACGTGGGACCGGTGCGGTACTGGCGCGGGCACTAGACGTGCGCTCCGTTGCTTGATTCGGACGCGGCGATGGAATACGAACGTCGCCATGAGAAAAACTCTTCCTAGCCTCTTTGCCCTGTCCCTCGCACTCGGCGGGTTGTCGCTCGCTGGCTGCACCACCAAGAAGGTCACCGAGGTCAACGGCGCTGCGCCGGCGATCTCGAGCGTCTCGCCGACGACCTCCTACCGCGGCCGAACGATCGACGTGACACTCGCGGGCTCCGGCACCGCGTGGGATGCCAACACGAAGGTCGATTTCGGCACGGGTATCACCGTCAACAAGGTCACGGTCGCGTCCACTGCGGCGCTGATCGCAAACATCACGATCGCCGCCGACTCCACGGTTGGCGCGCACGACGTCACGGTCACCGACGGCACCAACTCCGAGCCGTACAAGATGGTCTTCAACGTTCAGGCGCCGATCGCGGGTACTTTCAAGGGCACTGTCGCACAGGGCTCGGTCGTCTTCTTCACGATCAAGAACAGCGACCTCAGCACGCCGTTCGACGCGACGCAGGGCCAGGATTCGAACGGCAACACCACGTACCCCAACGTCGCGCTCTCGGGCACCACGGGGGTGTCGTTCCAGGTCAGCTCCGTCACGGCGACCGAGATCGGCGGCGCAGCGCTCATCGACACGACGGCCGCTGCAGGCCCGCTCGACATCGACGTGAAGTCGGGTCCGACCGATGGCACCGGCACCGTGATCGAGTCCACGCAGGCCGCAGCGGGCACGATCGCCGCGCGCACTGCCACCGCTCTGAGCGGCGCGACCACCGCGTCGCTGACCGACCCCGTCGCATCGATGCTCTACACCGTCACGCCCGCGAAGACGGGGGACTCGATTCGCATCATCGCCGATGACACGAACGCGGCTTCCAACGTCCTCGTGTTCAGCGGCACCGTCGACTTCGACCATCTCCTGGCGGTCGGCGCGACGGCTTCCTTCACGGCCACGAGCACGACCCCGGTCTTCGTCATCGTGTACGACTCGGCAGCCAAGGGTGGCGTCGATGTCTCCATCAAGG
The DNA here is from genome assembly GCA_039923495.1 of Polyangia bacterium. Taxonomy (GTDB): domain Bacteria; phylum Myxococcota_A; class Polyangia; order Palsa-1104; family Palsa-1104; genus JBDTCO01. The sequence goes on from JBDTCO010000254.1 coordinate 27,475, forward strand.
AGTACGACTTCGACTACGTCGTGCAGGCCGGCGGTGAGGGGAATGACACCGTGAACGGCATGTCGACGGGCGCGGTCAGCATCACGGCGCCCCCTGCGAAGCTCTCCGGCATGTCGCTGTCGAGCGCAGACGACGCGGACTGGTACAAGGTCACGGTTCCGGTCGGCAAGGTGATCCACGTCCAGACCGTCGCCGGTGACGACACCACGCCCACCGTCGTCACGTTCTACGGCACCGACGGGGCCACCCAGATCGGCACCACCGACGACCAGGGCACGCAGTCGGACGTCACGTCGCCCATGCTGGCCGGCGCGGGGACCTACTTCTTCAAGATCACCTATGGCACCGGCGCCGACACGTTCTTCGGCGGCGCTCCTGCCTGGGCCGCGGGCAACAGCCACTACGATCTGCTCGTCGACCTCGAGTAACACCCTCGCGCCGTCGCGCGCCTCGTCTGCCTCCTCGTTCTCCTGGTAGCGAGTCGCGTTCCTGCCGATTCGTTCGTTCACACCGACGGCGCCCACTTCGTTCTCGAAGGGGCGCCGTTCGTGTTTTCGGGCGTCGACATCGACCCGCTGCACCACGCTGGGCGCGGGGCCGTCCCTGCGCTTTGTGCGCTGAGCACACCCGTGGCATACGTTTCGCCGCGCATGGCAAAGCACGACGACATCATCGATGGCCGCAGCGCTTGCGAGCGTTGCCGTCGGCCGACGAGCGTCTGCTGGTGCGAGCACCTCCCGACGCTGCCGACGAGCACGCGCGTTCTTTTGCTCCAGCACCCGCGCGAGCGCCGCATGGCCATCGGTACCGCGCGCATGGCGCACCTCTCGCTGCCGGGCTCGCAGCTCCGCGTCGGCATCGGGTTCGACGAGGACAGGGTGGTGAACGAGCTGCTCGCGGCAGGCGACGCCTACCTGCTGTTTCCGGGCGACCGCGCGCATCCACCCGAGACGCTCCCGCGTGATCGTCCGGTGACGCTGGTCGTCGTCGACGGCACGTGGTGGCAGGCAAGCAAGCTCGTGAAGGAGAACCCGCGGCTCGCACAGCTACCGCGCGTCGCCCTGTCGCCCACGCGGCTCAGCGAGTACCAGATCCGCCGGCAGCCGGCCGACTTCTGCGTCTCCACCATCGAGGCGCTCGCCGAGACGCTCGAGGTCCTCGAGGGTCGCTCGTTCGAGGCGCTGCGCGTGCCGTTTCGCGCGATGGTCGCGACGCAGCAGCGCTACGTCACCGACGTCGGATCGAGCCGTCACGCGCGTTCGCGTCGACCGCGCGCGACGCGTCGCGATCGCCTCGTCGCGCAGCTGGCCGAGCTCTGGCCGCGCATCGTTTTGGTGCAGGGCGACGCCAACGGCTGGTCACGCAGCGATGCGCGTCGGCAACCATCGGAGACCATCGTGTGGCAGGCGCTGCGCCCTTCCACCGGCGAACGCCTCGACTGCGTGATCGCCCCGCGCCGTCCGCTCGCGCCCTCGACGTCCGCGCACACGGGCCTCACGGAGGCAATGATGGAGCGCGGCATGACGGTCGCGGAGTGGCACGCGCGCTGGGCCGCGTTCAGCCGCCCCGACGACGAGCACGTGCACTGGGGTCGCTTCTACGTGGACCTCGCGGCTTCCGAGGGGCTCCTGCTGGGCACCACGCTCGACCTGCGGCCCGTCCTCACGGAGCTGCTGCGCGAGCGCGTCGCCGACGTGGATGTCGCTGCGACGAAGCTCGGCGTCCCGGTCACGTCCACCTTCCTCGGTCGCGCCGGCCAGCGGCTCGACGCGCTCACCGCGGTCGTGATGTCACTGCGTGCGCAGGAGCATCCCGCGGAGTCGTAGGTAGTCGGCGTTCGCGTCGGGATCACCGGCGAACGGGAACGGCGCTCCGAGCGCGGACGCAGCGACGAGGCCCGACAGCAGCGACAGGTCGTGGCCGTTGCCCGGCGTCATGTACGAGCCGCAGAAGTACAACCCACCCTCGCCCTGTCTCGCCGCCAGACGGCGCGCGGTGAGCAGGTTGCGCAGCGACAGATCGGGGTGCGCCCCCTGGTTAGAGAAGCGGAACGTCGAGCCTGTGGGAACGGTCGGCTCGTTGTAGGAGACGAGCATCGTCGCGCCGGTGCCGCGCGCGACGGGTGCCCACGACGAGACGACGAAGTGGTTGCGATAGCCGCGCTCGGTCACGTCGATGGCGGTGCAGTAGTCGGCCAGGATCGTGTCGCGGTGCGCAGCCGGCAGGACGCTCGCGTCCGCGTGCGCGACACCCTCGACGAACGACCGGTCCGTGGCCTCGACGTAGGTGATGGCGCGCAGCAGCTTCGCGACAGCGCTGGTCGGCAGCGCCGCGGCCATCCGTGCAGCGTCGGCGGCGAGGATGACGCGGTCATAGGTGTGACGCTCACCGCGCGAATCGGTGAGCGTGATGATCGTTCCCGGTTCGATGCGGGTCACGGCGCGGTCTCGGTGCAAGGTGCCGGTCAGCGAGGCGAGCATCTTCTCGAACACCTCCCCGCTGTGGCCGGTCCACGTGTCCATGGTGCCACCGCTGTCGACCGAGATGAGGTCGTCGATGGTCGGCAACACGAACGCCGGCAGCGCGTCGAGCTTCGAGGTCAGGAAGGAGGAGCTGTAGAGCGCGACGACGATGTCGTCCCAGAACGCGCGCGAGATGCCGGAGAGCCGCGCGAGCTGCCAGCCGGGGATGTAGGTGGCGGGATTCCAGTAGGACACGCGGTACAGCGACGCGGGCCCCGGTGAGACCCGCGCGTTGAAGGTGCGGATGCGCTGTACGAGCGTGCGCCAGCGATCGAAGTCCGCGCGGTGCCGCTCGTACAGCGCGCCGCCACGATCGTGCGCGTACGTGGCGCCCTGCTTGTGGATGAAGAAGCGGAGGCGCACGGGCTCCGTCGCGATGCCGAGCGTCTCGAGCAGCCTCACGTAGCTGCGAAAGTACGCGCGCGGCCACGCGAGCACGGCGAGCCCGGCGGTGAGCGTGCGCTCGCCATGCGTCCATTCGTGGACGCGCGCGTTGCCGCCGAGGTCGTCGCGCGCCTCGAAGAGGTCAACGCTGTGGCCGTGACGGCTCGCCGACCACGCGGCCCCGACGCCGGCGATCCCGCCTCCCACGACCGCGACTCGCAACGTCATGCCCGCGAATCTACGCGGCCGATGGAGCGAGCAGGCTGTCCATCTCTGCACGGTCGAGCGTGCGCCACGTGCCCACCTCGCCCGTGAGCCGGTAGTTGCCGATCGCCGCGCGCACGAGTCGCAGCGTCGGATGACCGACCGCCGCCGTCATGCGTCGCACCTGACGGTTGCGTCCCTCGGTGATCGCGAGCTCGATCCAGCAGTCGGCCACCGACTTGCGCGCACGGATGGGCGGGTCACGCGGTGGCAGCGTCGGCGGATCGATACGACGCGCGCGCGCAGGCAGCGTGCGCACTCCGTCGAAAACGACGCCGCTCTGCAAGGCGTGCAGCGCAGCATCGTCGGGGATGCGCTCCACCTGCACCCAGTACGTCTTGTCGTGGCGGCGACGCGGCGACAGTAGCCGTTCGACGAGCGCCTTGTCCGCGCTGAGGATCAGCAGTCCCTCCGAATCCGCATCGAGCCGACCGATGGGCCACACGTCGCGCGGGAGCCCGAGGTCCGCGAGCGTGCGCCACTTGCTGCCGTCCGGCGTGAAGCGCGAGACGACGCCGTACGGCTTCCACAGCGCGATCGTCGTCAATAGCTCACGATCGCGATGAGCTCGTTGCGGTGACTCGGCAACTGCGTGTACCGCACGCGCTTGCCGCCCAGCTTCTCGATGCGCTGCTTGAGCCCCGGCAGCGCCTCGAAGATGCCGTCGTCGTTGATCTTGAGGGTGAGGAACGCGCCCTTGAGCGACCCATGCGCCAGCGCCACGAACCGCTCGATGTACTTGAGCGCCACCATCGGTGCGAGGTTCATGTCGCTCGCGAGCCACTGGAAGCCGTGCGGCAGATCACGCTTCTCGACGGCAGCCGCCGACACCGCGTGGTGCACGAAGCGGTTGCCGTGACGACCCTTGAACCCGAGGACCTGCGGCGCCATGCCGGCTGGATCGACGCCATGCACGTTCAGGCCGCGGTCGAGCAGCGCGAGGCTCGCACCGCCGGGTGCGGAGCCGAGCTCGACGGCGGTCTCCCCTGCCGTCAGGCGCAGCTCGGACCACGCGATGGCCTCCTCGATCTTGGCCCACGCTCGGGACGGCGCGCGCTCGGGGATCACCACATGCTGCACGCCGCCGGGGAGCGGGCCGCGGCGGTCGTCGTGCTTGTGCCACCCGACGAACAGGCCGTCGTCGGGCTCCTCGGCGGGTGCGGTGATGACGTCGAGCACGAGCTCGCCCGCCCTTGCCGTGAGGCCATCGAGGAAGCGTCCCGGGTGCGCGAGTCGCAGCGCAGTATCCACGTCGCGAGCGCGCGAGCCGACGACGGTAGCGACGCGCTCGTCGGCGGCCCGATCGAGATCGCGCTCGAACACGTGCAGGCGCAGCGGGCCCGTGGGTAGCGATGCCACCAGCGACGCGATGCTCTCCACGGTGTCACCGCGCCCCAGCGATTGACCGAACGCGCGCGCGAACGACGTGCTCACCGGATCATCGATACGGGCCTCGTCCACCTTGAACGTGGTCAGCCCCGGGCGTGAGAACGCGAAGCGCAGATCGGGACGACTCGTCGCGACCTCGCGCTTGAGCCACGACGTCGATGCCGGCTGGTGAAGGAACCACAGGAAGGAGGCCACGCGTGGTTGTAACAAGCGCCGCGCGCGAACGCCACTTGACCACCATCCAAGGCTACGTATCATAGCTTTGATGGCTACTGCTCATAGCTATGCGGCCGGGCTCGATCATCACCGGGTCGTGCGCTGATGCCTGCCGTCGCTCGCACATCGGCGGCCAAGATCATCGCGGCGGCGCGGCGGCTCGTCGAGCGTCATGGCGCCGAGCGCCTCTCCATGCAGGACGTCGCGCAGGTCGTCGGGATCCAGGCGCCGTCGCTGTACAAGCGCTACGCCGATCGCGCCGCGCTGCTACGCGACGTGCGCCTGAGCGTCTCGGCGCAGGTGCAGCGCACCCTCGCGCGCGCGGCCACGACCGGGAACGCCAGCGACGATCTGCGCGCCATCGCCCGTGCGCAGCACAGCTATGCCCTCCGCGCGCCGCACCTCTACGCGCTGCTCTTCACCGGCGTACCCCTCGCGGTCGCCGACCACGAGTCCACGGCCGCGCTCGTCCTCGACCGCATGGCCGTCCACGGCGAGCCGCGCAACGCGCTCGCGGCGGCACGCCTCCTCGTCTCGTTCGTCCACGGCTTCTCGACGATGGAGTGCGCCGGCGCGTTCCATCTCGGCGGCAGCGTCGAAGCATCCTTCGATTCCGGCCTGGACCTCCTCCTCGCGTCGACGAAGCGCTGACCGAGCTGTGCCTCAGTGGAGGGTGAGCGCGCCGTCCTGGTAGAGGCTGTAGAGGAGCTCGTCCAGCGCGCGGGGTGTCGGCAGCGGGAGGGTGCGGTCGCGTAGCAGCGGGAGCAGTGCGTCGTGGCTGCCGGCGTCGAGCGCGTGGGCCTGACCATTGATGAAGACGCGACCGCGCTCGTGGAGGCCGCGCGTCGGGAGCGAGAGCTGCAGGCGCCCCTTCTTGCGCAGTCGGGCAGCGAACGCCGACGCGCCGAGCGGTCGCGACGGCAGGGGGAAGATCGTGTGCGGACGCGGCCGCGTGAGGTAGCAGCCGAGGAAGTCCTCGAGCTGGCGCGGCGTCCACGTGATGGTCTGCGTGGCGCGGTCGAGGAAGCCGAGCATCCCTCGATCGAGCGCGAGCGCGTCCTTCGCGACGCGTCGGTCCGGATCTGCGTACAGCGCGTCCTCGTCGAGCGGCAGCGTGTTGCCGAGCCAGCCGAGGAAGCTCTCGACGAGCTGCGCCTGCGACGGCGCAAGGAAGCCCACGGAGTACGTGAAGCACGGCGTCTCCGCGATGCCGTGGTGCGCGACGTTCGGCGGCAGGTACAGCATGTCGCCAGGCGCGAGCACCCATTCGTCCTCCGCTTCGAAGGGCCGCAGCACGCGGATCGCCGCGGACGGATCGGCCTCGGGATCGTAGCGCCTGGCGACCTGCCAGCGACGGATCCCCGGTCCCTGGAGCAGGAAGACGTCGTACCGATCGTCGTGCGGCCCGACCGTCCCGCCCTCGGCCGCGTAGCTCACCATGAGGTCATCGACGCGCGCCGCGGGGATGAAGTCGAAGCGCTTCAAGAGCTCCCAGCCGCCGCGCACCAGGCTCTCGATCCCGTGGACGAGGAGCGTCCAGTCGCGCCGAGGCAACATGCTCGCGTCGAGCGACCCGAATGGACCGTCGTGTCGCTCCCAGCGCTGCTTGCGACGCGCGTGATGGATCACCAGCTTCGAGATGGCGTCGGGCCGCGTCGCGAGCTGCAGCAACGCGTCGCGATCGAGCAGGCCGCCGAAACCGGGCACCGCCTGTCGCACGAGCAGCGGCTTCTTCTGCCAGTGGTCGCGCAGGAACCGTTCGGGCGACATGCCGCCGAGCAACGAGGTCATGCCCAGTAACTACCAGAAGCCCGCGCCTCGTCTATGCTTCTCGTGTTGCGCCTCCTGCTCCTCACCCCGCCCATGACGCAGCTGAACACGCCGTATCCAGCGACGGCGTACCTCACGGGATTTCTGCGTCTGCACGCTGCGAAGGGCGGCTTCGAGGTCGCGCAGGCCGACCCGGCGCTCGAGCTGTTCCTGCGCGTCTTCTCGCGCGCGGGCCTGACGCGCGCGTTCGCGGGACTCAAGAAGAAGCGTCCGCATGCGCACTTCGTCGAGCGCGCCACCGAGTACATCGACACGGTGGACGCCGCCGTGCGCTTCCTGCAGGGCCGCGATCCGGGCCTCGCGCTGCGCATCGTCGGGCGTGAGCTCCTGCCCGAAGGCGCTCGCTTCGCGACGTTGAGCACCGAGGAGGACTCCCTCGGCTGGGCGTTCGGCGAGCTGGGGATCGAGGACCGGGCGCGCCACCTCGCGAGCCTCTACATCGACGACCTCGCCGACTTCGTGCGGGATGCCGTCGATCCGCGCTTCGAGCTGTCGCGCTACGGCGAGAAGCTGGCGTCGAGTGCGCCCACGTTCGATCCACTCGCCGAGGCGCTCCTCGCCAAGCCCACCCTGGTCGACACGATGCTCGACGAGATCACCGCCGAGCTCTACGCGAAGCACCGCCCCGATCTCGTCGCGCTGACGGTGCCGTTCCCTGGCAACGTGTACGGCGCGTTCCGCATGGCGAGGATGCTGCGCAAGCTCGCCCCGACGTGTCGCATCGCGCTCGGGGGCGGCTACGTGAACACCGAGCTGCGCGACCTGTCGGATCCGCGCGTGTTCGATCATGTCGACTACGTCACGCTCGACGACGGCGAGCGTCCCATCCTCGCGCTCCTCGATCACCTGCGCGATCCGTCGCGTCCCCTGCTCCGCACGTTCGTGCGCGAGGGGGGACACGTCGTGCTGCGCTCCGACACGAGCCTCCACGACGTGCCGATGCGCGACGCGGGGACGCCCACGTACGACGGGCTGCCGCTCGACCGCTACCTGTCGCTGCTCGAGCTGCTCAACCCGATGCACCGCCTGTGGTCATCGGGCCGCTGGAACAAGCTGACCATCGCGCACGGCTGCTACTGGAAGAAGTGCACGTTCTGCGACGTGACGCTCGACTACATCTCGCGCTACGACCTCGCGTCGGCCGACCTCCTCGTCGATCGCATGGAGGCGCTCATCGCCGAGACGGGCCAGACCGGCTTCCACTTCGTCGACGAGGCCGCACCGCCAGCAGGCCTCCGTGCGCTCGCCGCGCGGCTCCTCGAGCGCAAGGTCGTGTGCACATGGTGGGGCAACATCCGCTTCGAGAAGACCTTCACGCCGGAGCTCGCGCAACTCCTCGCGAGATCGGGCTGCGTGGCGCTGTCGGGCGGGCTCGAGGTCGCCTCCGATCGTCTGCTCTCGCGCATGAAGAAGGGCGTCACCGTCGCCCAGGTCGCTCGCGTCACGCGAGCGCTCACCGACGCCGGGATCATGGTGCATGCGTATCTCATGTACGGTTTTCCGACGCAGACGACGCAGGAGACCATCGACTCGCTCGAGCGCGTGCGCCAGCTGTTCGCCGAGGGTTGCATGCAGTCCGCGTTCTGGCACCGCTTCGCCGCGACGGCACACAGCCCGATCGGCCAGGACCCGCAGCTCTACGGCATCCGCCTCGCGGAGCAGCCCAAGGTCCGCTTCGCGCGCAACGAGATCCCGTTCTCGGACTCCACCGGCACCGATCACGAGCGGCTCGGGGTGGGGCTCCGCAAGGCGCTCTACAACTACATGCACGGCCTCGGCCTCGACCTCGACGTGCGCGACTGGTTCGAGGATCTCGAGATCGATCCACCGACGGTGGATCCCAGCTTCGTGGCGGACGCGCTCAGTCGAACAGCGTCGTGAACTTGCGCGGCGCGCGCTTCTTTCGCAAGCACCGCGTCGCCGCGCTCATGTAGCAGACCGAGAGCGCGCTGCGGCGCTGACCCGACTGGCTTCTACGAGACCGGTGCCAGACGTGGTTGTGCACGAGCATGACCTCGCCGCGCACGGCGGGCAGCGGGACGATGCGAGCTTCGATGCCGTCGAGTAGCGTCTTCGGCACGACGCCGCCGTCCTTCGTGGCGAGACCCGCGAGGTGCGTGCGCGGGACAACCTCGAGGCAGCCGCCGTCGAGCGGACAGTCGTCGATCGCGGTCCAGAGCTGCAGCGTCGGCATGCGGTCGATGCCCCAGAACGCGCCGCCGTCCTGGTGGAACGGGAGGTCGGAGCCACCGCGCGCGCTCTTCGTGAAGACGACCGCGCGGTACAGCGCGATGGGTCCGTCGACGAGCCTGCGCGCGATGCGCTCGAACAGCGGGTTCCGGAGGTACGCGGCGAAGACGGGGTCGAGCTCGAGCTTCTCCATCTTGCGGTAGTCGAGCGACGGCCCCTGCCAGCCGAGACCGAACGACAGGTCCTCGTAGCGGCCGGTGTCGGAGTCGCGCTGGAAGAACATGCCCTCGTGCTGCACCCGCGCGAGCATGAGGTCGTCGATGCGCGCACCGAGGGCCGACGTGGTGTCGTCGTCGATCACGCGTCCGAGACGGGCGTAGCCCTCGCTCGCGAAGCACGCGAGCGCCTGATCCAGATCGATCACTACAAGATCGGCGGCGAGCTGACCGAGCAGAAGCCGTTGACGCACAGGTTCGAGCTGTCGCAGCAATCGGCGACGACCGCGCACTTCTCCTGCGGCATCGAGCACTGCGAGTTGGGCGGCGTGTTCGAGCAGACGAGCGCGCCGTTCGCGCCATTCGGCTCGCAGTAGCCGTTGCAGCACTGGTCGCCGGTCTCGCAGGAGTTGCCGTCGGCCTTGCACGGATCCTGGACCCAGTACGCGCGCGCGTTGCCCGCGAGCAGCTCCTGCGCGGGCAGGTAGAACGCGGGGTGGCTGACGTCGGTGCCCGGGGGTGCCGACAGGTCGATGGCCGAGACCCACAGCTTCTTCGTCGTGATGTTCTGCGTGAGGTCGACGCCGCGCGGGTCGCTGCAGAACGGCGGGATGGTCGCCTCGTTGCCGTACATGCGGCGGCTCGTGAAGACGATCCACGCGTAGCCACCCGACGCGACCGGGTTCACGGTGGGCTCGTAGTTGAGGTGGGTATCGTCGGCGTGCGCGTTGTCGATACCGCCCACGTTGGTACCGTCGGCAGTGCAAGCGAGCGTGGAGGCCGTGGCGAGCTGCGGCAGGTACGACACGCCGTTCGAGTCGGAGCCGTTGAGCTGGTTGAGCGTCGTCACGTGCGCGGCGTCGGTGGTGCTGGTCCACTCGATCTGACCGTGGGCGCCCTTGCGTGTGTACGTCGCACCGTCGGTGTTACCGTCTGTTCCGGCCTTGACCTGGCGGTGATACACGACGGATTTCGAGTCGGGGAGGAACGACGGCCACGCGGGGCGGTGCTCGAGGTTGGAGTCGGCGCTGTAGTCGGCGACGACGACCGGCGCGCCGAACTTCGACGTGGTGGCGTCGAAGCTCATCACGAGCAGCTTCTGCGCCGAGTCGGTGATGGTCGTGGAGTTCATTGCATTGACCGCGAGCAGGTCCCCCGACGGTGAGAACGCAGGCGCGCCGAGGTTGGTGCCCGTCGAGGCCGCGAGCCCGTTGGCGGTAGAGTCGGCGATCGGCGTCGTATCGCTGGGCAGCGGCACGAGCGTCCCGTCCCGCGTGAGCGCCTTCGTGCCATCGGGGTAGATACCGGCGAACTGGAGGTCGTGCACGAGCGTGCTCTCTGTGATGTTGCCCGCGGTGATGTCGTAGTCTGCCGTGGTGTTGTAGCTGTTGCCCTGCTGCGCAACGAGCCGCGAGCCATTCGCCGCGACCGAGTGACACACGCGACACGCCGAGCTGTCGCCGTTGCCACCGGCAACCAGCGCCGGACCCTGGTCACCGACGTGGATCGAGAGCACCGCGCCTCCGAACTTGTGGTCTCCCCCGACGGCGCCAGTGTCGTTCTTCGCGAGCTGCGTACCGTACGAGTTGTAGTAAATGATGCCGTTGAGGCGTCCCGACGCGATGACCCACGTCTGGGTGAGCGGGCCGTACGCGACGCCGCTCCTCGCGAGCGTCACCTTGACCGTGAGCTTGTCGGCGCCGCCCGCGCTGTTCGTGGCCATCTCCCACACGTCCTGCGGGATGGGATGACGCACGAACTTGCCGCCGGTCTGCGTGAGGATCGCCGGGCGCGAGAACGTGCCCGAGTACGAGAACGAGCCCGTCGTCGTCGAGAGATCGATCCGGATCGCGTCCGCGTCGCCGAAGCTCCAGTCCCACTGAAGGAGCGGCGCAAGCATGCCGCGCGGCCAGACCGTGCCGTCGTAGGGATAGAGCATCTTGAGGTTCTGCGTGGCGCCATTGCTCGTCGGTGTTCCGAGCAAGGTCGTGGTCGTGGGGTCGGTGCCGCCGCCGAGGCCTTCGCCGCCAACCCCGCCAACGCCGCCTCCGGCCGTGAGCTGCGACGGCGTGGTCGGTATCTGCGAGCTCTCGGTCGTCGTATTACCGCCATTCTGCGTGGCGGCGAGCTTCACGAGCACCTGTCGCTTCACCGTCTGGCCGTTCACGCCGGCGATGAGCGTCACGAGGCCCCCCGTGGTGCCGCGCGGGGCCAGCGTCGTCATCGCGCTCGTCGCCGCCGGGAGCGTCACGATATCGCCGCGATCGACGGTCCACGCCGCCGTGACCGGCGCACCGCTCCACGTCGCGGAGAAGGCGACCGTCGGGGTCATCGCGCCGGCTGTCACCGTGATCGTCTGGAGCGTGCTCGGCTCGACGTCCAGCGTGCCCTGACCGAGGTCGGCGTCGCCGGGCAGCGGTGGACCGTCGCCGTTGACGTTGCCACCGTCGCTGTTGACGCCGGCATCGTCATCGACTGCGAAGTCGAAGTCGTCGCCCGTCTTCTGGGCGTGGTGACACCCGGCGACGAACAGCGACGTGAGTAGGGGCAAGCGGATCAACCAGGCTGGAGTGCGCACGACTCGAGCATAGCTCACCGTCGCTGCGATCGGACGCCGCAGACAGCGCAACACCGGAGTCTTGTCCGACGTGTGGGAGCTTGTCGGAGCACAGCGACCAGGATCACAATGACGCATGCACCTGTTTGCACGAGAAGAGGGCGAAGGCCCCGCCGTCCTGCTCATCCATTCGAGCGGCATGTCGTCTCGTCAGTGGCGAAAGCTCGTCGGGACGCTCGCGCCGACGCATCGCGTGATCGCGCCGGACCTCATCGGCTCGGGCCAGAGCCCGCCCTGGGCCGACGACGCGCCGTTCCACTTCCATCGCGACGTCGACGCGCTCGAAGCCGCCGTAGCGCACGTCCCGACACGGGTACACGTCGTCGGGCACTCGTATGGTGGCCTCCTTGCGCTCACGCTCGCGCGTCGCTCACCCGGCCGCGTGGCGTCCCTCGCGTTGTACGATCCCGTCGCGTTCGGCGTGCTCCACGACGCGGGCGACCTCGATGGGCTCGCCGACCTCGCGATGGTGGACGACGGTGCCTTCCACGACGACGCGACCGGGGGAGACGACGCCTGGTACGAGCAGTTCGTCGACTACTGGAACGGGCCCGGCGTGTGGCGTCAGCTGCCCGAGCGGGATCGGACCGCGTTTCTCGCCACGGGCCGAAAGGTCTTCAGCGAGGTCACCTCGCTCTTGAAGGACAGGACGCCGCTGCGTGACTACGTCCCGCTCGCGATGCCCACGCTGCTCCTCACCGGCTCGCGAACGCCCATCGCCGCGCAACGCGTGGTGGCGCTCCTCGCCACCGCGATGCCGCACGCGCGCGTAGAGACGATCGAGGGCGCGGGGCACATGGGCCCGATCACGCACGGCGCCGCGGTGAACGAGCTCGTCGCCGCGCACATCGCTGCTTCGTAGCGAACGCACGGCGCGTCCGCTTCGAGGCTCGCCCTGGCGCTTTTATTCGCCCAGCCGACGCTCCGCGAACGAGACGATGCGCGCGAGCGTGCGACGGACGCGCTGCTCCGAGTCCAGCCCCTCCTGGATGTCGTCCGGGCCGGGTGGTTTGCGCGCGTGGTCCAAGCACGAGAGGCCACTGCACAGGTACAGCCCGACGCGATGACGGTCGTCGGTGCTCACGGTGAGCAGCTTCACGCCACCGTGGGACCGCACCGCGTAGCACCACTCACACATCGCGGCGACGTCCGGCGTGGCCCCGGTGCTGCGATGGAACACGACCCCACGGGGCAACCCGTCGGCCGTCGCGCGGAACAGCAAGAACGTGCGCGGGCCTTCGGACCACGCGAAGACGTCGGTGACATCGAGCGGATACTGCACCTGCTTCGGTAGCGCGACCTCGGCCTGGTCGATCTCGCGGAAGCACCGGACGAGCTGTCGCTCGGACGCGATGGCGGTCATGGCGAGAGCATGGCCCAAGTCGGGGAGCGGACGAAACGTGGGCGATCACGGAATTTGCTCACGAGCGCGAGCCGCGGTTTCATCTGCCGTTGGCACGAGCGAAACAGCGCAAGCGATCGAAGAGCTCGTCGTCTTCGCACCTCGGACCGACCCTGCTGCTCGCCGCGCTCGCGGCGACGTCGGTCGCGGTGGCCGTTCGTGCCGCGCTCGAGCCCGGTCCGTGGCAGCGCGTGCTCGCGACGCGCGAGGGCGAGGTGGGCAAGAAGACCTCGACGGGCCTCGTCATCCAGCCCGAGTCGCTGTTCGTGGCGCTCCCACACCCCATGGCGCTGCACAAGCACGTGGAGATCCGCTACGGCAACCGCACCATCGTGGCGCAGGTGCTCGACGTCGGTCCCTGGAACGTCGACGACGCCTACTGGAAAACGTCGGCTCGTCCCGCGTCGGAGCGCGCGCACGGCAAGTACCGCGTCCCGTCGAACCACGCCGGCATCGATCTATCCAACGCGGTGTTCGCCGCGCTCGGCCTCTCCGACAACGACGTCGTCGACTGGCGCTTCGTGCACAAGGGCTACCTCGTGCTGCCCTGGCTCTGATGACGCTCACGCGCAACGAGCCGGCGGTTTTGCTCTCGGGCTCTGACCAGGCGAAATGATACGCTTGATAGATGCGACATCTGATGCTCCACGCGCTCCTGTGCGTGCTCCTCCTTCCATCGCTGGCACACGCCACGGTCACCGAGCCGGATCCCACGCTGGTGCTCCCGCGCGACTCGATGAACGGCGAGACGCAGCTCTACACCCTGTTCTCGAACCAGGGCGAGACCATCAACTACCAGACGGATGGTCACGACAGCCCGTCGACGTTCTCACCGCTCTGCTCGTTCACCGCGACGTTCGTCCTGAAGCAGGCGAGCTCGAGCCTCGGCCTCGCCTGGTACAACTCGACGAGCACGGCGCCCCCGGACTCCGACCTGCACACGATCGTTCCGGCCGGCTCGCCCGTCGGCACCGTCATCTCGAGCTCCGACATCCGCAACGACCCGAGCTACCTCGGCGGCGTCATCGGCTTCGCGCTCGTCGGCGGTCAGACGCACTACTCCGAGCCGCAGTGGAACGTCTTCTGCTCGACGTGCGCCGATCCTGGTAACTGGATCCTCGCGGTCATCTACAAGTCGGTCGTCCATGCGAACTCCTACTACATGGCGTTCGAGGACGGCCCCGTGAGCAGCACGTCGTTCGGCAACGACGGCGACTTCAACGACGACGTCTACCTGCTCTCGGGCCTCGCCTGCTCCGGTGCTGGCGACGTCTGCGACACCGGCATGCAGGGCGTGTGCGCCGCGGGCATCACGAACTGCAACTCGACGGGCGCGATCGTCTGCCAGCAGGCGCAACCGCCGGCCACCGAGGCCTGCGATGGCCTCGACAACGACTGCAACGGTTCGGTCGATGACGGCGCCATGTGCCCTAGCGATCAGATCTGCAGCCATGGCGCATGCATCCAGCGCTGCAACGACGGCGAGTTCCCCTGCCAGGGCAGCCTCGTGTGCAGCGACGGGCTGTGCATCGACCAGGCGTGCGTCGGCGTGACGTGTGCCGGAGGCCAGACGTGCACCGGTGGCACATGCCACGGCGGCTGCCAGGGCGTGATCTGTCCGGGCGCGCAGGTCTGCCGCGCGGGCGCATGTGTCGATCCGTGCGACGGCGTCACGTGCGGCACGATGCAGGTATGCAAGAGCGGCATCTGCATCGCGACCTGCGACTGCCAGGTCTGCGCGGCGGGTCTCACGTGCGCGACGAACGGGGCGTGCGTCGACGCGGCCTGCACCACCGTGAAGTGCACCGCCGACACGACGTGCAAGGCCGGCGTGTGCGTCGACAGCTGCATGGGCGTCGTGTGCCCCTACCAGCAGGTGTGCCAGTCGGGAGCATGCGTCGCTGCACCGCCTGCACTCGACATGGCGACGGCTTCGGACCTGAGCAACAGCGCAGGACCCGACGACGGCGTCCCCGGCGATGGTGGCGTCACCAACGGCGACGGGGGCGACCTCATGAACGGCAGCGGCAAGACGAAGGGCTGCGGCTGTGACGTCGGCGGTCGCACGCCCTCGTCGTCGGCTGCGGTGCTGCTCGTGCTGTTCGCGCTGCTCGGTCTACACCTGTCGCGCCGCGACGCTCGGCGCACCCGGAGCCCGCGACGAGCGTCTCGCGATCGGTGATATCGCCGGCGGCCGACGGGTCCACGAGCCGGCCAGCAACGAGGCGACCGGGGCGAGACCCGTCGACGACCGCGACGGTCTCGGGCGTCGGCTCGTAGCCGACAGCTTCTTTCGACACCACGCGTGGGCGGGGAGCGATCCTTCACTCCACCCAGATCGCGCCGTGCATGAGCGACGTGTGCACGGCGCACTGCCAGCCGTAGACGGCGCCGGCCGTCGAGAACGTGAGCGTCGTCGCGGTCTGTACGCCAGGCGATGCGGGGATCGGCGTCGGCGTCGATCCCGTGGTGGCCTCTAGCGGGTGCGTGCTGCTCGCGGCCCAGCTGACCTGCGCGCCGGACTTGACGCGGAGGCACTTCTTGCCGAGCGTCGGGTTCCACGGCGTGACGGCGATGACACCGGTCGCGCCGGTCATGTCGATGTAGTCGACGGCGTTGCAGCCCTCGATGACCTGCGGCGGCGCGGCCGGCGCGAGCATGTCGGGCGAGGCGGTGTGAGCCATGTCGCCGGTCGCCGTGACGAGCATGTCGGACGTCGTGGTCATGTCGCCCGTGACGACGACGTGAGCCATGTCGTCAGAGGTCGAGCTACCGCCGCAGGCGGTGAGGAGAGCAGGAGCGACGAGGAGCGCGTAGCAGAGGCTGTTCATGGGCGCGACTCTACACGAACGTCGCACACTGCAGCCTTGCCGGAGCGGCAACGACTCGTGCTCCATGTCGTACTATGTTGTACGAGATGGAGCCGAGAGCGGAGCCACGGGAGCCGCAGGTCTGGCCCCGATCGCAGTTCACGGTGCCCGTATCCGAGGCGGGCATCATCACGCTCGGCACGGAGACGCTCACCATCGTGCCCGAACCACCGACGGTCGGGCGCGCGGTGTGCGTCTCGTCGGGCGGCCGGCTCGCGTTCCGTCGGGTGCTCGGTGTCGACGGCCAGCGTCTCTGGCTGCGCGCGGACGTCGCGCCGTTCGAGGACGCCTGGGAAGGCGACATCGTCGGCTGCGTGAAGCCGCGGCCGATCGATCGGCTCGTCGCGCTCGCGCCCGAGCTGTGGACGCGGACGAGCTGGCGCGCCGCCGTCGCGGTTGCGCGCGCGCTCGAGGCGCGGAGCCGGGTCGGGCATCGACGTGCCGTGCGCTATTCCACTCGTCTGCTCGAGCTCTCGGAGTGGTCGCTCGTGCGGGACTTCTGGCGGCGCGCCTGCGGCAAGACCCTCGAGGTGAGGCCGCACCCGCGCCAGCACGTCGTGGGTCTCTTCGACGACGGCGTGCTCGTCGGCGCCAACATCCACCTCGTGCTCGGCGCGTCGTCGTACTCGGCGTTCACGCTCGTCGACCGGCGCTACCGCGGGACAGGCGGTGGCAGCCGCATGTTGCGAACCTCCATCGAGGTCGCGCGCGCCCAGGGGCTCGATGGCATCTACGTGCACATCGACGTGCGCAACCTGCCGTCGCTCGCCGCGTACGAGCGGGTCGGCTTCGTGCGCAAGGGCTGGTGGGCGGACGACGCAGATCCGCTCCTCTCCGCCGAGCGCCAGTGGATCGTGCTCGAGATCGAGCTGCGGCGCGCGCCCCCCCCTCTAGCCTGTCGATCGAGCGGCACGAACAGCGCCGCGACCGGCACTGTCGGACGCCCGGCGAGGGTTGCGAGAGAGGCACCGCCAACAATGTTGCCGGATCTGGCAACTACAATGGCAACTGCACGCTCGCTACCTAGCCCACCGCGGCGACGACGAAATTCGACCCCGCGGCGGGTTGTCCCGGAGGGGTGCGACAAAGCGACCACGTCGCTTCTCGTGGTCATGTAAAAGACCGCTGGCTTACG
>JBDTCO010000255.1:0-32588 GCA_039923495.1 Polyangia bacterium
GATCACGATGCGGCCGGTGCCGGTGACGTGACCGATGACGGCGCAGTCGAGATCCCACTTGTCGAAGACCGCCTGCGCCTCGGCCTCGCGACCCTGTGCGACGACGGCGAGCATGCGCTCCTGCGACTCGGAGAGCATGAGCTCCCAGCCCTCCATGTGCGTCTCGCGTCGAGGCACCGCATCGAGGTCGAGCTGGATGCCATTGCCCGCGCGCGCAGCCATCTCGACGGCGGACGACGTGAGCCCGGCTGCGCCCATGTCCTGGATGCCGACGATGGCACCCGAGCTCATGAGCTCGAGGCACGCCTCGAGGAGCAGCTTCTCCTTGAACGGATCGCCGACCTGAACCGTCGGGCGCTTGCTCTCGGAGGCGTCGTCGAACTCGGCCGACGCCATCGTGGCGCCGTGGATCCCGTCGCGGCCCGTCTTCGCGCCGAAGTACAAGACGGGGTTGCCGATACCGACCGCGAGTCCCTTGAAGAGCGAATCGGACCTCGCGATGCCGACGGCCATCGCGTTGACGAGGATGTTGCCGTCGTAGGAGCTGTCGAAGAAGATCTCGCCACCAACGGTGGGTACGCCGAACGCGTTGCCGTAGCCGGCGATGCCGGCGACGACGCCGGGCAGGAGGTGCCGCGTCTTGTCGAGCTCGGGACGGCCGAAACGGAGCGAGTCGAGTGCAGCGATGGGCCTGGCGCCCATGGTGAAGACGTCGCGCAGGATGCCGCCGACCCCCGTCGCTGCGCCCTGGTATGGCTCGATGAACGACGGATGATTGTGCGACTCCATCTTGAAGACGATGCACTGTCCGTCGCCGATATCGACTGCGCCGGCGTTCTCACCGGGGCCCTGCACGACCTTCGGTCCCGTCGTGGGCAGCGTGCCGAGGTGCTTTCGCGACGACTTGTAGGAGCAGTGCTCGCTCCACATCACGGCGAAGATGCCGAGCTCGGTGCGCGTGGGGACGCGGCCGATGAGCTCGTTGATGCGGGTCCACTCGTCGACGGAGAGCCCCTGCTCGAGCGCGGCTTCCCTGGTGCCTTCAGGTTCCATCTACTGCGCCTCTCCGAATGCTGTCGGGATGCGGCGGCCGTCCTTCGCGAGGAAGCCGAGCAGCGCCTCGAAGAGCTGCCTGCCGTCGGTGGAGCCGAGCGTGGACTCGGCCGCACGCTCGGGGTGCGGCATGAGGCCGAGCACGTTGCCGCGCTCGTTGCACACGCCGGCGATCGCGCCGATGGAGCCGTTCGGGTTGGCCGTTTCGGTGCGTCCCCCGCCGTGCTCGACATAGCGGAACACCACCTGTCCGGCCTTCGCGAGCGCCTCCGGGTCCGGGTGCACATAGCGTCCCTCGGCATGGGCGATGGGCATCTTCAGCACGCGGCCCGCCGGGATGCCGGCGGTGAACGGCGTGTGCTTGCCCTCGACGGCGAGGTGCACGTCCTTGCACGAGAACCGCAGGCTCTCGTTGCGCGTGAGCGCGCCCGGCAGGAGCCCCGCCTCGCACGCGATCTGGAAGCCGTTGCAGATCGCGAGCACCGGCCCACCCTTTTCTGCGTAAGCCTTGACGGCCGGCATGATCGGCGAGTGCGCGGCCATCGCGCCTGAGCGCAGGTAGTCGCCGTACGAGAAGCCACCGGGGAGGATCACCGCGTCACAGTTCGACGGCAGCGAGGTCGCCTTGTGGAAGATCTTCGGCGCCTCGGCTCCGAGCAGCACGCGCGCGACGTGGACGGCGTCGTCGTCGCAGTTCGAGCCTGGGAAAGAAAGGACCGCGACTCTCACTCCGCGAGCTCCCAGCGGAACGTCTCGATGACGGTGTTCGCCAGCAGGCCTTCGCACATCTTCTTCAGCCGGGCATCGAGCGCCGCGTGATCTTTCGGCGTTGCGCCATCGAGCTCGAGCTCGATGTACTTGCCGATGCGGACGCTCTTCACCTCGGGGAAGCCGAGGCGCCCGAGCGCACCACCGACGGCCTGGCCTTGCGGGTCGAGGACGCCGGGCTTGAGCGTCACGTAGATCTTGGCGGTCATGACTTCCTCTGGAGTGCGGGCCACGTGGGTGACATACGACGGATGCGATCGAGCGGCGGCTCCGGGTCGACGTCGAACCCTCGGCCCGTGACGAGCTCGTAGGCGGAGATATAGCGACGGGCAGCCTCGACCCGCACGTCGTCGGGCAGCGGCGGCGGCGGACCATCGCCGCGATATCCGACGTCGGTGAGCCAGCGGCGCACGTACTCCTTGTCGAGGCTGCGCGGCTCCTCGCCACGCGCCATGCGCTCCGCGTGGCCATCCTTGTGCCAGTAGCGCGACGAGTCCGGCGTATGGATCTCGTCGATGAAGACGAGCGAGCCGTCGGGGGCGCGGCCGATCTCGTACTTGGTGTCGGCGAGGATGAGGCCCTGCTCCGCTGCGACCTTCTGGCCGAGCGCGAACAGCGTCGCGCACATCTCAGCGGCCTCGTCGAAGGTGGCAGCGTCGATGCTCCCCTTCGCGAGCAGCTCGTCGCGCGAGACGGTCTCGTCGTGGCCGCCGTGCTCGGCCTTCGTGGACGGCGTGAGGATCGCCTTCTGCAGTGGCTGATTCTTCTTCATGCCGTCGGGGAGCGCATGACCTGCGAAGGTGCGCTTGCCGTCCTCGTAGTGCCGCCAGATGGACGTCGAGGTGACGCCGGTGAGGTAGCTGCGCATCACGAACTCGACGGGCAGCGGCTGGCACTCGACGGCACGCGTGACGCTCGGATCGGGCACGTCGAGCACGTGTGTCGGCAGGCCGGCCGTGCGCGCGAGCCCGAACCAGTGCGCCGCGAGCTGGTTCAGCACCTGGCCCTTGTACGGGATGGTGCCGAGGACGACGTCGAACGCCGAGATGCGGTCGGTGACGACGAGCGTGCGGACGCCGTCCTTCGAGTAGGAGTCGCGGACCTTGCCGCGCGTGAGCGTGCCGAGAGCATCGAGGCCGTGCGTCTCGGCCAGCGTGTGACCGCAGCCCGAGCGCAGCAGATCGTCGGTGACCTTCACGATACAGCGCCCACGGCGCGGTCGACGATGGTGCCCGCGTGCCGCACGTGGTGACCGAGGTCGAAGCACGAGGCGAGCTTCTCCGTCGAGATGCGCGACGTGACGTCGGCGTCCGCGGCGAGGAGTGCGTGAAAGCTCTTGTGCTCGTCGCGCGCCTTGAGCGCCGAGCGCTGCACGATCTCGTAGGCCTCCTGGCGACGCAGGCCGGTGTCGATGAGCGACAGCATGATGGCCTCGGAGAAGATGAGGCCGTGCGTGCGTTCGAGGTTCTCGAGCATGCGATCCTCGTGCACGACGAGCCCGCGCACGAGCCCGGCCGCGCGCTGCAGCATGAAGTCGCAGAGCGAGAAGGAGTCGGGCAAGACCATGCGCTCCACCGACGAGTGCGAGATGTCGCGCTCGTGCCACAGCGCGACGTCCTCGAGACCCGCGCTGGAGTACGCACGCAGCATGCGCGCGATCCCGGTGAGGTTCTCCGACAGGATCGGGTTCTTCTTGTGCGGCATCGCCGAGGAGCCCTTCTGCCCCTTGCCGAAGGCCTCCTCCACTTCCCCGACCTCGGTGCGCATGAGGTGGCGGATGGTGATCGCGAGCCGCTCGACGCCGGTGCCGACGAGCGCGAGGCTCGACAGCGCCTCCGCGTGGCGATCGCGCGCGACGACCTGCGTGGACACCGTTTCCGGAACGAGGCCGAGCTCGCTCAACGCGCGGCGCTCGATCTCGGGATCGCCCGAGCCGTACGTGCCGACCGCGCCCGCGATTTTGCCGACCTTGATGTTGGTGCGCGCGTCGCGCACGCGCCTCAGGTTGCGGTCGGTCTCCGCGACGAAGCCCGCGAACAGCACGCCCGCGGTGATGGGCTCGGCGTGGATGCCGTGCGAGCGGCCGATCATCGGCGTGGTGCGGTACTGACGCGCCTTGTCGGCGAGCGCGGTGCGCAGCGCAATGAGGCCTTCCTCGATGAAGCCGAACGCCTTGTCGAGCGTCATCGCCGTGGCCGTGTCGAGCACGTCCGACGACGTGAGCCCGAGGTGGAGGTAGCGCGACTCGGGGCCCGACAGCTCCTCCACGTGCGTGAGGAACGCGATGACGTCGTGGCGCGTCTTCTCCTCGATCTCGACGACGCGCGCGGGCGAGAGCTTGCCGCGGACGGTCGCGCCGAGGCGCCCCGCGACCCCCGCGGGCACCCTGCCGAGGCTCTCCATGGCGCGGCAGGCCGCGAGCTCGACCTCGAGCCATGTGTCCACCTTGGTCTGTTCGGAGAAGAGCGCGCGGAGCTGCGGACGACTGTAGCGGTCGATCATTGGATGAGAGCCTGACGGTCGAAGAGGGCGAGCTGCCGGGGGCGTGCGCCGGGGAGCGGGAGCCGCACCTCCGGCGAGCCCGCGGGCGTGGCGAGGACGAGCGGGACGTGCGACGGCAGGTGTGGTTGAAGAGCCTCCCGCACGAGCTCGTCGTGGTTGTTCTTCTGCGAGATGTGCGCGGCGATGACGAGCGATGGCGCAGCGCCCGCCGCGAGGATGAGCTGCAACATGCTGGCCGACTGCTCGTTGGACAGGTGCCCGCGCGGCCCACGCACGCGCCGCTGTAGCGACGGCGGATACGGGCCGAGCACGAGCATGCGTGGGTCGTGGTTGGCCTCGAGCACGAGCACGTCGCACCCCGCGTAGCTGCGCGCGATCTGGGCATCTGCCTGACCGCAGTCGGTGAGGATGCCGATGCGGTGTCGCCCGTCGGAGAACACGTAGCCGACGGTCTCGTCGGCGTCGTGGATGAGCATCACCGGGTCTACGGTGAGCGCGCCGATGACGAAGCGACGGCCCGCGAGCACGCGAGTGCCAACAAGGCGCTTCTTCAGCAGCGTGGCGCCCGGCGCGTGAATGGGTCGGCCGAGGGTGGCGGCACAGCCGACATGGTCGGAGTGCTCGTGCGTGACGAGCAGCGCGTCGATCTCCTCGAGCGCGACGCCGACCGCGTCGAGGCGCTTCGTGATTGCGGCGACCGAGAGCCCCGCGTCCACGAGCACACGCGTCCCGCCGCTCTCGACGAGCGCGACGTTGCCGGACGAGCCGCTACCAAGGATCGCGAGCCGCATGGGGGCGCTCCTTATAGCGCAGCTCACATTCCCCACGAGTCGAAAAGGGCGCGGCCGTGCTCCAATGGACCTACATGACTCGACGACTCGTGCTCGCCCTCGCCCTCACCGCTCTGTCCCCGCTGCTCGCGGCGTGCGGCGCGATCCCGTACGACGTCTCCGACGATATCCCGGAGCAAAAGGTCGACGGCAGCCCGCTCGGAGGCCTCCTCGGCGGCTTCTTCGCCGACAACATGCCGATCACCATCGACGTGTCCGAGCAGCTCGCCAAGCACGACACGAGCATCATCCACTCGGCCAACCTCAAGTCGCTGCGCTTCGACGCGACACCCAAGGGCATGCCGTCGGGGAACTTCGACTTCGTCCACGAGATCCACATCTTCGTGGATGCGCCGTCGAACACGTCGCTGCCCAGGATCGAGATCGCGAATTTGGCGCCCGTGCCGATGAGCGAGACCTCCATCGACCTGAACGTGGTCCACGGGGTCGACATCCTCCCCTACATCAATGCGGGCGCCGAGATCAGCGCCACGGCGACGGGCACCGCGCCAACGCAGGACTTCACGTTCACCGGCCACGTCGTCATCACCATTCACATTTAACGAAGCCTGTGGATGTGTAGCGTGTTGGTGGACTCGCCCACGCCGACCGGGTAGGCCATGGTCTGCACGACGAGATCGTCCTTCTTCGCGATGCCTTTTTGGACGAGCGCGGTCGACACGTGCTCGACGAGCTGGTCGAAGCCCTGCGAGTGGGGCATGAGCAGCGGCTCGACGCCCCAGTAGAGCGCGAGCTGGCTGCACACGCCGGGGAGCGAGCTGAAAGCGACGATGCGCGCGTCGGGGCGATACTCCGAGACGAAGCGCGCGGCGCCCCCCGAGTCGGAGACGACCGCGACGACCTTCGCGCCGACCTGTCGCGCGGCGACGACGGCGCCCTTTGCGATTGCGTTCGTGGAGAACGCGAACTCGAGCACGGCTTCTTCGTCCATCCGGGTGCGCCAGCGCTGCGAGGACTCGATCTCCTCGACGATGCGCGACATCGTGCGCACGGCGAGGAGCGGATACTTGCCGGACGCGGTCTCGCCGGAGAGCATGACCGCGTCGGTGCCGTCGAGGACCGCGTTGGCGACGTCGGAGGCCTCGGCGCGCGTGGGCCGCTGGTTCGTGATCATCGACTCGAGCATCTGCGTCGCCGTGATGACGACCTTGCCCTTGCGGTTGGTCTCCTCGATGCAGCGCTTCTGGATGAGCGGCACCTTCTCGGCACCGAGCTCCACTCCGAGATCCCCGCGCGCGACCATGATGCCGTCGGCGACGTCGATGATCTCGTCGAGGTGCTCGACGGCCTCGGGCCGCTCGATCTTCGCGATGATGGGCGTGTTCTTGTTACCGCCACACTCTGCGATGAGGAGGCGCGCGCGGTGGATGTCGTCGCCGGATCGCACGAACGAGAGCGCCACGAAATCGACACCGATCCGTTGCCCGAAGCGCAGGTCGTCGATGTCCTTTTCGGTGAGCGGGGGCGCCGATACGTTCACGCCAGGCAGGTTGATCCCCTTGTTGTTCTTGAGAGTTCCGCCGATGGCGACGCGAGTGTGCACATCCTGGCCGTCGACCTCGACGACCTCGAGCGCGAGCAGCCCATCGTCGAGCAGGAGCAGATCTCCCGGCTTCACGTCGTGCGGCAGACCCAGATACGTGGTGGACACCCGGGTGGCGTCACCCATGAGTTCTCGAGTGGTCACGAGGAAGTCGGAGCCGGGCTCGAGCTCGATGGAGCCCGTTGCGAAGCGCCCCACGCGGATCTTCGGTCCCTGTAGATCTTGTAGCACGGCCACCCAGCGATCGCGCTTCTTGGCCTCGGCGCGCACCGTCGCGATGACCGCAGCGTGGCCCGCTTGATCACCGTGAGAGAAGTTGATCCGGGCAACATTCATACCCTCGTCGATGAGCTGGCCGATGACACTCGCATCGGAGGAAGCAGGACCCAACGTGCAGACGATCTTGGCGCGACGCATTCACATCCTTTTTGGTTGCAGCCAAAAATGGCGCCGAGTATACGACGCCTCGATGCGGATGGGGTCATTCGTCGCTTCGAACACGTCGCAGAGCTCTGCGACGCCGCACTGTGCGTGGGTGGCGCTCGGACTCGCGAGCCTGCTCGCCGCTGGCTGCACCATCGAGACGCCGACGCCGAACCTCGCAGGGCAGGACGTGTCGCTCACCATCGTGCACACGTCGGACACGCACTCGCGCTACTTCCCGTACTTCTTCGCGCCGGGCGCCATCGACAAGGGCCTCGGTCTCCTGCCACAGCCTGGCCGTGACACCGCGGTCGTCGGCGGCATCGCCCGTCTGTCGACGGTCGCGCAGTGCATCCGCGGTCGCATGACCGGTCCACTCTGCGACCAGATCTCCGACAAGACGGGACCGCCGGCCGTTCGCTCGCTCCACCTCGACTCCGGGGACATCTTCGAGGGCGCACCGGTCTTCAACGTCTTTGCGGGCGAGGTCGAGACGCGCGCGATGAGCCAGCTCGGCCTCACCGCGATGGTCATCGGCAACCACGAGTTCGACAAGGGCGCGGTGAACTGCTTCGCGCAGTTCCAGCGCTTCGCGGGCTTCGCGGTGCTCGCCGCGAACTACGACTTCGGCGATCCCAAGGACACGCTCAACACCAAGTTCTCCGAGATCGTCCCGCCCTACTACGTCACCAACCTCGGTGGCATCAAGGTCGGCGTCATCGGCATGGCGAACATCTCGTCCATCCAGGGCATCATCGAGGGTGGCAACTCGCTCGGCGTCCGTCCGATCGAGGCAAAATCCGCGCTCGCCGCCATCGCCGCCGTCCTCCGGCCGCAGGTCGACCTGCTCGTCGTCGTCTCGCACCTCGGGCTCAACGAGGACGAGGACGTCTCGGCTGCCGATGCCGAGAGCCGCGACCTGAACCAGGAGATCGCGATCGATGGCGTCGACGTGATCTTCGGTGGTCACCTCCACATCGTCCTGAACCCGCCGAAGCAGCTGCAGCGCATCGATGGTCTCACCGGGCTCGAGACGGGCTCCACGGTCCTGTGTCACTCCGGCGCGTTCGCGAAGTACGTCGGTCGCCTCGATCTCGTCGTCCACATGCCGACGGCCGAGGAGAAGACGGCCGGCACGCACGGCACCGTCAAGTCGTACGCCTACACGCTCGTCCCCATCGACGACTCCATCCCCGACGATCCGGAGATGCTCAACCTGCTCGATCCGTACGCGACGAAGATGAACGCGTACCTCAACCTCAACCAGAGCTACGCGGTCATCCCCTGCAAGGCGACCGACGCGACGTGCCCGAAGGTCGCACGCACCAACCCGGAGGGCGGCGACTCGCAGCTCGGCAACCTCGTCGCGGAGTCGATGCGCGTGCGCGCCGACGTCGCGGCCGATATCTCCATCACGAACTCGCTCGGCATCCGCACCGACTTCGAGTCGGGCGCGCTCACGCTCGAGCAGATGTACAACGTGTTCCCGTTCGAGAACACGATCACGACGATGTATCTCTCCGGCTTCGAGATTCAAGACACGCTGGACTTCATCGCCGCGCGAAGCTCCGAGCGCGGCTGCAACGCGCAGGCCCAGGTGGCCGGCGTGTTCTTCGACATGGTCTGCGCCACCAACGACGCGAAGTGCAACTCGCGACTCGGGGGCCCGACCGCGTGCGCCAAGAACATCTACGTCGGCGACCGGTGCCGGGTGGACGCGAACGGGAATATTGATTCGTCCGCCGACATCGACCCGGCGACGACGAGCTGCAAGCCGCTCAACCTCGACGCCGAATACCGCGTCGCCGTGAACGACTACATCGCGAACGGCGGCTCTGGCTTCTCCGTGCTCAAGCGCAACACCACGAAGTTCAACACCGGCATCAGCCTGCGCAACTCGCTCACCGACTACATCCGCGGGTACAAGGACCAGAACAACGCCAAGCACTCCTGCTCGCCTTCGGACTACATCAACATCACGGGCGTGAACTGCCGCAACTCGCTCGGCGAGCTCATCGACTGCAGCACCGACTGCTGCTGCCACGACGACGAGTCGGGCACGGCCGCCTGTGGCAAGAGCTGCGCGGCCTACCAGGGCTGCGAGCAGGCAGGTCGCTCGCCCACTGTGTTCGACTACTCCGACATCACGTGTGTGGACAACACGGTGCAGCCGATCGACGGCCGCATCCGCGCCATCACCGTGGGCACGCCATGAAGGGTAAACTCGCCTTCGCAGCGCTCCTGTCGGTCTCGGGTTGCGTCGAGCATCAGGTGTCGCCGACCGCGGGCTCCGTCACGACGCTGAACGTCAAGCTCCTCTCGCCGGATCCGGGGTCGCCCGGCAACCCGAACACGGTGCAGACGGCGGTCGTGAACATCGACGCGCTCACGGATGACGGCACGAACCTGCCGGTCGATCTCACCGTCGATATCTATCTGTCGTACGGCGGCGTGCTCGCGGGCGCCGCAAAGGCGTGCGGCAACGGAACGACCATCCCCATCGAGACGGTCACGCTGAAGAACGGCAAGCTCGCGAACGAGATGCTGACGCTGCCGGCTGCGTTCGGGCGGAGCTCCATCTGGGTCGTCGAGAAGGTGTCGCACGTCGTCGGCGCATCGGAGGCGATCTACTTCGCGAACCCCACGATCCCCGACCTCCAGACCCCGCCCGATCCCACGGCGACGAACGCGACGTTCTGCAGCGCGTTCGAGAAAAAGTTCGTCACCGTCGACCACGCGACCGGGTCGGGCGAGCTCCTCATCGACTCCGTGTTCAACGGCGCGGTCACCGTCGTGGACACCGGCTCGGACGCGTACAACGCGCTCTACCTCTTCACCTTCGGCGCGCCCGCCCCCAACGCGGTCAAGGGCGCGAAGCTGAACAACCTGTCGGGAAACATCTCGAAGTTCGTCGGCTTCACCGAGGTCAACTTCCCGATCCTAGGCATCGACGGCTCGGTCGCGCCGGACCCGTCGAAGCTGCCCGCGCCCGTCGACCTCACGAACGTGGGCACCTCGTCACTCGAAAAGCTCAACTCGCTCGCTGGGCGAACGGTCCAGCTCACGGGCACCATCTGCCCGATGCAGCCGGCGAACCCGAACAAAGATCCCAACGTGCAGTCCACGATCACCCAGTGGATCAAGTACAACGCGTTCGTACTCGGTCGCGTCTCGTGCGACTCGTTCACCGAGTTCGCCGTCCAGTTACCCTCGAAGGTCATCGGCGCCTTCGACCCCACGCAGCTCGTGGGCAAGAAGGCGACGCTCCGCGGCATGCTGAAGAACTCGTCCGGGCAGACCACCCTCACCGACGCGACCGGCGTGCCTCTCGCTTGCGGCGACTCGACGCCGTGTGCAGCGGGCGTCTGCGTCGGCAACATCTGCAAGAAGAATCCCTTCAACTTCTGGACGATCGCAGCGCGCGACGCGTCCGACATCAACCCCACCACCACGCCGTAACCAGTCGCTACACGCACCGCGTCAGCGTCACCTTCTTCAGGAGCATCGAGCCGAGCCATGTCCCGACCCGACCGTACGCTGCGCGCCAAGATCGCGTTCCTCGCCTTGACTTCGATGCTGCTCACCGGAGGTCTGGCTCATGCCGGAGACTTCGTCGACACGCGTCTCAACTTCACGCTCGTGAACGAGAACGTGCTCGTCAAGCCGGGTCAGACGACCCCGTCCGTGCCCGGCTGGCGCTTCGGCCAGCCGAGCCAGCTCGGCATCCTGTTCTTCGAGAACTATGACACGCGCTACACCGGCTACGAGAACCTCACCCACCTCGTGGTCTACAAAAAGGTGGAGACGGCGCGCGTGGTCTTCGAGGCCGCCTACGTCCTGCGCCTCCTGCAGTTCACGGACGTGAACCTGTCGTCCATCGACGACGGCTCGTACGTCCGCATGCAGTACTTCTTCGACCGGACGCGCACGTCCAAGCTCAACGTCGCGTTCACCGCGTTCCCGCTCAACGCCGACCGCATGCGCCTCGGCTACTCGTGGCGCATCTCGTGGGGCGGCTCGCCGATCTTCTTCAAGTACAACCCCGACCTCCCGATCGGCGCGGCCGCGTTCGTCACGAACACCGCGCCATCGCCGGGCGCCAAGCTCCAGATCTCCGACGAGCGCTGGTACGCGTACGTCGGCGCGAAGTCGTCGACCCTCCTCGACCGCAACCCGTCCGTCAACGAGCAGGTCGCAGTGTGGGGCGCAGTCTTCGGCGCCGGTGCCGACGCCATCAAGAACCACCTGCGCATCGAGACCAACGGCGGCTACTTCAACCGTGGCACCAACCCGCTCTTCTTCGGGACGACCATCGGTCCGCAGGGTCAGACGTTCAAGAGCTACCCGGTGCGGACGTTCGGTGCCACGCTGCAGGTGTCCGCGTTCAATCACATCTCGCCGACGACCTCCATCGACACCTCGCTCTACCGCAACGACCCGCAGTCGGCCGCGCGCTACTTCAACCGCCCCATCTACCAGCCCGGCTTCAACTGGCTCGCCTCGGCCGAGTGGACGATGACCGGCTCGTCGCTGCAGGATGCCGACAAGCTCAACACCACCAAGCTCCAGCTCGCATACGCAGGTGACATCAACCTCCGCGCCCAGATCGGCAACCTCCGCCTGACGGCCGACTTCGAGGTCCGCAGCCTCGCCTACATCCTGCAGAACCAGCCGTCGCTCGTCCCGTACCAGGACTTCCCGCAGGACGGCAAGACGACGCCCGAGCTCTTCGGCTCGGTCGGCTTCGACTACTGGTTCCAGCGCGTCGGCATGCGCCTCGGCCTCACGGTCGGCGTGCAGAACCCGGCGTCGTTCAAGCCGGGCGCAAATGGCGTCCCCGGCGCGCTCCTCGGCACCGCGAGCGCGAACAACGTGGCCGCCACCATCGTCGTCCGCAACGAGGGCGACCTCTCGATCCTCCCCGACTCCACGAACCGCCTGAGCGCCAAGCCCATCTTCGGGACCAAGCTCCAGGCCCGCGAGGACTTCCTCGAGTGGTTCGCGGTCATCGGTCAGGTCTACTACGAGTACGACGCCAACCTCACGCACCTCACGAAGGCGCAGGGCGGCGAGTCGATCCGCAACTACAACTACCCCCACCGCCTCGGCTTCACGTTCACGCTGCAGGCCCGCTACTAGCGGGGGCCCGCAGGCGCGTCGCCCGCCTCCGGGAGGTGCTGTAGCTCCACGCCGATCTGCTTCGCGACCGCGAAGATCCGCTCGTCGCGGTAGAACTCGCCGTAGACGATGCGGCGGATGCCCGCGTTCGTGATGGCCTTGAAGCAGTTCCAGCACGGGCTCGCGGTCACGTACACGCTGGCCTCGTCGATGCGAACGCCATTCTTGGCGGCTTGCAGGATCGCATTGACCTCGGCATGGATGGTGGCGACACAGTGGCCGTCCTCCATCATGTGACCGACCTCGGTGCAGTGCGGGACGCCGCGGATCGAGCCGTTGTAGCCGGTGGAGAGGATGGTCCGGTCGCGCACGATCACGGCGCCGACGTACTTGCGCTCGCAGGTGGAGCGCGACGCGACGACCCGCGCGATGTTCATGAAATACTCGTCCCAGGAAGCTCTCGACATGGTCAAACGGTAGCGTGCGACGGCTCGGGTGGGTAGCGATGACGTGGCTGTGGTGCGCCGCCGCGCACGCGCTGCCGCTGGATCTATCGGCCGAGCTCGTCATCGATGGAGCGGCGAGCGCGCACCAGCGTCGGGTGCCCGTCACGCTGACTCCGAGCGACTGCGGCGGCAAGGCGTGCTGGAAGGCGCTCGTGCGCGATGCCGATCTCGCGGTCACCGTCACGGTGGAAGCGGGTACGCGCACGTTCCCCTGGTCGGTGGAGGCCGAGGCGCTGCGCGCGCAGGCCGTACGCCAGGTGACGCTGAACGTGCGCGTCGCCGCGGACTCGTTCATCGCGCTCGGTCGCGACTACCGGCCCGATCGCGCGAGCCATGTGCTGCTCGATCGCTTCGATCCGAAGTGGGTGACGCTCCTGCGCAAGGGCGAGCCCGTCGGCGCGGTGCTCGCCGACGACAACCTCGACACGCTCGAGGTCAGCCGCGAGCACGGCGTCGTGCAGCTCGGGATCGAGCTCATGAGCGTGCTCGCGCGGCCGTTCGGTCATCTGCCCCGCTGCGGTCACCAGTGGCGCGACGTGAAGGGCCGAGTCCTCGTGGGCGAGCGCTACCTCGCGACGGGCGACAGGCTCGAGGCCTCCGGTGAGCTCGTGCTCGGCGCGGTCTCGACGGTGGCGCTGTCGCCCTGGCCGGAGGGCCGCGACGCTGCGTTCGTCATCACCGATCATGCGGACCAGACCTCGTCTGACACGCTGCACGCGCTGCTCGGTGGCTCGGCGACGGCGGATCTCGATCACCCGAGCCGCGGCCTCCTTGGTCATCACGTGCCCATCACCAAGGCGCTCTTCCTGCACGGCACCGCGCACCACGGCTTCCTCTCCTCCGAGGCCGACGAGGCCGAGGTACAGCGCCTCGCCGACCGGATGCGCCTGAACGGGTCCGAGCTCGCCCCGCACTCGGCCACGCCGCTCCCCGATTCGCGCGCGGTCGTCGACGAGGCGCTCGTGAAGTTCTCCGCGGAGGGCGCGACGGTGTGGATCGATCACCAGCCCCAGACGAACTGCGAGGGCTTCGATCAGACCGGCTGGCACACCGGTACCGGCATCTCCGATCTCCTCGAGAAGCGGAAGTTCACCGACGTGTGGGACCTCAGCGAGTGGGCGGGCGAGGGTCTCGACGAGCGCGATCCGCGGCACCTCGACAGGCGCGCAGCGACGGTGTGGCCGCTCGGGCGGCTCGAGCCTCGTGGCCCGGGCTCGCTGTGGATGTTCCGCTCGACGTGGGCATTCCTGCCGATGCGCGCGTTCTACCAGCGGTACAGCGAGGCGGCCATCGATCAGCTCGAGCACGATCGTGGTCTCCACATCGCGCACACGTACCTCGAGACGCTGCACCCGCGCGGCACGTTCTTCGGACGTCGGAACCTCGAGCTGCGCGACGAAAACGGGCAGCCCGCGCTCGATCCACGCTTCGACGCGGTGCTCGCGAGCCTCGATCGTCGTCGCGCACGCGGCACGCTGTGGCTCGTCCCGATCGGCGCGCTCGCGAATCGCCTGCGCGCGCTGCGTCGCGTGAAGCTGCGCATCGACGACGAAGGGAAACTCAGCGTCACCTCGCCACCCGACGTGGACGCGCTCACGCTGCAGCTCGGCGCGATCGTGCCGCTCGACGGAACTGCGGGCCAGCGCCTCGCCAATCCCGGCGTGCGCGTCTGGTGGCCCGAGTGTCCTGGCACCAGCTCGAGCCAGGAGACATGCACGCGGACGGTCGCGCGCGGCCTGCTGAGGTGATCGCTACTTCTTGGCCTTCTCGAAGGTCATCGCGTCGCCGTCCATGCAGTAGCGTTTCCCCGTCGGTCGGGGACCGTCGTCGAAGACGTGGCCGAGGTGACCACCGCACCTCGCACACACGATCTCGTCACGACTCATGCCGCTCGAGTTGTCGGCGGTGACCTTGACGCTGTCATCGGTGGCGGGCGCAAAGAAGCTCGGCCAGCCAGTGCCTGACTCGAACTTCTCCGTCGAGTGGAACAGCAGGTTGTGATCGGCGGCGCAGTAGAAGTCGCCTGCACCGTGCTCGCTCTCGAGTCGGCTCGAGCCTGGACGCTCCGTGCCCGACTCGCGAAGAATGTAGTACTGCGCCGAGGTGAGCTGCCTCTTCCACTCGGCGTCCGTCTTCGTGACGGGATACTCTCCGGGCTTGCCGGTGACCGGCTTCGCCTTCGGGTAGCTCGACGCCGGACGGTTCGACCTCTGTGGCTCGCCGGCGTCCGATGGATGCACCGCGCAACCGGGAACGACCGACAGAGCAGCGATGAGCCAGAGCGCGCGTGTAAGGGTCATACCGCTAGATACGTTGCTCGCGATGATCTGGATACGGTGGCTAGACGGATCTTCGGGCGCCCGGCGGAACGCTCTCGGTGATCCAGCAGTTGCCCCCGATGATCGCGCCCTTGCCGATCACGGTCTTGCCCCCGAGGATCGTGGCGTTGGCATAGATGATGACGTCGTCCTCGATGGTCGGGTGGCGCTTCTCCGTGGAGAGCGCGCGTACGCGGCTCGTGGGGAGCGACAGCGCGCCGAGCGTCACGCCCTGGTAGATGCGGACGCGGTTGCCGATGGTGCTCGTCTCGCCGATGACGACGCCGGTGCCGTGATCGATGAAGAAGCCAGCGCCGATGACCGCCGCGGGATGGATGTCGATGCCCGTCTCGGAGTGCGACTGCTCCACCATGATACGCGGCACGATCCGCGCGCCGAGCTCGAACAGGTGGTGCGCGAGGCGATAGACGGTGATGGCATGGATGCCGGGATACGCGAACACGACCTCGTCGGTGCCACTCGCGGCGGGATCGCCGTCATAGGCCGCGCGCACGTCCTCGAGCAGCGTGGCGCGGATGCCGGGCAGCGCGTCGAGGAAGCCGTCCGTGATGGTGACCGCACGGCCATGGCATTCGCCGCAGTCGGAGACGGTCTTGTCGCAGCGGTGATGGAGGCCGCGATACACCTGACGCGCGAGCCGCGCGCGAACCTCTTCCACGCGGGCTTCGATGACGGTGAGCAGCGGTGAGCCATTGCTGAACGCGCTCGTCGTCGTGGCGCCGGGGAACAGGAGCTCGCGCAGCTCCGTGATGGCCTGCCGGATCTCCGGTGGTGAAGGCAGCTCGTGGCCGGGTGCGATGCGCACCGACTGGTCCGCGGCATAGCTCGCGACGAGTCGCTCCGC
This sequence comes from Polyangia bacterium, assembly GCA_039923495.1. Taxonomy (GTDB): domain Bacteria; phylum Myxococcota_A; class Polyangia; order Palsa-1104; family Palsa-1104; genus JBDTCO01. Next base: position 15,948 of record JBDTCO010000255.1, read on the forward strand.
GATGGTGGGCATCACTGGCGGAGGGCTGCTGGTTCCCATGAACCCAGATTATATCAGGTGCAGCCGGACGCGACTTTGCGGCACCGCGTGACACGTCCTTGGCGATCGCTTCGTCAGGCGAGCACCTTCGCGGCGCGCAGGCGCTGCAGCTCCGCCGCGTCGAGGCCGAGCACGTCCGCGAGCGCGGAGTCGGTGTGCTGCCCGAGCGTCGGCGGCGCGGTGCGGACCTCGCCAGGCGTGTCGGACAGCCGCACGGGGACGCCGGTCACGCGCACCTCGCCTGCCGTCGGATGCAGGACGGGAACGACCATCTGGCGCGCGAGCACCTGCGGATGGCAGAGCGCCTGATCCACGCCCAGGATCGGCCCGGCGGGGACGCCGGCCGCATCGCACACCGAAAGCCAGTGCTCGACCGTGTTCGACGCGAACAGCGGGTGCAGGTACTCGAGCAAGGCCACGCGGTTGGCGACTCTGAGCGGGTTCGTGACGAAGCGCGGATCGTCGCGCACGGGGAGGCCGACCGCGTCCGCGAACGCGCGCCACAGCCCATCGTTACCGACGGCGAGGTTGAGCCATCCATCGCTGGTCTGGAACGTCTCGTACGGCGCGATCGATGGGTGCGCGTTGCCTTTGCGTGCGGGATGCGTCCCCGCGTTGAGGTGCGCGCCCGCGTGATAGCTGAGCAACGAGATCTGGCCATCGAGCATCGAGACGTCGACGTGCTGACCGCGACCCGTGCGCGTGCGCGCGTGCAGCGCCGTCAAGATGCCGATGATGGCGTACATGCCGGAGACCATGTCGGCGATGGAGGTGCCGCTCTTGAACGGCGGCCCATCCGGCGCGCCGGTGATGGACTGGAGCCCACCCATGCCCTGGATGACGACGTCGTAGCCCGGCTTCCTCGTCCACGTCGGATCGCCCGCGTGGCCGTATCCCGAGATGCTCGCGTAGATGAGCTTCTCGTTCTCCTTCGCGAGCGTCGCGTGATCGAGACCGAGCCTCGCGAGCGCCCCGGGACGGAAGTTCTCGACGAGGATGTCAGCCTTCTTCGCGAGCCGGCGTACGAGCACCTTGCCCTCGTCGGTCTTCATGTCGATGGCGACCGACTCCTTGTTGCGGTTGGCCGACATGAAGTACGTCGACTCGCCACCGACGAAGGGCGGGCCGAACCCGCGCGTGTCGTCGCCGCCTTTCGGGTGCTCGACCTTGATGACGCGAGCGCCGAGATCCGCGAGGTACATCGTGCAGAACGGGCCGGACAGGATGCGCGAGAGGTCGAGCACGAGGAGGTCGTCGAGGGGCCGCATGGGTCGGCGTTGTACCGCGCTCGTCCCGCGGTGGGGAGGTTGGTGACACGCCGACGCGCCTCTGCGCTTTTGCCGCGTTGCGGAAAAATCGACGCAGAAAAGTGGCGTCTCTCATGAGACCGGAAAATCATCGGCCCTGAGCTTTACGTCTGAAGGAGTCGTGATGAATACCGAGCCGTGTGCGACGTGTGCCCGCAAGTTCATGCCGCAGTTCGCCTACCAGGTCGTGCAATCGCTGAAGGGACGCCGCTACTTCTGCAGCCTCGAGTGTCGTCGGGGCGGCCTGACACAAACCGAGTACGGCTCGAACCGTCGCGCGCGGCGCCTCGCGATCCTCAACCAGAAGGGCGGGACCGGCAAGACCACGACCGCCGTCAACCTCGCCGCCGGCATCGCCGATCGTGGCTACGAGGTCCTGCTCGTCGACATGGACGCACAGGGTAACGTCGGGACGTCGCTCGGCATCCGCGGCGAGCGCTCGCTCTATCACCTGCTCGTCGAGCCGGACACGAAGGCCGAGGACGTGATCGTTCCCGTGCGCGGCAAGCTCGACGTCATCTGCGCCGATGCAACGCTCGCGCAGGCCGAGGTGTTCCTCGCCAGGCTCGATGCGGGTCGAGATCGCGTGCTCTCCGAAAAGCTGTCCGTGCTCAAGCGCTACCAGTACATCGTTCTCGACTGTGGTCCGTCGCTGAACCTGCTCAACCAGAATGCCCTCACGTTCGCCGACGAGGTCATGATCCCCGTCTCGTGCGACTACCTCGCGCTCGTCGGTGTGAAGCAGGTCCTTCGCACGCTCAAGGACATCGACAAGCACCTCGGCCATTCGGTGAAGATCGCCGGCGTCGTGCCCACGTTCTTCGATTCGCGCACGCGGCTCGCGCGCGACGCCGTCGAGACGCTGTCGGGGCACTTCAAGGAGCGCCTCTATTCGCCGATCCGCCGCTCCACGCGGCTCGCCGAGGCGCCGAGTCGGCGTCAGACAATCTTCGAATACGCCCCCGAGTCACCCGGCGCCGACGACTACCGCAAGCTCGTCGAGCGCTTCGTCGCCAACGCGGCACCCGTCGTTGCTGCGGCCGAAGCCCGCGTGGTGGCCCCCCTCGTGGAAGCGCGAGCATCTCGATGACGAAGAGAGCATCACGCCCCACACCCGCGCTGCACCACGATCCTCTCGGTGACGAGTCGATCCTCGAGCGGTTCTACAGGCCGGATCCACCGTCGCCCGTGGCGCTCGTGGACGATCCGCTGCTGCCGTCTGCGCTCGCGAAGAAGCCGCGACCGACGCACTACAAGATCGTCTGCATCTCGCTTTACACCGACGACATCGAGCGGCTCGAGCGCCTGGTCGACACGCTGAAGTCGCGTGGCCACACGAAGGCCAACAAGTCGCAGCTCATCAGGGCCGCGCTCGATCAGGTCGACCTCGAAAAAGTGCCCCGTAGCCACTGAGCGGTATCGAGGCTGACCCGGGGCTCGTGGTAGGCTGGATCGTGACCACGAACCTTCTAGCACCATTGATTGTGAGCGCCGGGATCCTCGCGACGGTCGGACTCTACGTCGGCTGTCAGGGCTCTCTCGACGAGATCATCCCCAAGCCCGACATGGCGATGACGCTCGACGCCGCGCCCTCCGTGGACAGCATGCCGGGCGTCGACATGGGACCGCCGACGTACGTCGCCGACGTCGAACCCGTCATCCAGGCGTCGTGCGCGCTGTCGAACTGTCATGCGACCGGCGGCAATGCGCCGACCTTCATCGTGGGCGCCACCGGCGCGGACCTCATGACGAACTACATGACCTTCAATTCCAACTCGAACACGGGGGCGCCGATGAACTCGGACATGCTCACGTATCCCCTCGGCATGAACGGGCACGGGGGCAGCAAGGTCTTCACGATGGGGACGGCTGACCCGCGTTACATGACGTGGCTTGCCTACATCGCTGGCGGTGAGGTCTTTCAGTGAAACTGCCTTCGCTCCGCACCGGCCTCATCGCCCTCGCCTTCTCGTCCCTCTCGCTCTTCTCCGCCGTCGCGTCGGCCGAGACCGGCGAGGCACGTGGCGCCACGATGGTGCGCGATCACGCGGCCGCGAACGGCAAGGTCGTCGATCGCATCGCGTCCGGCGCCAAGCTCACCATCCTCGACTTCAGCGCCGATGGCGGCTGGGTCCACGTCCGCACCAAGGGCGGGCGCGAGGGCTGGGTGCCGGTCAGCACCGTGCGCACGAAGGAAGGCAGCAGCGCCGCCGTCGCGGCCGCCGAGGCGCCCGCGGCGCCTGCCGAGGACGACACGCTCGCCAAGCGCCGCAACGTGCGCGGCGAGGCGTGGGTCTCGAAGTCGAAGTACCACGACGAAGACACCAAGATGACCGTCGTCGCGGCGAAGGCCGAGCTCTATGGTCGTCCGATCGCAGCGGGCACCGTGCTCGGCCTGGTGCGGCGCGGCGAGGTCGTCCAGTTCGTCCGCAAGAGCTCCGACAAGAAGTGGGTGCAGATCGACATCGGCGCCGGCGAGCTGGCGTGGGTCGACGCGCGCGCCGTCCGCATGGGCGCCGACATGGGCAACGAGCCGCCTCCGCGCGAGGATCGCCGTGACGATCGCCGCGATGACCCGGCGCCCACGCCGTCGAAGCACCGCACCGATTCGCCCTCCCCTGCCGAGGTCCGTCGCGACGATCACAGCCGCGACGAGTCACGTGAGCGCGACGAGCGAGATCGCCGTGACCGTGAGGACCGCGACCGCCGGGATCGCGAGGATCGCGACCGTGCGGACCGCGACCGCCGGGATCGTGATGACCGCGACCGGGCCAGCCGGGATCGCGACAGCGATCGGCGCGCACATGACGATGACGACCGCGACGATCGTGATCGGCGCGACCGCGAGGAGCGCCGCAAGCGTCGACGTGCCGAGGACCGCGCGGGTAACAAGCACGGCCCGAACTACATCGACGCGACGGTCAAGGTCGGCTTCGGCAAGGTCGGAGAGGTCGTGCGCACCAACGGCACCACCACCAACTACATCGCCAACTACAAGCAGCTCACGACTGGCCTCGCGATCGGCGCGCAGCTCGGGTACACCCGCGCGCTCACCTCGAAGCTACGCCTGCACGTCGACTTCAAGTACACCGTCGTGGCGCTCGCCTCGGTGGTGTACACAGCCTCCGACGCGAGCACCACGAAGCTCCAGATCCTCGACCAGAACATCGGCGGCGGTGTCGCGGTCGGTGGCTTCTTCGATGCCGCGGGTGGCATCGACCTGCGGCTCCGTCTCGGCATCGACGCGTGGATCAACGCGCTGTCCGCCTCCAACCCGCCGCTCGCGATCTCGCAGGACATCGTGCTCGGCATGGCGATCGGCGTGCAGCTCGCCATGCCCGCGCCGATCATGATCGCCAACCGTCCACTCGGGTTCCGGCTCAAGCTCGGAGCCATCGCGCCCGCGACCCGCATCCAGCAGGCCAACCTCATCACCACGCCGCACAACACCACGGTCGGCGGCTACGTCGGCGGAGCCATCTTCTTCGGCCTCATCGACGACCCACACAAGGGCCAGCTGCACATCGAGCTCGCCTACGACTTCTCGTTCGCGTTCTCGCACTTCACCGGCGACTGCAAGGCGACCACCCTCACCTCCCGCCAGTGCCGCGACGACACCGTCAACGACGCGAACTACTCGTCCGCCCAGCACATCGGCACGCTCGGCCTCTACTACCAGTACTAGCCGGCACCGCCGAGGGTCGCGCTGCTCAGCCGCCTTTGAAGACGAAGACGAAGATGTCGTAGATGGCGTGCGTGTACACAGCAACGGCGAGGCCGCGGAACTCGTAGAGGCTCGCGAAGATGAGGCCGCACAGCACACGGTAGGTGAACGCGCCGATGCGAAACGGCTCGCCGCCGATGATGTGGTGCGCGGCGGAGAACAGCACCGAGGAAACCACGAACGCGAGCGTGAGCGCGACCCAGCGACGCGCGCCCAGGCCACGCTCGAGCACGTATGCGGTGCCGCCGAGCAGGACGACGCGGAACACGAGCTCCTCGTGCACGCCCGCACCGAGCGAGATGATGACGCTCGCCAGCAGGCCGGGCGTGCCGCCACCGCCGTGCGTTCGCGGCGCGAGCGAGAGGCTCGGGTCGACGTGGAGCAGATCGACCATCACGAAGCAGATGAGCGCGCCCATCGAGAGCGCGTAGAACGTGGACTCGAACAGCACCGGCCAGAACATCCGCGCCTTGAACTGGTTGTCGCGCCTCAGGTAGATGGTGAGGCCGATGAAGGCGAGCAGCAGACCAGCGTTGAGCGCGACGTAGCTGGTCACGTTGCCGTGCAGCATGCGAAGGATGGCGGAGGTGATGAGATCGGCGCCGTTGTACGCGGCGGGGACCGCGAGGATCCCGACCTCGTAGACGAGGAACAGCGGGAACACGAGGAGCACCGACGTGAGCGGATCGATGCGGTGGAACCAGCCCTGCTTCTTCGTCTTGGCCATGACTACGGCGCTCCTCGCAGCTTGCGGATCGCGGTCTCCAGCTCGCGTTGCATGCAGCCGTTGATCTTCTCGAGCCCGAGGAAGCCACCGCGACGATCACGCGCGCCCTCGAGGAGCCCGAGATAGCGACGGTCCTGCGTGGCGATGAGCTCGTCCGCCGCGACCTTCCGATCGCGACACGTCCTTCCAGTGCGGATCGCGCGCTCGAAATTCGCCAGATCGAGCTTCGTGAGCTCTGGTGCGGCCGTCGCAGGCGCCCCTGGCACGAGCGCGACCACCGCTGGACGACGCAGCAAGAAGATCACGCCTGCAGACAACAACAGCGCGATGCCAACGAGAATTCCCGACGCCACCAGGCGCGCATGAGCGACACCGCGCGACGCCAGCCGCCGCTGGAGCCCGAGGGTGAGGCCACTCCACGCTCGTCGTGCACGCCCCGAGAGAGAGACCGCGCGGGCCTTTGTCCCGACGCCTTCCTCGTCGAGCGCCGCGAGGAACGAGAGCGCGTCCTGCCAGCGATCGTCGCGCTTCTTCTGCAGCGCGCGATCGACCGCATCCGAGAGGCGCTGCGAGACCGAGGGGACCTCCTGCACGACCGGGATCGCCTTCTGCGTGATCTGCATCGACACGAGCTCGAGCGCCGAGTCCGCGACGAAGGGGCGATGTCCCGCGAGCATCTCGTAGAGGATGATGCCGGCCGCGTAGAGGTCGGCGCGACGGTCGATGGGCTCGCCGAGCGCCTGCTCCGGCGAGAGGTACGCAGGCGTGCCGTAGATCATGCCAGCCTGCGTGAGGACCTCGGCGCCCGGCGCCTCGTCGGGCCCCGATAGCTTCGCGATACCGAAGTCGAGGAGCTTCACGACGTCGTGCTGGCCGTCGCGCTCGACGAGCACGATGTTGTCCGGCTTGAGATCGCGGTGGACGACGCCGGCCTGGTGCGCGTGCTCGAGCGCGCGCAGGATCTGGCGCTCGATGGAGAGCGCGCGATCGAGCTCGAGCGGCTTGCCGTCTCGCAACACATCGGCGAGCGACGGGCCCTCGAGCAGCTCCATGACGAGGAAGAGCTGCCCGTCCTCCGTGCGACCGAAGTCGGTGACCTGGATGATGTTGCTATGCGACAGGCGCGCCGCCGCTTCGGCCTCACGCTGGAACCGCGCGAGCAGCTCGTCGGAGCGCCCGAGCTCGGGCAGCAGCAGCTTGAGGGCGAGCTCCTTCTTCAGCGTGACGTGCTCGACGCGATACACCACGCCCATGCCGCCACGCCCGAGCGGCGCCAGGACCTGGTAGCGGCCCTCGATGAGCCGACCCACCCACGGGTCGGCCTGCGGTGCGGACGGAGCGCTCATGCGATGAGGAGTATACGTCAGCGCTTCCGATGCGCGGCGGCTGCGGCCTTCGCGGCGCCCTTGCCGACAGCCGGGGTCTTCTCCTCGGGACGAACCGTGGCGATCACCGCGCGCCGTCGATCGAAGTAGGTGATCGCTGCGCGCTGCACCTCGGCCGGGGTGATGGCCTCGATGACCTCGGCGTAGTGCTCGTGCGCGTCGGAGCCCTGCCCGTAGACGGTCTCGAAAGCGATCGTCGCGGCGAGCGCCGCGCGGCGCTGCAGCGAGATGTCGTGCGCACCGATGAGGTAGCGCTTGGCCCGGTCGAGCTCGTCCTTCGACACCGGCTTCTTGCGCAGCTTGTCGAGCTCGTCCTCGATGCCGGCGATCGCAACCTGGACGTTCTCGGGGCTCGTGGCGATGTAGACCGCGAAGTAGCCCGGGTCGATCCCCTCCACGGACGACGCGCTCACCCGATACGCGAGGCCCTTCTTGTCGCGGAGTTCGAGGAACAGGCGACCGCTCTGCCCGCCCAGCACGGTGGAGACAAGCTCGAGCACGTGGCGATCCGGCGAGTCGATACGCGTGCCTGGAAAGCCGTAGACGACGTGCGCTTGACGCTTGTCGAGGTCGTGGAAGACCTCGCGCGGGCCATCCTCGAAGGGCTGCTCCACGGCAGGCTTCGGCGCGTCGACGAGGCGCGTCTTGCTCGGCGGAAACAGCGCGGACGCCGCGGCGACGATCTTCTCGGGATCGACGTCGCCCGTGATGGTGAGCACCATCTGGGAGAGCTGCAGCCAGCGCTGGTGCCAGTCGACGAGCGACCTCCGCGTGAACGAGGCGACCGACGCCGCGTCGCCGATGATCTGCATGCGGTACGGGTGGCGCGGAAACATCGCCTCGTGGAAGAGACGGAAGGCGACGCTGCCGGGTTGATCCGTCTCGGTGCGGATCTGCTCGAGCAGGCGCCGGCGCTCGAGCTCGAGCTCGTCCTCCCGGAAGCTCGGCGTCAGCAGGCACCCGGCGAGCAACGCGAGCCCGCGCTCGGCATTGGCAGCGAGGAACTCGCCCGCGATGCCCATCGTGTTGCGGCCCGAGAACCCGCCGAGCGAGCCGGCCATGCCCTCGACCTCGCGCGCGATCTCGTCGCCGGTCTTGTCGCGCGTGCCGCGGTTGAGGAGGCCCGCGACCATGTTGCTGATGCCGCTGCGTCGAGCATCCTCGTAGCGCTGACCGCCGATGAACACCGCGCGCATCGCCACGACGCCAGAGCCCGAGTCGGGGACGACGATGAGCCGCACGCCCGACGGCAGCGTCACGTGGACGGCGCCCGTCCGGTCGGCGATGAGCTGGGGCTTGCCTGCGCGCTTCTCGGCCGGCAGGAGGCGCGCGAGGAGCTTCTCCGTGGTCGGCGCACCGTTTGGCGGCGCGAGCGCGACGACCGAGAGGTTGTCGGTCGTGAAGTACTTCGCGGCGACGCGCTGCAGATCGCCCGGACGGAGCGACGCAACGGCACGCAGATACACCGCCTCGAGCGCGGAGCCACCGAGACTCTCGAAGTACCCCAGCTTGCGTGCGCGACCCTGCATCGTCTCCTTCTGATAGACGCCGTCGGCCTCGAGCGCGGCGCGGGCTCGCGCCAGCTCCTCATCGGTGACGGGCTCGCGTGCAAGCCGCAGCGCCTGGTCCAGCAGACCGTCGAGCGCGGGCTGGATCTCCCCGGGCTTGCAGGTGGCGCCGAGCACGAAGAGGCCCGGATCGCGCGGCGCGTACGCATAGGCGTACGCCTCGTTCACGACCTCGCGGTCGCGACGCAGGATCTTGTCGAGGCGCGACGACTCACCGTACCCGAGCACGAGCGCCAGTACCTCGAGCGCGGGTGCGTCCTCGTGCTTCACCTCCGGCACGTGGAACGCGAGCTGGACCTGCGCCTCTCTGACGTCCGCGGTCACGACCTTCGCACGCGGCGCCCTCTGCGGCGGCTCGACAGCGATCTCGGTCTGACGACGTTCGCCGGCCGTCATCTTGCCGAACAACTTCTCGACGAGCGCGCGGCCGCGCCTGGCGTCGAGATCGCCACACAGGACGAGCGTGATGTTCTTCGCGACGTAGTTCTTGTGAAAGAAGTCGAGCAGGCGCTCGCGCGTCATTGCCTTGACCGTCTTGCGCGTGCCGATGACCGGGCGGCGGTACGGGTGCTTCTGGTACGCGGTCGAGAACAGCGCCTGACTCGCGACGCGTCCCGGGTTGTCCTCGCCCTGCTTGAGTTCCTCGAGGACGACCTTCAGCTCGCGCTCGAGCTCGATCGCGTCGAACTGGGAGTGCTGCAGCGTGTCGGCCAGGATGTCGAGCCCGAGCTCGAGGTGACGGCTCGGCAGCACGAGGTGATAGACGGTCTCGTCGAAGCTGGTCCAGGCGTTGATATCGCCGCCCGCGCCCTCGACGTCCCGTGCGATCTCGCCGACGGCGCGCCGCTTGGTGCCCTTGAAGAGCATGTGCTCGAAGACGTGCGCGATGCCCGCGAGTTCCACCGGCTCGGTCGCCGAGCCCACGTCGACCCACGCCTCGAGCGCGACGACCTTGGCCGCGTGGTTCTCCTCGATGACGACGCGGAGCCCGTTGTCGAGCGTGAAGCGGACCGGCTCGTAGCTGGTGCCGCGGTTCGCCTGGGCTGCCTCGTTGCGACGACGTCCGGTGCTGCCCGTGCTTGTGGTGGTGCTGTTCACGCCGACCTCGGGTGGTTCATTGGAGGAGTGGGTTCGCTTGTGCATCGTGCCGCACGCCATCAACCACGAGGTCATGGCGCAAAAAATAAAGGTGCCTCGGCTCGATTGCATGAGGTCTCGCCGCGATTCAGACCAAAGCCCGCGGGCGGGGGCGCAATCTTGCCACAGCGTCGGCCGCTGAACGTCGCCCAAACGAAAAGGGATAGATGATAAGCTGACGGCGCACGCGACGCTGCGTGAGCCCACGGCATGGCCACCCAGAAGCCCCCCGTACCATCCCGCGCCCCCGCGGCCCCGCGAGAGCGCGACGCAGTGGCGGAGCTGCTCGCCAAGGCGGCGCTCGGTCGCGGCGGTCCGGCGATCGAAGCTCTCGAGCGAGCGGCCGAGGCGTTGAGCGCTCGCGGCGAGCACGAGCAGGCGCTCTTTCGGCTCGAGGAAGCGTTGCGTCGCGCCAGCAACGAGACCGTCGAGCCGCGCGTCGTCGCGCGCATCGCGGTGACCGCAGCGCTCGCGCACGAGAGCACGCTCGGTCGGCTGGAGCGCGCGGTGGAGCTGCTCGAGCGCGCGCAGCAGCTCGACCCCGACCAGCCGCGCGCCATCGAGGTGGGACGTCGCATCTACGCGGCAGTCGGTGACCTGGCGCAGGTCGCACACCTGTACGAGCTCGAGCTCGCGATCGTCGCGACGCGCGCACGCAAGCTCGAGATCCTCGTGGAGCTCTCGGCTCTCCGCACGCGACTCGGCGAGCCTGGACGCGCGGCGACGCGTCTCGAGGAGGCCCTTGCGCTCGACCCGCGCCCCGAGCTGCGCGAGCGCCTCGCCGACCTCTACGCGAGCGCGGACTTCTCGGAGCAGGCCGACGATCTGGCTCGCGCGCAGGGCCTGCAGCGCGCCGCGGCGCTGTTCCGTGACCTCGCAAAGGAGCATCGTCGCGCGGGCGATCACGAGGCCGAGGTGACGGCGTACCGTCGGGCGCTGGGGGCGGCGCCCGAGGACATCGACGCCGCGCGCGGGCTCGAGAAGGCGTATCGCAGCAGCCTCCGACTGCCGGAGCTGCAGCGACTCTACCAGCAGGCGCCGTGGTTGCCGGGGGCGTCTCGCCACATGGCGGAGCTGGCCGTCAGCGCAATGTCGACGAGTACGGGGACACGGAGCGCACGGGTCTCGCTCGCGGTGGACACGCTGCTGGCCGCCGCGATGGCCGGCGACGAGATCGCGGACCTCCTGCAGCAGCTCGAGTCGCAGCTCGCCGGACCGGAAGATCACCGTCGCGCCGCGCAGCTCTACGAGCAGATCCTGCCGCTCGGCGATGAGCGGGACCCGCTCGATCTCGCCGACCGTCTCGTCGTCATCGGAAAGCACCACAACGCAGCAGCGGATCCGTCGCGGTTCGAGGCCGCGCTGCTCGATGCGCTCGAGGCATATCCCGGTCACGACGAGGCGTACGCGCTCATGAGCGAGCATCTCATCGCGCGGCGCGACTACGCGACCCTCGTGGCGCTCGCGGAGGCCGCGCTGGCCACGGCACCACCCGACGAGCACCCGCGTCGGCTCGAGGACCTGGCCGAGCTCTACGACAAGCGCCTCGGCGACGTGGCCGGTGCGACCGACGCCTGGACGCGACGCCTGACCTTCGGGCGCTCCGATCGAGCGGATACCGAGCTGCGGCGCCTCAAGATCAAACAGGAACGCTGGGCCGGCCTCGTGCAATCGCTCGAGCGCGAGCTCCAGGCGGCGACCTCCGGTGACGCGCGGGCGGAGGTCCTGCGCCGCCTCGGACAGGTCCATCGCGAGCGCCACGATCTGCCGCACGCGCACTCGCTGTTCACGGAGGCGCTGGAGCTGCGGCCGGGTGACCCGTCGCTGTACCGCACGCTCGCGGAGCTGTGCGAGCTCGAGGGCCGCTTCGACGAGCTCGCCAAGCTGCTGCGCAAGCAGTACGCCGCTGCGAAGGACCGCGTCGAGAGGCTCAACCTTTTGCGCCGCCTCGCCGCTCTGTACGAGGAGCGCATCGGCGACTGGGACGGCGTGCGCTGGGCCTGCGAGGAGATCCTCGCGCAGCTCCCCTCGGATCGCGATGCGCTCGTGCGGCTCGAGCAGGGCCACGAGGCCGAGGGCGAGATCGACGACTGGCTACGCGTCGTCGAGCAACATGCAGCGGCCGCGGCCACTCCTGCCGAGAAAATCGAGCTCACGCGTCGCCTCGCGCAGCGCTACGAGGAGCGCAACGAGCTCGCGCTGGCCGCGGAGCGCTGGGAGCGCCTACTCAAGCTCGACAAGTCGGACCTCGAGGCGATGCGCGCGCTGGCCCGGACGCTCGAGGGGCTCGACCGTCCTGCCGAAGCGGCGCTCGCGTACGCGCGGCTGCTCGAGGCCGCGCGCGGCGCGACCCGTCCGGTCGACGTGCTGCAGGAAGCAGATCGAGCAACCGCCTGGCGTGGCTACGCACGGCTCGTCGACTCGCTCGCCGACACGACGCGCGCGCGCACCGCGTGGGAGCAGCTGCTCGCGCTCCGGCCCGCGGATCGCGAGGCGCTCGATGCGCTCACCCTCCTCCACCGCGAGCGCAACGATGCGCGCGCGCTCGAGCAAATCGTCGAGCGTCGGCTGTCACTGAGCCGCGGTCCTCGAGCCGTGCAGCTGGGCCTCGAGCTCGCGAGGCTGCTACAGGCGCGCAAGGCCATACCCGAGGCGCGTGCACGCGTCGAGACGGTGCTGGCCGGCCTCGATCGCGAGGCGCTCGGGACGGCGACGGGCAAGGACGCGCTGGAGCTCGCGTTCCAGCTGGCCGAGAGCGCCGGGGATCCATACGCGATGGTGCTCGCGCTCGAACGCCGATACCACGCATGCCCGGCCGATCGGCCTGCGCTCGCGCGCCGCATCGCCGACCACTGGACGCGCACCTCGCCGGGCGGTCCGGCGAGCCTGCTGTCCTGGGAGCGTGTGCGCTCGCTCGCGCCCGACGATCCCGACACGCTGGTCGAGCTGTCAACGCGCTATGCCGCGGCTGGCCTGCCCGCGGCGCAGCGCGAGGTCGAGCTTCATCGACTGCTGCTCGCGGAGCGCGCCGGCGACCGCTCGCTCGCGGTGCAGCTCGGCGAGCAGCTCGCCGTGCTCGTGGAGGGGCCGCTCGGCGACGCCATGGGGGCCTTCACACAGCTCGAGCGGGTCCTTGCCGCGCCCTCGGCTCCGCTGCATGCGCGCGTGCTGGATGCGATGCGCACGCTCGCCGCGCGTGCGGGGCTGTGGGTGGAGCTCGCGCGCGTGCTCGAGCAGGAGCCGGCCATTGCCACGCGCATCGAGCGCGCGCAGCTGTTCGAGGACCACCTGCGCGAGCCGCGGCGCGCGTTCGAGATCCTGCGCGAGGCCGCGCGCCTGCCGCTACGATCGACCACCGAGCTTCTGTCACACCTCCTGCGCGTCGCGGAACGTATCGGCGATGTGCAGCAGCTGCTCGACACGTTGCGCGACATGCTGCCATCGCTGCCGGAGGACGAGCAGATCGTCATCCTGAAGGCGCGCGCGGATGTGCGAGAGCGTCGAGGGAAGGATCCGTCGGGCGCGCTCGACGATCTCCTGCGCGCTGTACCGCTGCTCCACGACGAGACGACGCATGACGCGGACATTCGGCGACTCGCACTACAGGCGCGCCGCTACGAAGACTTGCTCGCGCTCGCGTCGCTCCGCGCCACGCAGGCCCCGCGAGGCAGCGAGCGTCGTCTCGCGCTCGTCGACGAGGCGGCCCAGCTCGCGGAGCGCCAGCTGGCCTCGCCGCGGCGCGCGTTCCGGATCCGGCTGTCCTCGCTCGGCCAGCTGGACGATCCGCTCGCACCGCCGCCCGCGCTCGAAGCCGAGATCTGGCGGCTCGGGGTGCTCGCGGCCGCTTCGAAGGCCATCGAGACCGCGGGGGCTCGCACGCAGCTACCGTCGCTGTTCACGCAGCCCATCATCGAGTCGGGCAAGCCGCGACGCGACGAGACGCTCGAGGTGGAGATCGGCGACCTCGTCGTCGAAAGCCGCAAGCAGCGCGGCGACGCGACGATGGAGCTGTCGATCGGCGACCTCGCCCAGGTGGCTCGCGGAGCGCCCCCGCCCGTGCCATCGCGCGCGCCGGCGCCTCCCCCGCTCCCCGGCATGCGCACGGCGCCGGAGCCCGCGCAGCCCGTGGAAGTGGCGGGCCTCGATGCGCACTGGCTGTCGACCGCGCCCGCACTGGACCTGCGCCTGCTGCCGCCCGAAGGACAAGACACGCCATGGGACGAGCTCGCATCGGTGATGCGCCGACTCGAGCGCTCCGGCAGCCTGCCGAGCATCCGCGCGCACCTCGCCATCGCGCGCATGTGGGAAGAGGGCGCGGGCGATCTCGACCACGCGTTCGAGACGCTGCGGACGGCATTCGTCGAGGCGTTGCGCGCGCAGACGTCGACGGACGCGATCCGCGCCGCCCTCGACGGCCTCGCGATGCGCCACCAGGCCGACGACCGCATCGTCGACATCCTCGACACCGCGATCGCTGCGACGGCCTCCTCCGACCGCGCGATCGCGCTCTACCTCGACAGCGCCGCCGTCCGCGAGCGACAAGGCCTGCTCGACGATGCCGAGCTCCGCTACAAGCGCGTGCTCGGCATCCGCCCGGGGCTCGAGGACGCGACGCGCTGGCTCGAGGGCCTCTACCGTCGAACCAATCGTCTCGATGCGCTGGCGGAGCTCCTCGAGCAGCGCCTCGACGACGTCTTCGATCGAGATGCGAGCTCTCGTAGGAGCACGCAGGCCATGGAGCTCGCCGATCTCTACGAGCAGAGCGGCAAGCGCTACGAGGCCCTCGCCACGCTCGAGACGCTCGTCAATCGCGAGCCTGAGCACGTCGCCGCGCTAGCCAAGCTCGAGCGTCTCTACGAGGCCGCGGGTCAGTGGAGCAAGGTCATCGAGTCGCTGAACCGGCGCATCGACGTCGTGGAGGCCGGCGAGAGCTCGGCGAAGCACCCGCAGTCGCGGCGCCTCCGCCTGCGCGTCGCCTCGCTGTACGAGAACGAGCTGGAGCTGCCCGAGCGCGCACTCGAGGCCTACCGCGCCCTCGACCGGGGACTCTACGATCCGCAGGTCGACGAGGCAGCCGAGCGCGTCCTCACGAAGCTCGGTCGCCACGACGAGCTGGCGGCGCTCTACGCGCGGCAGCAGACGCGCGTGCCCGCGGATCGGCAGGAGGCGCTGCTGCGCAAGCGGGCAAAGCTCGTGACCGATCACGCGCCCGCGGGCGAGTCGCTCCTCGGCGTGCTGCGACAGCTCGCGACGCTCGCCCCCGACGATGAGACCGTGCTCACGCAGCTCGACGAGCTGCTCCGGGACGCGCCTCTCTCCGAGCGCATCGACATCGCGTCGCGACGCCTGCAGCGAGCGGAGGCACGCGGCGCGGAGGTCAGTGAGCGCGCGCGGCTGCTCAAGCGGCTCGGCGAGCTCGAGGCCGACGCGGGGCAGAGCGTCGAGGCCACGCACACGCTCGAGCAAGCGCTCGCGCTCGTGCCCGAGGACCGTACGGTCGCCGACGAGCTCGAGCGTGTGAAGGAAGGGAGCTGGAGGGCGGACAAGACGCCCGTCGTCGACGATCCGATCGAACGCGCGCTCGAGGCGATCGCGACCGCGCGCACCGAGCTCGACAGAGATCGCGACCGCGCGCGTGTGATGGCCGACGAGATCGTCGTTCCCGAGGCTCCGCAGCCGCTCGCGGAGCTGCGCATGCTCTACGCAAAGCTGGGTGCACACGACCACGTGACCGCCCTTCTGCGTCGCGAGGTCGCCGTCGCACCGGACACGGGCCTCCCCCGCGCGCAGCTGCTCGCGCTGCTCGCGCTCGAGCTCCGGGTCGTGGGCGATCTGGATGGCGCAGCGGTGGCGTATCACCACGCACACGACGCCGAGCCAGGCTTCGCGCTAGCGGTGCACGGCCTCGCCGATCTCGCGGCGATGACGGATGCGTGGGACGACGTCGAGCCGGTGCTACGCTACGCAGCGACGGCACAGGATGTGAAGCCGATCGACGCAGCGTCGCTGCACAGGCGCCTCGCCGAAGCGGCGACGTCGCGCGGCAACCTCGAGGAAGCCTACGCCGCGTTGCTCGAAGCCGACCGGCGCATGCCAGGTGATCTGCGCACGCGCGTTGCGCTGGGACGCAACCGCTACGCGCTGGGACGCTTCCGCGAAGCGGCGCAACAACTCGGCGTCGTCGCGGAGCATGCGGACGTCGCGCGGCTCGGCAAGGCGGCCGCGCAGGGGCTGTACGAGGGTGCGCTCGCGGAGGTGAAGATCAAGCGGCCCGAGCGCGTCGGCATCCTGCTGTCCGCTGCGCTGGCGCTCGACGCATCGCACGAGGCGGCGCTCGGGATGATGGCCACGCAGCACATCGAACGTGGTGACAAGGCCGCCGCCGTGCCGCTGCTCGAGCGACAGGCGCACGCGACGAAGGACACGACCGAGCGCGCGGCACGCTGGGAGCGTATCGGTCGCGTGCTGTGCGACGATCTCGACGATCCGGGACGCGCTCGTGCAGCGCTGAACGAGTCCGTGACCGCGTCGGATGCGAGCGGAGGCAGACCATCCGTCGCCGTGCTCGAGCTGCTCCTCGATCTCGAGCGTCGGCTCGGCGATCTCCCCGAGGCCGCGATCACGGCGGGCCGGCTCCTGTCGTACAGCGCAACGCCGCTCGAGCGCGCGCGACGGCTGCGCGACTCCGCGGCGCTCGAGGCTGCGACGGGCAACGAGCTCGCGGCGCGCGAACGGCTCGCGTCCGCGCACGAGC
>JBDTCO010000256.1:0-4781 GCA_039923495.1 Polyangia bacterium
GTCCTCGCGAACCCAGCGAGCTCGAGCGGAGAACGGTCGCAACATGAGTGAAAAGGCAGAGAAGCTCGCCCACGGGCGCGAGAAGTTTTCGGTCGATGACCGCAAGTGGCGCGACGTCGGCGCAGGCCTCTCGGTGCTGGACATCAACGAGGAGGCTGGTCGTCGCCTCCAGATCGTTCGCCTGGCGCCGAACGGCCGCATCCTCGCGCACATCAACAAGGGCACCGAGATCATGTACGTCGTGAAGGGCTCGCTCGTCGTCGACGGCGTACGCCTCAACGCGGGCGAGGTCCTCACCTCCCCGAGCGGCACGATCCAC
Source organism: Polyangia bacterium (assembly GCA_039923495.1). Lineage (GTDB taxonomy): Bacteria > Myxococcota_A > Polyangia > Palsa-1104 > Palsa-1104 > JBDTCO01. The sequence goes on from JBDTCO010000256.1 coordinate 320, forward strand.
CGCGAGACGTGGAGCGCCGAGGGGTGCGAGCTCGTCATCGAGTGCAGCCCCGAGGACGAGCTTCTCCGCAGCTAGACGCAGGAGGTCGGCTTCGCTCTACGGAGCGAGGCCGATCGACACGCTGCGGTCGTTCCGCGGGCCAGTCGCCCAGCGCACGAACTCGCGCACCACCGCCATCGCGTGGGACGTCCCGTCGGGGCCGTTGAGACCGTGATCCCACTTCGGGAGCACGACATAATGGACGGACCGCGTACGCGCGCGGAGGAGCTCGGCCACGAAGAGGTCGGCCGACTCGATGGGCGCGTGCTCGTCCGCGGTGCCTCCCGCGACGAACACCGGGACCTTCGTACCGCGCATGTCGTCGAGCGGGGTCGAGTCCACCGCGTAGCTGAGCTGACGCACGCTGGCCGCGCCGGCGTACTCGGCAGGGGGCGCAGGCCCCGTCAACGCGATGAGGTCGTCGAGAGAGCGCTTCACCGCGGTCAGATCGCCGTGCCGGTGCGCGATGGCGATGTCGTCGAAGAAGCGCGTCGCGCCCGCTCCCGAGAGCAGCCCGACGGCCGCGATTTGCGGACCTGCGATTCGCGCGACGCCGGCGACGACGTCTGCGCCCTCGGAGTGACCGAGCAGGAAGACCGGTCCAACCCACGGCTGCTTTGCCAGGGCCTCGACGGTCGCGAGCACGTCGGCCACCCGCTCCGCCTTGTCCACGCCGCCGTGCGTCGCCGTGCAGTGACCGAGCGCCCTTGCTTCCTCGTCGCTCGCGGGAGCGGGTCCGAACGAGCGCAGGCCGCGTCGTTCGATCATCGCGAAGCCGACGGCCTGGGACGCCAGCTCGTCCGGCGGCACGAAGAGCGTCGAGACAGTGCGCTTGGGCTTGAGCAGGAACAGCGGATAGCACTGCGAGCCCTGCACGAGCACGACCAGCGGCTTCCTGGCGGCGCCGTGCGCCACGTACACGTCGAGCGCTGGTGCCGCGTCGCGCGTGACCGACCACTTCTCGATGCCGGGTAACACGGTCGCCTCGACGAATCGTGCCACCGGCGCCGCGCCAGCACCGAGCGGCGCCGAGCAGAGCAACACGGCGAGGAGCCGCATGCTCATCCGCGGCGCTGCTGCCAGGCTGCGCGAAACGCTCGCTCCTCGTCGGAGAGAGCGTAGATGCGCTTCAGCACGTCGTCGGCGATGCGCTTGTGCGATGACAGGCGGTTGCCGAGCTTGCGATACGGCGCGGTGTCGATGGGCTCACCGAACACCACGACCACCTTGCGCGAACCGTCGAAGTTGCCCTTCAGGTCACCAATGAAGTCGTTGGTCAGGCCGTTGATGAACGCGGGCACGATGATCGGCCACGACTCCATCACGATCTTGCCGACGCCCGGCTGCGCGGGCAGCGGCTGGTACGGATCGGCGTTCTTGTTGCGACGCCCTTCCGGGTGGAACCCGACCACCACCGTGCCCTGCTTGAGCTCCGTCGCCACGCGATCGAGCGCCCAGCGGTTGAAGTCGTTCTTCTCCGGCTCGCGGAAGAACGGCGGGAACATGCGACCGCCCCCGACGACCAGGTTCACTGCCATCCCGAGCGGCTGGCGATAGAAGAAGTCCGCGCGCACCGGACACAGCACGGGTTGCCTCAGCTCCGTGTGTCGATGCATGAGCACCGTGAGCATGTAGAGGTCGAAGAAGCTGCGGTGGTTGGAGACGAGCAGGATGCCGTCGGAGTACTTGAGGCCGGCGAGTCGCTCGAGGCCGACCGAGCGCATCATGTGCGAAGAGCCCAGGGTCATCCAGCGGGCCGAGACCTCGCGCAGCCAGAACTCGGTGAGGCCGCGCGCGCGACGTTGCAGGAAGTCCATCGTGCGAACCGCGAGCTTCTCGAAGGGTGCGAGTCGCTCGAGTGGCGGTGCCGCGACGATCATGCGGGCATCTTCGCAGAATTAACCAAGCCGTCAAAGCCGTTGTGAGGAGGGTGAGCTCGCGGGATCGACGGGACGAAACAGCGGCGGCGTTGGTAGGATGAGGGAATGCGCGGTGCCCTCCCATCGGTCGTCGTGATGGCCCTGTCGGCGGCGAGCGTGGCGCACGCGTTCGATACCGTGGTGCCGTCGTGCCCCGAGTCGGTCGCCGCGGTCGTGAAGAGCGTCAGCGCGAAGTGGTCGGTGCTCACCGTGGACTGCACAGAGAGTCACCTCCCCCTGCGTGCATGGACCTTCGTCGCGCGCAGGCTGAGTGCCAGTGAGAACGAACGCGGCGACACGCGGAGCTTCGATGTCATCCGCGGTTCTGTGCTCGACGGTGCGACCACAGCCACGAACGTCTCCGCCGAGCCACTCGACGATACCGACGAGCGCGACGACACGCTCGAGGCGATCGAGGCGCGCGACCTCGACGGCGACGGAGTCGACGAGCTCGTCGAGACGCACGAGTACGACCATCGCTACCACTCGAACACGCGCCTCGTCATCCGGCGGCTCGGGCCCGCTGGCTGGGTGGAGGTCTCCACCGTCACCACCGCGTGCAGCAATGCCGACGGTAGTGTCTGGTTCGGTCGCGGGCCTGCCTTCGACGTCAGCTACACGGTCAACGCGTCGTTCGAGCCGTCGTCGCCGGGCAAGCGGGCCTTCCTTCTCCTGCGTGGCGGCTTTCTCGCGAGGGGACGCCGCGTGACGGCTGCGGCCCTGACGACCTTTCGCGAGGGACTCTGCGCGGGCGCGCCGCTGCTTGTTGGCGACCACCGCATCGATGCGCTCGCAGCGCCCTGACCCTCAGGGGCCTTCGCTCAGCAGCGAGAACGTCCGCACGTCGCCGCTGACATCGTCGCGGACCGAGAAGCCGAGCGGCCGCTCGACGACGACGAGGCCGAGGCGGCGCGCCGCGAAGCGCACGGCGATCGCCACATCGATCGACAGCTCGGACGCGGCGGACAGCGCGCGGGTCAACGCTTCCACGCGCGAGCCGGTCGGCAGATCGAGCTGTCCTCGCTCGATGAGGTACAGGACCGACGGCGCGGCGATCCAGTACGCGTCCCCGTGACCGTGCGCGACGGCGATCGCGCCGATCGCGTGAACGAGCGGCTCGTCGACCTCGGCGATCGACGGCACGGCGAACACGGGCACGCCGAGGGTCTCGGCTGCGTCGCGCAGGCCGCGGCCGAGTTGCATCTTGTAGCCGTGGCGCTCATCGGCCCACGACCAGGTCCAGCGCGCACCATCGAGGGATCCGATCGCCTGCGCGGCGAATACGCGACCGTGCAGCTCGACGGTGCCAGCGTGCGGATCCGCGTTCACCTGCTGCGGTGGCCCGAGGCGCTGCAGCGTGGTCGCGAGCCTGTGCTGCGCGAGCGCGGCGCTCACCGTCACCTCGGCATGACATCGATCGAATGACACACGACCTCCGCGAATGGCGGCGAAGGGTCGGGCTGGGCTGAGCAAGGAAGACTCCGAGAAAGCGATGCCGCCTCCTACGAGTCCACGCGCTCGACCTTCCCTCTTTCTTCAGCGGCGGCGCCACAGCAGGGAGAAGCCGACGAGGACGAGCGTCGTGCAGAGCAGCATGATGGTCGATGCCGCAGCAACGAGCGGCGTCAGCGTGTAGCGCAGGTTCGGCCAGATGACCCTCGGCAGCGTGGCGACCTCGGGCGTCGCGAGAAACAGCGCGATCTCGAACTCATTGAGCGAGAGCACGAAGGCGATGAGCGCGCCGGCTGCGATGGCCGGCGCGACGATCGGCAGGGTCACCCAGAGAAACGTGCGCAGCGGACCGGCGCCGAGGCCGAGCGCGGCGCGCTCGAGCTCGGGGTCCACGCCATCGAGAGCGCGGCGCACGACGAGCACGACGACGGGCAGGCTCCACAGCGCGTGGCCCATCGCGATGCCGAGCGAGGAGCCGTAGAGCCCGAGTTCGTGCACGAGCGGCAAGAGGCCCATCGCCAGCACGATCGCCGGGCAGAAGAGCGGCAGCAGCACCGCGCGCTCGACGAGCTTTGCACCCGAGCGCAGCCGCGCCATGCCGACGGCCGCGCTCGTGCCCCCCGCGCACGCAAGCACGACCGCCATCGCGCCGACCTTCGCGCTCTGCAGGATGCTGCTCGTCCACTCCGGCCGCGCGAACAGCTCCTCGTACCAGCGGAGCGACCACTCGCGGCCCGGCGGAACGAGCAGCTCGCCTGGCGAAAACGAGATCCACACCGAGTACAGGAGCGGCGTGACGAGCAGTGCCAGCGCGAAGAGGGTCGCGGCGGTCGCGAGCTTCTTCATCGGCGCCGCCGCAAGAACGCGAGCCCGATGGCCACGGTGACGAGCAGTAGGACCGCCTCCGCGGCGCCGCGCGGCCACGCGAAGTTCTCGAAGGTCTGCTTCTGGATGTCGATGGCGAGCGTGATCTCGTCGGGGCTGCCGAGCAGGTACGGGCCGACGAACGCGCCGAACGCCCACACGAACGAGAGCAGCGCGGCGATGCCGAG
>JBDTCO010000257.1:0-16977 GCA_039923495.1 Polyangia bacterium
CCAACGCAAAGACCTTCGATGCGCTGCGCCACCTCACCCACGAGCTCACCGGACGCAACCAGGAGCTCACGCAGCAGCGCGATCAGCTCTCCGAGATGAACCGCCTCAAGTCCGAGTTCCTCGCGAACGTGTCGCACGAGCTGCGCACGCCGCTCAACGCGATCTCGGGCTACACCGAGCTCATGGCCGAGGAGGTATACGGCCCGGTGACGACGGAGCAGCGCGAGGCGCTGAGCGGGGTGGAGGAGTCTGCGCGCAACCTGCTCACGCTCATCAACCAGATCCTCGACCTCTCGAAGGTCGAGTCCGGCAAGACCGAGGTCTACCTCACCGAGGTCGCGATCCACGACGTCGCGCAGTCCGTCGCGAGCGAGGCGCAGGCCTTCGCGAAGGACCGTCCGTACCGGGTCACCGTGGAGTGCGCGACCCGGATCGTGCTCGTGACGGATCGCGTGAAGGTGCAACAGATCATCTCGAACCTCGTCTCGAACGCGGTGAAGTTCACCGACAAGGGCTCGGTGCACGTGACGTGTCGGCCCGTGGCCGGTGGCGGCTGCACGATCGAGGTGCGCGACACCGGCATCGGCATCAAGCGCGAGCACCTCGACCTCATCTTCGAGGAGTTCCGCCAGGTCGACGGCTCGTCGACGCGCGTGTACCAGGGCACGGGGCTCGGCCTCTCCATCGCGCGCAGCTTCGCGCGCATCCTCGGCGGCGAGGTCGTGGTCTCCTCGGTCGTCGGCCACGGCTCGACCTTCACGCTGCGCCTGCCCGCCGAGGCACCGCGTCCGGGCGAGCTCGCCCGCAAACGCGCCACGCATCAACTGCCACCGGTCCCGCTCGAGGCGCGCGAGCAGCCCAAGAAGTAGCGTCCACCGTGAAATGGCCCCGGTGATGGTCTTTCAATCCCCCGCGAAGCGCGTCACCGGGCGAAGCCCGCCGTCGCTCACCCGACATCGAAAGGAACCCACGTGACCGAAGCGAAGATCGCCACCGTCCTGCTCGTCGAGGACAACCCTCACAACCGCAAGATCTTCTCGGGGATGCTCGCCCACAATGGCTTCGCCGTGCGCGAGGCCGAGACCGGCGAGCTCGCGCTGAAGAGCGTCGCCGAGCAGCGCCCCGACATCATCCTCATGGACCTGTCGATCCCCGGCATCGATGGCTGGGAGTGCACGCGTCGGCTGAAGGCCGATCCGGCAACGAAGGCGATCCCCATCATCGCGCTCACCGCACACGCGATGCGTGGCGACGAGGAGCGCGCGCGCGCGGCGGGGTGCGACGGCTACCTGTCGAAGCCGATCTCCCCGAAGAAGGTCGTCGAGGAGGTGCGTGCGTTCCTGAAGCTGACGCCCGCGTAGCTCCTCGACGCCAGGTGACGGGTTACAAAGTGGGGACTTTACCCTCCGCCGTCCGTCGTCTATCCTATCGTCCTGTCGCGCGTCCCACGCGATCCCATCATGGCGAAACTTATCCTGACCTCCGGTGAGCAGCGCCAAGAGTTCGAACTGGCTGCCGTGAACACCATCGGCCGCCACCCCGACAACTCGATCCAGATCCTCGACCGCATCATCTCGAAGGAGCACGCGCAGGTCCTCCGCAACGCGGACGGCCGCTACACGCTCCGCGATCTCGGCTCGCTGAACGGGACCTACGTCGCGGGTGCGCGCATCGCGGACCACATCTTGCGGCACGGCGACCAGATCGTTCTCGGCTCGACGCACCTCAGCTACGCCGAGCAGAGCGAAGAGGAAGAGTCGCTCAACCGCGTCACCATCGCGCCGAACAGCGTCGAGAGCATCGTCCGTCACAAGGTCGATGTCGCCGCACAGCGCGACTTCCTGCCGGAGAAGCAGCTCAGCGACGTCGATCACCTGCGTCGCGACTACGAGAAGCTACGCATCGCGCACGAGCTCAACCGCGCCATCGTCGGCGTGCTCGACCTCGACCAGCTGCTCCCCAAGATCCTCGACAAGTCGTTCGAGCTCCTACCCGCCGATCGCGGCGTCATTCTGCTCTACGACACCGACCAGAAGCTCGTACCGCGCTTCGTGAAGCACAAGAGCGGTCAGCAGGACGAGCAGATTTTGCTCTCCAAGTCGATCCTCCACGAGGTCGAGCAGCACAAGAAGGCCGTGCTCTCGTCCGACGCGCAGATGGACTCGCGCTTCTCCGGCGCGCACTCGATCATCATGCAGGGCATCCGCTCCACGATGACCGTGCCGCTGCTCCACGGCGAAGAGATGCTCGGCATCATGCACATGGACTCGCAGATCGCGACCAACGCGTTCAACGAGAAGGATCTGCAGCTGTTCTCCGGCATCGCGTCGCAGGCCGCCGTCGCCATCCAGAACGCGCGGCTCGCCAAGAACATCGAGGTCGAGACCCGCACGCGCGCGCAGTTCCAGCGCCTCCTCTCGCCCAACCTCGTCGAGCAGCTCGTCGCTGGCAAGCTCCACCTCGAGAAGGGCGGCGAGCTTCGCGAGGTCACCATCCTCATCTCCGACATCCGTGGCTTCACGTCGATGTCCGAGAAGAAGGAGCCCGCCGAGATCGTTCACATGCTGAACGAGTACTTCGAGGTCATGGTCGACGTGCTGTTCCGCGCGCAGGGCACGCTCGACAAGTACGTCGGCGACGAGATCATGGCGCTCTTCGGCGCACCGGTCGACATGCCAGACGCACCGCTCTCCGCCGTCCGCTGCGCCATCGAGATGCAGCGGGCGCTGAAGGAGTTCAACCGCACGCGCACCGCCGAGGGTCTCGAGGCCATCAAGATCGGCATCGGCATCAACACGGGCCGCGTCATCACGGGCGCCATCGGCTCCTCGCGCACGCTCCAGTACACCGCCATCGGCGACGCCGTGAACACCGCCTCGCGCCTGTGCTCGGTCGCAAAGGCCGGCGAGATCATTCTCTCCGAGAATACGATGCGTCGCGTCGCCGACCACATCGATGCCGTCCACCTGCCCGCCGTCAAGGTGAAGGGCAAGGAGAACGAGCTCCAGATCTACAACGTGCTCGGTCTCAAGGGCGAAGAGTGGCGGCAGGAGCACACTCGGCCGCGTTGACGCTTTCGGGCCTCGTCGCGGCGTTCGTCTCGAGCGTCGCGCTCGCCCAGGAGCCTCCGCAGATTGGTTCGGGTCCCGAGGCTGCCGTCCTCGAGACCGGTCCAGTTTCGGCGGCGCCACGCGTGGAGCCGGCGCTGCTGTACTCGCGCCTCGGTGCGCTGCAGCTCCACATGAACATCGTGCTCGGCGTCGAGCCCGTCGACAACGCCCACGCGGTCGCGTTCGGCACGAGCGCCGAGCTCTTGTACCACTGTCGCATCGGCGTGTTCGCGGGCCTGATGTCTTCCAAGGGCAACGCGGTGCTCGCCACCGTGGATCCGTCCGGCAACGTGCGGCAAGCCCCAGGCGATCGCATCTCGATCCCGTTCGGCCTCGCGTTTCATCCGCTCGGCTACATGGGCATGCGCGCGGGCTCCGGCGCGCGCGGCTGGGCGCAGCGCCTCGCGGCCGGCCTCGGGCTCGAGCTCGGACCGACCATCGAGCACATCCGCACGTCGGGCTCCGCGAAGACCGTCGGCGGGCTGCACGCGGGGCTCGCCATCGACATCCCGCTCTGGGGCGGTCCCGTCGAGGGCGGCGTGATGCTGCGCGTCGCCGGTCGCCTCGTCGTCGCACCATCGGTCACGCTCGAGTCGGGCAGCGTGTACATGCCTGCAGCCAGTGGTCAGTTCTACGGAGGTGTCACGTGGGCGCTGTGATCCCAGAGGCCGCACGCGTCGAGATCTGGAACCAGCGCCTCTCCGAGGTCGCGGATGCGATGGGCGTCGTGTTGCGACGCACGGCCGTGTCGCCGAACATCCGCGAGCGCGCCGACCTGTCGTGCGCGCTCTTCGACGCGAACGGTCGCCTCGTCGCGCAGGCGCCGCACGTTCCGGTGCACCTCGGCTCCATGGAGCGCGCGGTGCAGGCCGTCATCTCGAACGTGTCGCTGCTGCCCGAGGCCGTCGGCATCGTGAACGATCCGTTCGTGGGCGGCACCCACCTGCCCGACCTGACGCTCGTCGAGGCCGTGTGGATGCGGGAGGGCGAAGACCTCGTGCGAGTCGCCTACGTCGCGTGTCGCGCGCACCACGCCGACGTAGGCGGCGCGAGCCCGGGCTCGATGCCCGTCGGCACGTACGCGGCGCCCGGGGTCGTTCCGCAGAAGGCCCAGCTCCCGCCCGCCGTCGGCCCACGCTACGACGAGGAGGGTGCGAAGCATGTCGTGTATCGCACGCTGACGATCGACGACGAAGGCGTGCGCATCTCACCGTCGCTGCTCGACGATGGAATCATCGAGCGCATCATGTCCGCGTCGCGCGTGCCAGCCGAACGCAGAGCCGATCTGGCCGCGCAGCGGGCTGCGCTCGCCCACGGTCGCGATGCGTTGCGTGTCATCGCCGCGCGAGAAGGTCGGCTCGGGCTGCGTCACGGCTTCGAGCTGCTGTCCGCGTACGGCGAGCGCCTCATGCGCGCGACGCTCGCGGCGATCCCCGATGGCATCTATCCGTTCGCCGACTCGCTCGACGACGACGGCGCGGGCCGCACGGACATCGGCCTCCGCGTCGTGCTCGCCATCGAAGGCGACACGGCGCGCGTCGATCTGGAGGAGTGCGACGACGAGAGCGCGGGGTCGCTCAACACCGTGCGCGCCGTCACCGAGGCCGCCGTCGCGTACGTGTTCCGCCTCCTGCTGCCCGACGGGGCGCCGACGTGCAGCGCGCTGCTTGCTCCGGTGACCATCGAGACGAGGCCCGGCTCGATCTGCGACGCGCAGCCACCTCGCGCCGTCTCCGCGGGCAACGTCGAGACCTCGCAGCGCCTCGTCGACCTCCTGCTCGGCGCGCTCCACCTCGCGTGCCCTGCGCAGATCCCGGCGGCGAGCGCGGGCACGATGTCCAACCTGCTCCTCGGAGACGATGCGAGCGCCTACTACGAGACCATCGGCGGCGGCGCGGGAGGTGGTCCCACGCGCGCGGGCGCCTCGTCGATCCAGACGCACATGACGAACACCCGCAACACCCCCGTCGAGATCTTCGAGACCGTCGTGCCTGCGCGCGTGCTGACGTACGCGGTGCGTCGAGGCTCGGGTGGTGGCGGCACGCAGGCCGGCGGCGACGGCATCGTGCGCGAGCTCGAGCTGCTCTCGCCGCTCACGGTCACGCTCGTGGGCGAGCGTCGTCGTCGTCCGCCGTACGGTCTCTCCGGTGGTGGCCCAGGCCGCGTCGGTGAGGACACGCTCGTGCGCGACGGCGCGAGCCACGCGCTGCCAGCGAAGGTCGTGCTCGACGCGCAGGCGGGCGACAGGTTGCGCATCGAGACGCCCGGAGGCGGTGGCTTCGGCGACGCACGTCGCGCCAAGGTGTGGGCGGCCGTGCTCTCCGGCCAGGCGCTCACGCTGAAAGATCTGGGCGGTTGAGCGAGACTGCACTCGTGCCTTGAGTACGTCAGCCCACTCGAGCTGAACGCACGGGTCGGAAGTTCAGCGGCGGCGACGTCATGGTCGACTTTGCTGGACGACTGCTCATATGCGCGGTGGTGTTCTCGCGGCGCGGCGACGCAATGCCGAGAATCGTCGGCACGTGTGACACGACAGTTAACCGGCGACAACGGGATGCGGTGAGGCGATCGGCTAGGAGGCGAGGCGCTCCACGAGGAGTTCGGCGGTGGTGCCGCGCGCCTCGAGCCTGAGCACCAGCGCTTCCGTCGAGCCCAGCTCGACGATGAACACGGGATCGCGCCGTGCGTCGCTTTCACCGAGGCGATCTCCGCGCACCACGACGGGCCGATCACCATTCGAGCTGCGATGCACGGCGAAGCCCGAGCCCGCGTTGCCGATCGCTGCGCGTTCAGCGTCGATTGCCACGACGATGGCCCGCGCCCGCTGCGCACCGGCGTGCGTGTGCAGCAAGTTCACGAGCGCAGCGGGCTCGTCGAGATCGGACGCCATCACCGTGGCGCGCAGCTCTGCGGCGAGGAGCGCATCCTCGATCCGCTCGCCCACCACCTCGATGATCGCGACGACGGTCCGCGATCCGGCGTGACGTGTCGCGAGCGCGGCGGCATGGCGCGGCGGCGTGCCGGAGAGGCGAACGCGCACCGCGCCGACGGTCACCAGCGGCGGCAGGAGCCGCTCGCGCAACGCATCGAGCGCTTCTCGGTCGCGCTCCGCGAGCTTGCGCTCGGCAGAGGCCTCTGCTGCCAGCGCGAGTCGCTCGGCTGCGCGCTCGAGCTCGACCCCCACGTGCTGCAGCTCGGAAGGTCCGTCCAGGCGCACGTGCGTGGAACGATCGCCGCGACCGAGCTCGGAGATACGCCACGCGACGACGCGCAGCCCCCGCGCCAGCGCCCCCCCCGCGAGCAGCACCGCGGCGACGGCGACGGCGGCGCACACGAAGCCGCTGAGCAGCACGACCCACCATCCTCGTGCGATCGCCGCGCGAGCCTCCCCCTGCAATGCCCGATCGACCGTGCCGATGCCTGCCGTGGAAAACGCAGCCCACACGATGCGCTCGCGATCGCCGAGCCCCTGCACGCGGCGGGCGGCCACGATGACGGGAGTGCCCTCGAGGTCGACGAGGACCGGCACACCATCGGCGCGTTCGAGGACGGAGCGCAGCTTCGCCTCGCGCAGCGGATGACCGTTTTCCGCGGGCTGCGAGGCTGCGAGCACGAGCCCGTCGGTATCGGTGGCTGCGAGCATCACCAGCTGCGGATCGATGGCGGCACGCACCGGCAGCGCCATCTGCAGGCGCGTCCAGTCGTCGTGGGTCGATGCAGACGAGACCTCGGTGGCGAGCGCCTTCGTCTGCGCCTCGAGACGCTGCACGAGGACGTCGCGCATCGCTGCGACCACGCGCGCGCGCACGACGGCGTGGTTGCGCGCGGTGTACGAGCCGAACCCGAGGCCCGCGACCGCGCTCCCGAGCAGCACGAGCGCGGCGACGCCACCGGCCCACCGCGCGACGAGGCCGCTACCCCTCGCGCCCGCCGCGCGGCGTCCGGGCAAGGCGGACGATACGGAGACGGAGCTGCCCGACTGTGCGGAAGAGGGTCCGGACCCCTCTTCGCCCTGTGTGACCTTCTCTTCCACGCGTTTTCCGACGGTAGCTGTCCTTGCCGGAGCCGTCAACGTACGCTACCGTCAACTCCATCGTGAGCGCGCTCGACCGCTTCTTGAACGACTTCAAGCAACACGCCGACGTGATCATCGACAGCTGGTTCGTCTGCGACAACGAGCGCAACATCGTCGATTTCAACCGCGCGTTCTTCTCCATGCTGCCGCGCAACGTCGCGCGCGGTCTCAAGGGGAAGAAGTGCTACGACGTGCTGGCTCTGAACATCTGCAAGGACCGCTGCATCGCGCAGCAGTGCTGGACCGACAAGAAGCAGGTGCGCCTCGACGAGATCGTCGGCCAGCCCTCGGGCACCGATCGCAAGCAGCGCTTCATCCTGTCCGCGCTCCCGATCTTCGACGAGAACGGCAACGCGATCGGCGCCCTCGAGACGCAGCGCGACGTGACCGACGAGGCCGAGGTCCAGGTGAAGTACCAGGAGATGCTCGACAACGAGGCGCGCGAGCGCGAGCGCCTCGCCGGGCAGATCCGTACGCGCACCAAGGAGCTGCTCGACGCCAACCAGGCGCTCCTGCGTGCCCAGCGCGAGCTGCGCGCAATAAAAAAGGGCCTCACGTTCTGAGCGTCGAGCTCTTCTGTTCCGCAAGTGGGTTCCGCAAGTCGGTTCCGTGAACGGCTCCACGTACGCGTTCCGCGAGCGGAGGCGCTGCGTCCTGGCCTCGACGTACGCCGAGTACCGGTACGACGTCCTGTCCACGGCGTGCGTCCGAGCGGACCGGCTCGTGCCGCTGTAGGCAGGAGCGCGCCGATCGTCGCGAACGGGCAAACGAGGCCTCGCCATCGCCGAGGCCTCGGATTCGGAGCTCGACCAGCGCCACCTGGACGGCGCCAAAAGAAGAACGACGATGGCCGTCGCGAAGCAGTACTACTTGGCGAACACGACGTAGAGCAGGATCCCGATGACGGCCACGAGCAGGGCGCCGACGATGACCCACGGCATCGACGACCTGCCGCTGGTGGACGGCATGCTCATTGGGGATGGCCGCGCGTCGTTCTGCGCGACGGGCTGCATCGCGTTGCGAGACGAGTCCATCGCGGACGCGGACACACTGGGGCCGCTGCCGGTTGGCGTGTTGATGCCGGAGCGGGTCGGCAGCGAAGGGATCGAAGGCAACGAGCTGGGCGCACCGGGCTTCGAGCCGGCGTTGCCGGGGTTCGTGCCGCGCGTGACCATCTTGGGCGCATCGCCCTTGTTGCCCGTGTGGAGCAGAGTGTTGAAGCGGTCGTCGGTGACGATCTTCTTCGTGTTCCCGAGGAACGCGAAGTACGAGTCCTCCATGTCGTCGAAGTCCATCGGGCCGTCGCACTCGTCGCAGCGGCACGAGGGTGCCTGGAATGGCCGCACGTTCTGGAGGTCGGCCGTCTCGACGAGCAGCGCCTTCTCGATGTCGCAGTTTGGACAAAAGTACGGTGCGTAGAAGCTCTTGACCACGCCCTGGCCGGTGAAGTTGTTGACCAGATTGATCTGCGCAACGATCGCCGGGCTGCACTCGATGAGGACGACATTGGCGCCGTTCTTCTCGGCGCGACCGAGCCAGTTGACCCAGTCACGGACGCCGCACGAGTTGATGCGCTCGATCTCCGAGACATCGATGATGGCAGTGCCGGCACCGAGCTTCTCGGCGAGGCCACCGAGATCGTTGTCTTCGTCGATGACCCCCGCGAGCTTCACCCACGTGGCGTCATCCCGCTGGCTCACTGAAGCCTGAAACTTGGAGTTCATGCGATCCACATTTTAATCCCCATACCCTGCCCTGTCTATGCCGCGTCGCCGATTGTCTGCCGCAGGTTGTCGTAGGGACCGGACAGATAGAACGTGACGAGGTCCTGCACTTTTGCCCCGCGGTCGAGCGAGAGGATCGCGTCTCCCATGAGAGCGAGCTCGTCGTTCAGCGCCGCGAGCTCGGCTGCGTCCGTCGTGTCCCTCATCCTGAGCCGCTTCGGGGCCTCGCCGGGCACCGCGACGACGACCTCCTTGATCGCGGCGCCGGGCGTTGCGCCGGGGCGGGAGAACACGCGCGTGCACGCGGCGAGATCGTCGGACGCGATGAGCGCGGCGCGTTGCATGGATCGCTCGAGGTCCTCGAGCCAGCGCGCGATGGCTTCGGGCGTCGCAACGGCACCCGAAGGGAGCGAAGGCGACAGCGAGTTCGACTGCGAGTCGGATGAGAGACCTGACGACAGCGCCCCTGGAGGCAGCGTGTTGCGCTTGCCGGCGGTCCACAGCTTCTCGAGCGCCTTCTGCGACTTGCGCGGGAGCGCTCGGACGTAGCTCTGCGCCTCCGCGCTGCGCTCGTGCTCGGGACGCACGAGCTGCCCGAGGAGGTTCGTGATCTCGGAGCGCGCGTCGATGGGCACGCGCGTGAGCAGCCCGTAGCCACCGCGCAGCGCCTCGAGCGCCGAGCCGAGCAAGACGCGGCGTTCCGCGCCCGCGCCCTGCTCGCCGTGCCGCGTCGCGGAGTCGAGAAGATCGCGCGACAGGTAGATCACCGGCTTCGGCAGCTCGTTGACCAGGAAGCCGCCCGGGACGTCAGGCGCCACGTAGACCTCGGCGCTCACGCCGAAGACGCGCTCGAGATCCTGCACGAGGCTGCGCAGCGCCGGATCACCGACCTGCAACAAGTTCACGGCGTCGGACGGCGCCACGAACGGATACGCATCCTCGAGCGGCTCACGCACGGCTGCGAGCGCCTCGAGCAGCGGCCCACGCGCACCCGGCGCGACGTACTGACCGCGCAGCTCGTCGGACAGCACCGCGCGACGCGGCACCGGAGGCACGGCCGGCGCGCGATCCGACGGCTCGAGGAGCCCCATGAGGAACATGAGTCGGAACACGCGGCCCGCGCGCGCCACCTGACCGACGCGCTGGTAGAGCTGCGCGAGCTGCCGATACGCCTGGCTGTGACGCGGCTCGAGCGAGATGACGTGCTCGAGCTCCGCGAAGGCCTGCGGAACCGTCTGCTCCGAGCGACCGAGCAGATCGGCGTACGCGAGGCGATCGTCGACGGAGTCCGGCTCCTTCTCGAGCAGCGAGCGGAAGGCCTGTGCGGCGAGGCCGAGCTCGCCCCACGTGACGAGGAAGCGCGCGCGGCTGCGCTGCAGCGTGAGCACCGCCTCGAGCTTGCCACTCGCCTCCGCAGCCTCGAGCGCATCGGCGAGCACGCGCGTGCCCTGCACGAGATCGCCGGTGGCCGCGGCACGGCGCGCGAGCGCGAGGCCCGCTGGCGGATACGTCGGATCGAGATCGACCGCGCGACGGAACGCGCGCGTGGAGCCCGCCTGATCGCCGGACGCCTCGAGGATGCGCCCGAGGTAGTCGTAGTAGCGCGCGAGCTCCTCGGGCGGCGCGGTGTGCTCGGGCGCGGTCGCGATCTCGACGAGCTTGTCGTTCATCGTGCGGGCCTCGGGGTAGCGCCCGAGCAGGTAGAGCTCCTGCGAGTACAGGAACAGCGCTTCCTTGTGGTTCGGATCTTCCGCGAGCAGGGAGCCGAGCACCTCGGCCGCACGCTCGGCGTCCATCATGGCGTCGCCGCAGAGCGAGGCGAGGCGAAGGCGAGCCGTCGCACGCGCAGTCATGTCGGTCACGCCCTCGAGGAACGTCTCGATGAGCGCCTCCGCCGCATCGAAGCGGCGCAGCCGCTCGTTGAGCGCGACGAGCGGCTCGACGATGGTGAAGTCCATCGGCGCGAGCTGGAGCGCCTCCTTGTAGCCGGCCTCGGCGCCGTCGATGTCGTAGTTCAGCTCTAGCAACGAGGCCTGCGCAACGACAACGCGCGCGAGCGCCTCGGGCAGATCACGCTTGCGATGCACCTTCTCGAGCTCGCGGAACGTCGTCTCGTAATCGTAGGCGTCCGGCGAAGATCGGCACAGCGCCACCAGCATGTCGAGCGCGTCGAGGTTGTCGGGACGGATCTCCAGCGCGACGACGAGCGAGTCGACCGCGGCGCGCGTGTCGCCGGTGTTCTCCGCAACGATGGAGCGCTTGCGATAGAACTCCGACCGCTCGACGGGGTCACCCTCGCGCGAGACCTTCTGCGTGAGCACGGCCGCGAGCGCGAGCGCCTGCTGGTAGTCGCCGCGAGCGGAGTAGAGCTCGAAGAGCGCCTTGTTGGCGGGGAGGCACTCGCGATCGACCTGCAGCGCCGTCTCGTAATACTGCGCCGCGCGCGCGGTGTCGCCGAGACGCTCGCCATAGATCTGTCCCATGTGCGCGTAGACGCCCGCGCGCTCCTTGTCCTCGGTCCACAGCTTGGCCTCGAGCTCGAGGGTCTGGATGACGCGCGGCCAGTCCTGCCGGCGAAGGTGCAGATCGCGGAGACCGTGCACGGCCGGGAGGCACGACGGCGACGTCTTGATGGCCGCGTCGTAGTAGCGGATCGCGTCGTCTTCCTTGCCGAACTTCGACTCCATGACAGAGCCGCACTTGAAGTAGAGCAGCGCCTTCTGCGCGCGATCGGTGACGAGGCGGATCTGGCGACGCGTGACCTCGACGAGCTCGGCCCAGCGCTCCGTGCCCTCGTAGAGGCGACCGAGCGCATCGATCGCCTCGCGGTTGGACGGCGCGATCTCGAGCACGCGCTGGTACGCTTCGATGGTCTGATCGGCGTCGCGCAACCCCTCCTCGCACAGCTGTGCGATGCGGAGGTAGAGCGCGATCGCTTCATCGCCCCCCGCGGTGAGCGAGAGCCGCGTGCGCAGGATCCCGACGAGCTTGTCGTACCGCTTGGCACGGTCGTAGTAGCGCTCGAGCGTGTCGGCTGCTTCCGAGTCGGTGGGGTCGACCGTGTGCAGGCACTCGTACAGCCGCGAGGCCTCGGCGGCGTCGCGCATCTTGCTGCCTGCGACGCGCGCGGCGCGACGGAGCACCTCGACGCGCCGCGCGTCGGTCTTCATCGCGGCAGCACGCGCCTCGTACACGCCGATGAGGCCAGACCAGTCGCTCTGCGCGGAGAAGATGCGCTCGAGCGCGGCCTGCGACGTGTCGTTCTCGGGGTCGAGCTCGAGGACGCGCTTGTACGACGCCGTGGCTTCACCGAGCGCACCGAGGTACTGCATCTGCAGCTGGCCGCGTCGCGAGTACAGGTCCGCGAGCCGGTAGGCGCGCGAATTCTTGTCCTCGACGAGCTTGATGGCTGCGTCGTAGAGTTCGAGCGCCTGCTTCCAGCGCTCGGCCTTGTAACAGAGCTTCTCGTAGGCAGTGAAGCAGGCGCGACTCTCCGGATCGAGCGTGAAGGCTTCCTGGTACGCGGCGAGCGCGCGCGGCAGGTCGCCCTCGCTCTCGAGGAGTTCGGCCTTCTCGCGCAGCGTGTTGGCCCGCTGCTGCGGGTTGTTCGAGGCGGCAGCCCGAACATCGAGCATGCGCGCGAGATCGTCGCCACGACCGAGCGTCTTGTACAGCGCGACGAGCTGCTCCACGACCTCGGCGCGACGCGGATCGAGGCGCAGCACCTCCTCGAACGCACGCGCGGCCTCGCCGGGGTTCTTGAGCGGGCCCTTGCGGAGCTCACCGAGCTTCGTCCACAGCTCGACGCGACGCGCGCTGTCGAGCGCTTCGCCGAGCGCGAGCTCACGCTCGATCGCCTCGGCCAGCTGCGGATGACGACCGGCCGCCTCGTGGAGGCGCTGCTCGGCGCGCATCGGCTCGGCCTCGGTGGGCGAGGCCTTCGAGACGCGCGCCCAGCTGCGCACCGCGGCTTCCGCGTTGTGCAGCCGCCCTTCGTAGAGCTCCGCGAGCGCACGCGCTGCGACGGCGACCTCGGCGGGCACCTCGAGGAACTGGAGCTCGTGTTCGCGCAGCTTCGAGAGTTCTGCCCAGCGCTCGAGGTGCTCCATGCACTCGCAGCGCACCCGCAGCGTGCGCAGCGAGTCGGGCGCGCGCGCGTAGAGCTCGGCGAGCTCGGCCCAGCGGCCACCGGCGCGGCACAGGCGCTCGATGCCGGGCAGCGCGATGGCCTGCGCGGGCTCGATGGAGAGCACCTCTTCGTACGCCGCGTACGCGCGACCGAAATCGTGCCCGGCGGCGTCCCCATCGGCGCGCTCCGCGGCACGCGCGTACTCGAGCAGGACCTCGATGCGGCGCTCCTGCGTCGGCTTCGTGTCGAGCAGCAACTTCAGCGTGGAGAGATGGAGCTCGACGCGGTTGTGCTTCTTGTGCAGCGCTGCCATCGCCGACAGCGCGGGTGCAAACGTGCGCGAACGCTCGAGCGCTCGTTCATAAAAACGCAGCGCCGCATCGTCGTCGGCGAGGTTGCGCTCGGTGATGTCACCGGCGTAGCGCAGGAGCTCGGCGGCGCGATCACCTTCCGTCAGCGTGGCTGCTCGCTCGGCGAGCTCGATGGCGCGTGCCCACTTGCTGCCCTCGGCGCACAGGCGCACGAACGACTCGACGACGCTGACGTCCTCGGGATTGATCTCCAGCAGACGCTCGTAGCTCTCGTGCGCGGTGGCGACGTCGTTGAGCTGCTCGATCGACACGCGCGCGAGCTTCCGGTGCAGCGATGCCTGCGCGCTCGTGGACTCGACGATGCGCACGAGCGCGCCGAGCGCCTTCGCGAGCTCCGCGTAGCGCGCGGTGCGCTCGTACAGCGCGACGCGACCGGCGTGCACGAGCAGATCGTCAGGCTCGCGCGACGCGGCCTCGTCGAACAGCACGCCGGCCACCTCGAGGAGATTCTCCTCGAGCGCGAGCACACCAGCGACGGCGAGATACGCAGCGGCACGGCGTGGCTCGAGCAGGGGCGCGGCCACACGATAGTGCTCGATGAGCGCCTTGCGCGTGGACAGCCCACGCAGGCCGCGGGCAACTGCCTCGAACGCGTGCGTGCGTGCAGCGATGGCTTGCGCGTCGTCCCACTGCATCGCCGCGACGGCATCGGCCCAGTCGCGCCAGAGGGCGGCGTTCGGCTTCGCCTCGGGTGAGACCTCGACGAGCAGCGCGGCGAGCAGCAGGCCCGCGTGCGTGCCCTCCTCGCGCGATGCGCCCATCTTCGTGAGCACACCCCCGACCTCGGCCAGCGCGCCCTGACGGACGAGCAGCCGCACCATCGCGGACGCGATCGCGACGTCGCCGGGATCGGCCTCGTGCAGCCGCGAGAACAACGCAACCGCGCGATCGGCCGCGCCGACGCGCGCATCCCACAGCTCGGCCGCGCGACGGAGATACGCGCTCTCGAAGGACGGCGACCCGGACTCGCGCGCCAGCCCTTCCCATGCCTCCGCCGCTCGATGCCAGTCGCCCCGCTTCGCTGCGAGGCGAGCGAGCGAACGCTGACCGAGCAGGACGAGCCCGAGCGACGAGCCGCTCTCCACGATGGCGGTGACGACGAGCTGCTCTGCCTCGCTCTCGGAGCCCGCCTCCTCGAGCGCCTGCGCCAGCAGGAACGCCGTCGCGACGCGCTCCGGCGCAGCGCTCGGCTCCAGACGATCGAGCTTCTGACGCAGGACCTCGCCCGGACGATCACCGAGCTCGGAGAGCCGCTCGAGGACGTACGCGCTCGGCCGCTGATCGGAGAGGCGCCGCAGCAGCGACACGGCATGGTTCGAATCGTCGAGACGATCGCTCGCGATGGCCGCCGCCTCGGCGACGAGGTTGCCATGATCGACGACCTCGGCCAGCCGGACGATCTCTTCCCACTGACCGAGGATGCCGAGGCAGATACGTCGGATCGTGGCTCCGACTGTGCCGCCGCGCTCCGCGAGCTCGGCCGCTTCTGCGTAGGCACCGCGGGCGAACAGATACGCCGCGCCGACGGCCCAGTCGGGTGCCGCGAGCATCGACTCGCGATCCCGTGTCGTCACGGGAGCCTGCCCAAGGCCGAGCCGGAGTGCCGGCGTGAGCGGGTGCTCGGCGTCCGCGAGCACGTCGAGGGCTCGCGCCCGATCACCCATACCATCGAGGGCGATGAGCGCGGCACGCACCCGCAGCGCGTCACCCTGCTCAGCGCTATCGGCGCCTGCGATCTCGGAGGAGACCGTGGCGAACAGCTCTTCAAGCACCGGCACGAGCTCGGGGACCGATGGCAGCGTCTGGAGCGGCACGCGACCCGTGATGTCCTGCATCACGAGGATGGGTTCGGTGAGGGGGGAGTCGGAGTCGGACATGCCCAAGGGCGTTCATTGTAACTGTTGTGCGCCCGCTTTCACAAGTGGATCAGCAAACCCGCCAGAACAGAGCCTACGGGCTCCCGTCGGATTCCGATTTTTTGCCGCCGAGCGCGCCCTTGAGACGCGACCACAGGCCACTTCCCTGGGCGGGAGCGGCAGAGCTGGCGGCTGGCGGGGCCGTTTCGAGCGGCATCGACACGAACTGCTCCACCTGACCGGCCGGGAGCTCGTCGACGCTGAGCTCGAGCTCGTCGATGCCGTCGTCACCGTCGAGAGACGCGGCCTTGCATGCGGCGACCTCTCCGGCTTCCTTCTGGTAGTCGGTGCGGAACAGGCCACGGATGAGCTCCTGCATCTCGGTCGACTTGAGCTTGTACTGCGCAACGAGCTCGTTCAGATCGGCAGCGAACTCGGCCGCGCTCTGGTAGCGATCGGGCAGGTCGCGCGCGAGCGCCTTCATCACGATCTTGTCGAGCGCCTCGGGCACGCGACGGTTGAACTTCGAAGGCGGCGCGACATCGGCCTTGCGCACCTTCTCCATCAGCGCGAACTCGGTATCGCTCCGGAACAGCTTCTCGGTGGTCAGCATCTCGTGGAGGATGATGCCGGCGGAGAAGACGTCCGTGCGCGCGTCGACGGGCATGCCGCGAATCTGCTCCGGCGACATGTAGCTGAACTTGCCCTTGAGCACGCCGATCTCCGACGTGATCTTCAACATGGCCTGCGCGATCCCGAAGTCGAGCAGCTTGACCTCACCGTCGTAGCTGAGGCGCACGTTCGACGGCGAGACGTCACGGTTCACGATGTTGAGTGGACGACCCTCTGCATCGACCAGCGTGTGCGCGAACTGAAGCCCTTCGCACATACGCGCCGCGATGGTGACCGCGTGCGGGACGGGGATGCGCTGGTTCGTCTCCTGACAGCGACGAAGGATCTGCGTGAGATCCTTGCCGGCGACGTACTCCATCGCGATGTAGTGGTGCTGCTCGAAGCGGTCGATCTCGACGGTACGTACGATCGCCGGGTGCTGGAGCAGCATCGCGAGCTTGCCCTCGCGCACGAACATGTCGACAAAGCGGGCCTCGCGCGCAAGCTGCGGACGCATGCACTTCACCGCATAGAGGGCATCCTGCGGCCCGAGCTCGGCCGTGCGCTCCTTCGCGCGATACACCTCGGCCATACCGCCGCGAGCGATCATCCCCATCAGCAGATAGCGACCGAACGGAGTCGGATCGAGCGGGCTGCCGGGATCGAGCTTGCTGACGTCTGCGCGGGGTTTTGTTGGCTTGTCCATGACGAGCCCTTTGTAGCGGCCAAGACAATGCTAACATGCGTCCCAGCGACGGACTAGGAAACACTGTTGAACGAGCCCATCCAGCGCCTCACCGACGTGCCGAGCGCAGTGTGGGCCGAGCTCGCAGGGCGCACACGCGGGGTGTTCTCGGACATCGACGACACGCTGACCGAGGGCGGTCACCTCGTCCCCGAAGCCTGCTCCGCGCTCCATGCGCTGCGTGCTGCCGGGCTGCGGACGGTGCTCGTCACGGGCCGACCACTCGGCTGGGCAGAGGTGCTCGTCACCCTCCTGCCCGTCGACGCCGCCATCGCGGAGAACGGCGCGGTCGCCGCGCTCCCCGACGGAGCGCGCGTCTACTTCGACGACGAGGACGCGCGTCGCCTCGGCGCCG
>JBDTCO010000258.1:0-2807 GCA_039923495.1 Polyangia bacterium
TGCCGTCCCCACCCGGGAAGGCACGCAGCGGCCGGGTGAGGATGATGCTGCCGAGCGGGTACACCGTGGGATCGACCGCGAGGCTGCGTCCGCCCGTGAGCATCCCCAGCTTGCCGCCGCCGGCGCCCTGCACGCGCTTGAAGAAGACGTAGTGCGGGTTGCGTGCCCAGTACACCCGGAGCTGCTCGGGGTGCGCGGCAAAGAACGCGCGTGCCTTCGGGTTGCCTGGCTTCGTCGTCGGCGGCGGTGGACCCTTCGGGAGGCGTCCGTCAGCGGCGAGCAGCTTCGAGACGTTGGTGTACGGGTGGCCGTTGTGCCCATCGGTGCCGACCGCGAACATGGAGCCGTCCGGAAGGCGCACCTGTGCCGAGCCCTCGACCTGCAACGCCAGCGCATCGTACGGCTCCTCGAGCCACACGAGCTCGAGCCCTCGCCCTTCGAGCGCGCCCCCCACGATCTGGCCGGAGTCGTAGCTCGTCGCGTTCGGCGGGCGTCGATAGAGCGGATAGCGGAAGCGCGCGGTTTTCGTCAGGCTGCCGTCGACGATCGGCGTGTAGTACGCGGAGAAGAGCAGCTTGTTGGTGGCGAGCGGCGAGCCGCGCCACCACGACATCGTCGCGATGAGGGCGCATACGCGCTGCCTGTCACCCGAGCCCGCGGCCTCGAGGAGTGGGAGCACCGTGCGCTGCGCGTACGTCGCGGCGGCGATGCTGCGGCCGCCGATGGACAGCGGCTTCGCGTGCGGCAAGACGAGCAGGCCGTGCAGGCGTCCGAGCCCCGATGCGAGCGAGTCGAGGTCGAAGTCGTCACAGCGCGCTCGCTGCGCCCCCACCTCGACGAGCTCGGCGAGCGCGGGCCGGACCTGCAACACGACGAACGACAGGAGCAAGAACGCGATCATCCACGGGCGACGCGGCATGCGTCGCTCGTAGCACGAACTCGACGACGATTTCGCGTGATACGATCGGGACATGATCCGCGTGCTGATCCTCACGCTCGCACTGACGGCCTGCCACGAGGCACCGTTCCACGCGCCGGCGCAGCCCGATCTGTACAAGGTGCCGTACGACTTCGGGGCGAGGTCGGATGCCGAGGTCGCGAGCGTGGATCTATCGGCTCACGAAGAAGCCCACCACGATCTGTCCACGCCCCATGAAGACCTCGCCACCGAGCACGACTGACGTCGCGCTGTTCCTCGTTGCGGCGCCCGGCACCGAGGCGCTCGTCGAGGCCGAGGCACGCGCAACGCTCGACGCCAGCATCGAGGCCACCGAGGGCGGCGTGACGGTGCGCGGCCCGTCGGGGCTCGTGCAACGCGCGAACCTGTGGCTGCGGCTGCCGACGCGCGTGCTGCTGCGGCTCGGCGACATCGAGGCGCGGGACTTCGGCAAGCTGCAGCGCGGTCTCGGCAAGCTCCCGCTCGCGCGGTGGCTCCCGCGCGGCGCGAAGATCTCGTTGCGCGCCAGCCAGACGCGCTCGCGGCTGTTCCACACGGGCGCGATCGTCGAGCGCGCCGCCGAGACCCTATCGAAGGCCTTCGGCCTCGTCACCACCGATGACGACGATGCGAACGCGCTCGTCCTGCGCGGCCTGCGCGACATGTTCACGGTGAGCCTCGATACGTCCGGCGCCCTGCTCCACCGCCGCGGCTGGCGCACCGATGGCGGCGACGCACCGCTGCGCGAGACGCTGGCCGCCGCGCTGCTGGCGATCTGTGCGCACCGCGCCGACGAGCCCCTGTGTGATCCAATGTGTGGCTCGGGCACGATCGCGATCGAGGGCGCGCTCCGTGCGTCGAACCGCGCGCCCGGGCTCGATCGCACCTTCGCGTTCGAGCGCTTCGTCGAGCACGACGAGCAGCGCTGGCAAGAGCTCCGCGCGGAGGCGCGCGCACGCATCGTCTCCGCGCCGCCGGTCTTCGCCTCGGACACCGACGCCGCACAGCTCGCCACCGCGCGCGCGAACGCCGAGCGTGCAGGTGTCACCATCGAGTTCGAGCACGTACCCATCGCGCGCGCCAGGCCACGCGTCACGCACGGCCTTTTGCTCACCAATCCGCCCTACGGCAAGCGCATCGGCGGTGACAGCCAGGCGCTGCGCGATCTCCGTCGGGCACTGCTCGGCCCCTTCGTCGCGTGGCGTGCTGCAGTGCTGCTCCCCGATCGCGCGCGCCTGTCGGAGCTAGGCCTCACGAAGCACACGCCGCTGTCCAACGGCGGCTTACGTGTGTATCTCGGGCAGCGCTAGAGATCGCAGCCGATCGGCATGCTCGAGAGCTCGAGGTCGTCGACCCAGAACTCCACGGGCGCGACGTCTCCCGCGACCACGACCTGACCGATCGAGAAGGCGCTGTCGGTCGAGTAGCCACTCGAGGCCGGGACGACGATCCCAACTACGCCGTCGATGGCGAGCGTGACCTCGACGGCATCGGGAGAGCCGATGCCGACGATGGACCACTGCACGCACGACCACGCGTCCTCCTTCAACGTCACGGAGCTGTTTTTCATCGAGGCCGGGTTGCCATCGATCACGTCGACCACGGAGGAGTTCCCCTTGCTCGCATCCGCGTAGAGGCCATCGGTGCTGCGGTCGGACATGAGGCTCTTCTTGATGAAGAAGAGCTCCATCTGCGTGTCGCCCGCCGGCCGGTAGAAGAAAGCGCGCACGTAGAGGTTCGTCGGGAGCGGCGAGATCGGGAGCTGGAGCCCGACGTAGGCGCCGCCCTCATTCATCGTTGGCTGATCGACGCGGACGTACGCCGCCTGCGAGCCGCTGTGCACGTGGGTGTCATCGAGCGTGATGGTGCC
>JBDTCO010000259.1:0-20646 GCA_039923495.1 Polyangia bacterium
CCCCGCCCCGGCGTTCCTAAATGTCTCGTCGAACAGCTTCAACTGCGGAAGCGCCACCGAGACGAGCGCGGATGTGTCGGCCTTCCTCGGCACACGGCTCGCCGTCAACACGTGCGGCTCGAACGCGACCTTCGAAGCAGGCGGCTCGGTGATCACCGTGAAGGCGAACGTCACGGACGCGCGGGTGCTGTCCGCGGGACCGGGTGTCGGCGTCGGGGTGTACTCGTCTATTGTCCCTGACTCGAACACGACGAAGCACGCCGACAGCTTCATCACGCTGACAAGTCCCAGCAACGGGACCTTCATCGCGTCGCAGCCGATAGCGCTGAACACGTCGTTCGATCCCGACTTCGTGGCCGTCGTCGACGTCTCGAGCGATTCGCAGCTCCTCGTTGCAGGGCACGAAGGCCCCGAGCTCCGGGCGGTGCGTGTGCGCGTGTCGGGCGAGCCGTCGAACGCACCGGAACTGACCCGCGTCGGGACGAGCGGAACCGTGGGTGGCGCTACCGGGCAGGGGCACTACCTCGTGGTGTACCAGCAAGACAGCTTCGTCTTCGGGAGCTATGCTGCGGACGCGACCTCCGAGTGGAGTGATTTCCTCATCGCAAGCAGCGCGAAAAACCCGAAGGTCGCCGCAGATCCCATCACGGGCGCCTTCGTCGTGACCTACATCGACCAGGCGGTCCCCATTCCGACCGGAATCGCCTCGCTGGTCGAAATCACCTGCCCGTAGGTCACTTCCACCCCGACGGGGACCTGACGGGCCGCCCACCGGCCCGCCAATCATCGGTATTGGGACGCGAATGTCTCCCGCGCTCGACAACGGCGTTGGCGGGCTCCGACCAGCCGTGCAGCCCGAGCAGGAACGCATCCCGGTGGGTCGGCAGCAGCGTCGTTGCATGACGGCGACGCACGCCGTCGCGGCGGAGGTGGATACGGCCCACGAAGGGTGCCACTGGTCCACCTCGACGAGCATCGCGAGAAGTGCCGCGCTTCATCACGCCGACGTGGGCGCGTTCGAAGTGTCCATCCAATGTTCCGGCGACCTGCCGATGCGTGGCCAGAGCGTCCGGAGCGAAGCCTGTGATCGCGGTAGCGAAGGCGATGGCGCAGGTGGCGACGACGCCGCCAACGACCAGCCGTGCGCGCCTTGCTGGCCGCGCAGCTACTCGCCGCGAACGGCTGCGAGGAGCTGCGCGCCGTACTGCTCGAGCTTCTTCGGTCCGATCCCCGAGATCGCCCGCAGCGCGTCCTCGTCGAGCGGGCGACGGCGCGCGATCTCGAGCAGCGTCGCGTCGGACAGCACGACATACGCCGGCACGCCGCGCTGATCCGCGAGCTTCTTGCGCAGCGCCCGCAGCGCCTGGAAGAGCTCACCGTCGGCATCATCCGCATGTGTCTGCGGCGCGGGCGCAGGCAGCGGCTTTGCCTTGCGCTCCTTCGGAAGCGTGACCCTGGACTTGGTCTCGATGCCGCCGCACGTATCGCAGCTCGTGCCGCACGGGCCGATGCGCTCGCCGAAGTAGCCGACGAGCGCGGCGTGACGGCAGCCTCTGCCCTCTGCCCAGTCGTACATCTCGCGGATGCGCGCGCGCTGCCGATCCTGGACCTCCTGCGGGCTATCGCCGAGCAAGCGGTCGTAGCCCATCACGTCGGCGTACGAGTAGAAGAGGATGCAGTCCGCGGCGACGCCGTCGCGACCCGAGCGGCCGATCTCCTGGTAGTAGGCCTCGATGGAGCGCGGCATGTCGCGGTGGATGACGTAGCGGATGTTGGACTTGTCGATGCCCATGCCGAACGCGATGGTCGCGACGACGACGTCGCAGTCGTCCTTGCGAAACGCGTCCTGCACGCGGTTGCGAACCTCGGGCTCGAGCCCGGCGTGGTAGGGGAGCGCCTGCACGCCGGCCTTGCGGAGGTGCTCGGCGGTGCGCTCGACGCTCTTGCGTGACTGACAGTAAATGATGCCGGCGTCGCCGCGACGCGCGCGCACCAGCGCGAGCAGGCGATCCTTGAGCTGCGCGCCCTTGCCGGTGACGCCGTCCTCGCCCTTCTTGAGGACGGAGATGCGCAGGTTGGAGCGGAAGAAGCTCGTCTGCACCGACAGCGGATCGGTCATCGCGAGCTCGCGCACGATGTCGCGCTGCACCTGGTCGGTGGCCGTGGCGGTGAGCGCGAGGACCGGCGCGCCGTGGAAGCGTCGGCGCAGGCCCTTGAGGTTGCGATACGCGGGGCGAAAGTCGTGGCCCCACTCGCTGATGCAGTGCGCCTCGTCGATGGCGACGACGCGCGGCCGTAGCCTGTCGAGCGCCGCGCCGGCAGCGCCTTCGATGCCCTCGGGTGCCGCGTAGACGAGCTCGTACTTGCCCTCGACGAGGTCGCGCGTGCGCTCGCGCCGCTCGTCGGGCGAGAGCGTGGAGTTGAGGTACGTGGCGCGGAGGCCGACCTCCTTCATCGCCTCGACCTGGTCGCGCATGAGCGCGATGAGCGGCGAGACGACGAGCGTGGTGCCGCCGAGGAGGCGCGCGGGGAGCTGGTACGTGAGCGACTTGCCGGCGCCGGTCGGCATCACCGCGAGGCAGTCGCGGCCGCCGAGGATGGCGCGGATCGCCGGCTCCTGGCCGGGGCGAAAGCCGTTGAATCCGAAGGTCTCGGACAGGCTGGCCAGCAGGTCGATCTCGTCGGCAGAGGTCCGGAGCTGGCGTCCGAGCGACTTCAGCTTGGCGACAGCGCCCGGCGAAAACGAGTCTGGCTTCGCCATCCACGACTCGCGCAGGCCGCGCAGGCGACTCCACACGCGCTCGCGGGTCAGCAGGACGCCTGGCTCGGCCGCGAGCATGCGCTCGAGGCCGAGTGCCTCGGCCATGATTGGATCGTCCGCAAGATCGCCTGCCGTCGACGGCAGCTCGGCAGATCCCACGTCGCTCTCCACGGCGTTATCCATGACACATTCTTTCGCGCTGCGATAGAACCCTCGGGCTTATCGGCACATGCGCGGAGAAGGTGCCCGCAGCGCGAAAGAAGTTGTCGGTCGTGGGAGCGAAGCGCTCGAGAGCGCCGTGGCTACTCGGTGATCTTGAACGCGACGCGGCGGTTCTTGGCGCGGTTCGCGGCGGTGATGTTCGGCACGAGCGGGCGCGAGGCGCCGAAGCCCTCCGACTCGAGACGCGTGCCGTCGATGCCGTGCTGGACGAGGTACGTCATGACCGACGCCGCGCGGCCCTTCGAGAGCGCAAGGTTGTGCGCCGCGTTGCCGGCGTTGTCCGTGTGACCCTCGATGCGGACGTGGTGGATCTGCGGGTTGGCAATGAGGATATCGACCATCTCGTCGAGGAGCTCGCCGCTGTCGGGACGGATGCCGGTAGCGTTGCTCGCGAAGTGGATCGTACCCCTCAGCACGATCTCGCCCTTGGCGATCTTGACGTGCGAGACCCTCGGCTTCTTGCGAAGCGTCACGTCGACCGACTGCGTACCGCCGGCCTGGACCGTGACGGGCTGCGAGCGAGCGAGGTAGCCCACCGCGACGACGTCCATCGCGTACTCACCGGCAGGCAGACGTAGCTGGTAGCCACCCGCCGGGGCGGGCTCGGCCTCGAGCGCTGCGCCCCTTGCGGCCGTGAAGTGGACCGTGGACGCGACCGGCTGCGAGCCGTCCGTGACCTTGACCTTGACGAGCGCGGCCTCGGGCGGCTTGGCCTGAAGAAGGACCTCGACCGCCGACTCGGTGCCCGCGTGGATGTCGGTGGAGACCTTCTGCGCCTCGTACTCGTCGCGGCTGACGGCGAGCCAGACCGGGCCGGGCGGGAGGCCGTAGCTGACGAACGTGCCGTCCTCGCCCGTCATCTGCGGTGTGAGACCGGTGTAGGCCACGAGGACGCGAGCGAGCGGCTTCTTCGTGGCAGCGTCACGAACGACGCCACGCACGTGACCCTCGAGCGGCGTCGGCGGCGCGGTGGGCGTGCGGGTGATGGTGCGCGTGATGACCTTCGTGCGCGCGCGGCCGGGCGGATCGTACGCATACGCCATCCCGAGGACGACGTCCCACGGCAGCGTCGGCGGGCCGTAGGCAAATCCGACCGACGTGAGGCCTGCATCGACCGCGGCGGTGAGCACCAGGCCGGCGACGGGACGCACGCGAGCACCGATGGTGACGTACTGTGCGGTGCGGTTCGTCAAGCGCGAGTGCGAGACGTTCGGATCGCTGGCGAGCGTGTCGCGGATGACGCTGTCGCCGTGGCCGAGCGAGACCTCGTTGTGATACTCGAAGAACGGCTGCAGACCGACGGAGCCGAGCACGAGGGGCACGTCGACCGCGAGCGCGAGGCGGAGGCGCTGCTGGCCGACACCGTAGGCGAACGTCTCGACGACGCGGGAGCGGATGCAAGAATCGTTGCCCGTCGAGAGCGCGCACTGACCGGCGGGGAAGAGCTTGGCGGAGTTGTCGAGCAGGTAGCCGTAGTTGATGTGGAAGCGAAGTGGAATCTTGGCGTTGAGCTGGCGGGCGTCGAACGACCCGATGAGGTCGGCGTCGAAGTTCGTGCTCTTGCCGTCGAAGCTGACGCCCGAGACGCCGTTGAGGAAGCGCACGCCGGCGTGGATGCCGAGGTTGAAGGAGCGGTGCAGCGGGATGCGACCCTTGACGCCGAGCTCGAAGTCGCCGAGCGCGAGGATGACCTCCGGATCGGTGCGGCCCGGATCGACGCGATCGTTCTTGTTCGACGTGTTGAAGAGCGACGCGTAGAGCTCGAGGTACTTCCACGGCGTGTAGCTGAGCGTGATGTCACCCGCGAAGCGCGAGTCGTGATCGCGGCCGGCGCCGGTCGCGTCGCCCTTGATGAGGAACGACGAGCCCTTGAAGAAGCTGAAGTTCATCGAGAGGCGGAACGAGCCCTGATTGCCGACGTCGCCCGTGAGCGTGCGAAGCAGGCCAATCGGGCCGCCGTACGTCGCCGTCGCGGTGCGATCGTAGAACTGGATGCCGGTCTCGCGCGGACCCGACGGACCGCTCGTGACCGTCTCCGAGACGGTCTCGGTGTAGCCCGGCGTGGTCGATGGTTGCATGGTGACGACGGGCGTCGCGACCGGCTGCGGTGTCTCGGCCGGCATCCCGGGATCCTCGACGGGCTGCGCCAGTGCGGTGCTCCCGAGGAGCGCGCCATAGAGCGCGACACCTGCGGTGAGGCGCCGAGCGGTCGAACGGACGGACGTGATCTTCATGAATGGGCTCTCGTGTTCGGGGGAGACAGCACGACTACTGGCACGTGTGGCTGATGCAGGTGGTCGTATTCGGACAGTCGGTGTCGTGCGCGCAGTAGCGGACCGGCGCGCAGCGGTGGTTGTTGGTGCGGCAGCGGTAGCCGTCGTTGCAGTCCGCTGACGTGGTGCAGCTCGTGGGCTCGCAGCGACCCTGCTGGCAGCGCTCGCCCGTCGGGCAGTCGAAGTCGATGGCGCAGGCCGAAGGTGGCAGGCACACGTGACCGGGGCTGCACACGAGGCCGGCGCCGCAGGCCTGGCCGCTGTCGCACAGCGTCCACGCCTGGCAGTGCGTCTGGACGCAGAGCCCGCCCGCACAATCGCTGTCGGTGTTGCACGCGATCGACGGGATGCACGCGCCGGTGGTGAAGTCGCAGACCTGACCACCTTGGCAGTCGCTCGGGCTCTCGCACGCGGTCGACGTCGGGACCACGCAGGCGCCGCTCGTGCAGACGCGCCCGGCGCCGCATTCGGCGTCGCTCGTGCAGCCGCTCATGGTCGCGGGGATGCACGCGCCGGCGACGCACGTGTCACCCGTCGGACAATCGCCGTTGGTCGTGCAGCTGCCGGGCGCGATGGACGGGATGCACAGGCCGCCGACGCAGTCCTCGCCCGAGGCGCACCCGGCGTTCGAGGTGCAGCCCGACATCGGCACACCGGGGATGCAGATGCCGAACACGCAGGATCCGCCGTTGCAGTCGGCAGCGGTGGTGCACATGCTGATGATGCCGCCGGGGATGCAGAAGCCGAACTGGCAGTCGTCCCCTGCGGCGCAGTCGGTGGCGCTGTTGCACATGCCGCCGCCACCGTTCGGGATGCAGAAGCCGAAGCGGCAGGAGCTGCCGGCCTGGCACGTGACGCCGTTGCCGCACTGCGCGATGGGCGCGATGCAGATGCCGAGGGCGGCCGCGCAGCACGCGCCGTTGTCGCACGAGAAGGTGGGCGGGCAGATGTCGTTGCTCGGGCCGCAGCCGACGGGCGGCGGGATGCAGAGGTTGAGCAGGTCGACGCAGCACTGGCCGTTCTCGCACGTGGCGAGCAACGGGCACGCCGCGCCGGTGCCGCACCCGGGCGTGGTGTCGGGGACACAGCTTCCCATCTGGCAGACGGACCCCGTGGGGCACTGCATGTGGGTGCAGTCGACGGCGACGCAGCCGACCGACGGATCGGTGCAGACCGCGTTGGCGGGACAGGCCGGGCAGGCGATGGGCGCGCACGCACCGTTGCTGCACGCGTAGCCCGTGGGGCAGGGCACGCCGCTCGAGCAGGTGCTGGGGACGCAGACGTCGTCGTGGCACGTGTAGCTCGCAGGGCAACCCACCTGCGTGCAGCCCGAGAGATCGGCGCCGGCGAGATCGCCGGTCGCGAGGTCGAAGGAAACCATGCCGTCGCCGGGCTTGCCGCCGTCGGTGTTGATGGCGCCGTCGGTGCCTTGCGCGCAGGCGCCTGCGAAGCAGGTCTTACCGGCGGGGCAGTCGACGTCGCTGCCACAGGGTGCGCCGTCGAACGACGAGCGGCCGCACGCCGCGAGCGCGAGCGCACACCCGAGGGTGAGCAGGAAGTTCAACAAGACGAGCGAGCGTTTCTGCATGGGTGTCCTCGCCGTCGACCGAGGCCTCGGGCCGGGCGAATCGTACGCAGGGCACAAACGACGTGTCAAACCACTTTGCGTCGCGAGATCGCGCGTTACAGTCCTCGCCGCATGAGCGAGCGCACACCTTCATCGGGCATCGACTCCCTCCTGAGAGAGACGCGCGTGTTCCCGCCTCCGGCCGAGGTCGCCGCGAACGCGTGCGTCGGCTCTATGGAGGCGTACCGCGCGCTGTACGCGGAGGCCGAGCGCGATCTCCCGGGGTTCTGGGCCAAGCAGGCCGCGGCGCTCGAGTGGAGCCACCCGCCGTCTCAGATCCTCGACGAGTCCGACGCGCCGTTCTATCGCTGGTTCACCGACGGCAAGCTCAACCTCACTGTCAGCTGCCTCGACCGCCACCTCGCCACGCGCGGCGACAAGCCCGCGTTCGTATGGGTCGGCGAGCCCGACGGTGAGCGCCGCGTCTACACGTACCGGCAGCTGCACGAGCAGGTCGCGAAGGCGGCCGGGGCGCTGCGCGCGCTCGGCATCGAGGCTGGCGATCGCGTCGCGCTGTACATGCCGCTCGTGCCGGAGCTCGCCGTAGCGATGCTGGCCTGCGCGCGCCTCGGTGCCACGCACTCGGTCATCTTCGGTGGCTTCGCGGCCGAGGCCATCCGCGATCGCGTGCGTGACGCCGGCGCCAGGATCGTCATCACCGCCGACGGTGGCTTCCGCCGCGGCAAGGTGGTCGCGCTGAAGGACATGGTCGATCGCGCGCTCGCGGACGGTGCGTGCCCCACGGTGACCGCCGTCGTCGTGGTGCGCCGCACGCACTGTCCGACGAACAGGACGCCGCTCGACGTCGAGTGGGCGGACGTCGTCTCGGCCGCAGAGCCCGTCGCGGCGGTGCCCGTCGACGCCGAGCACCCGCTCTTCATTCTCTACACGTCCGGGACCACGGGCAAGCCGAAGGGCGTCGTCCACTCGACCGGCGGCTACGGCGTGCAGATCGCCTACACGACCAAGCTGGTCTTCGATCTGCGCGAGGACGACATCTACTGGTGTACCGCCGATATCGGCTGGGTCACCGGCCACTCGTACGTCGTGTATGGAGCGCTGCTCAACGGAGCGACGGTCGTGCTGTACGAGGGCGCGCCCGATCAGCCGGACAAGGATCGCTTCTGGAAGATCTGCGCCGACGAGAAGGTCACGATCCTCTACACGGCGCCGACGGCGATCCGCACGTTCATGCGCTGGGGCGAGGAGCTGCCGCGGCGACACGATCTCTCGTCGTTACGGCTGCTCGGCTCCGTCGGTGAGCCCATCAACCCCGAGGCGTGGATGTGGTACCACCGCGTCATCGGCGGCGAGCGCTGCCCCATCGTCGATACGTGGTGGCAGACGGAGACGGGCGCCATCATGGTCTCGCCGCTGCCCGGCGCCACCCCTACGAAGCCTGGCTCCTGCACGCTGCCGCTGCCCGGCGTGATCCTCGATGTCGTCGATCGCGACGGCAGGCCCGTCGGCAAGGGGCGGGGCGGCCTGCTCGTGCTCAAGCGTCCCTGGCCTTCCATGCTGCGCACGCTGTGGAACGATCCCGAGCGCTACCTGAAGAGCTACTTCTCCGAGATCACGGATCCGGAGACGGGCACGCCGTTCTACTTCGCCGGCGACGGCGCGCGCCTCGACGAGGACGGCTACCTCTGGGTCATGGGCCGCGTCGACGACGTGCTCAACGTCTCCGGTCACCGCCTCGGCACCATGGAGATCGAGAGCGCGCTGGTCGCCCATCCGCATGTCGCCGAGGCCGCCGTCGTCGGTCGCCCCGACGAGCAGAAGGGCCAGGCTGTCGTGGCCTTCGTGACGCTGAAGAGCGGCAGGGAGCCTGGCCCTCATGTGGTGGCCATGCTGCGCGAGCACGTCACGCGGGAGATCGGCGCGCTCGCCCGCCCCGAGGAGATCCGCTTCACCGACACGCTGCCGAAGACACGCTCCGGCAAGATCATGCGGCGTCTACTCAAGGAGATCGCCGCGGGCCAGACCGTATCAGGTGATACCACCACGCTCGAGGACGCGAGCGTCCTCGCCTCGCTCTCCGCCAAGGACGACGAGTAGCTCTGCGGCAGGGGTCAACGGCGTAACAGCACGTACACCGCGCCGGTGCCGCCATCGGTCGGCAGCGCGGACACGAACGCGAGCACGCCGCGCGCGATGCGTCCGCGTGACAGCCACTGACCGACGCGCTCCTTCAGCACCGGCATGTTCTCCTTCGAGTGCAGCCCGCGTCCGTGAACGATGAGCACACAGCGCAGCCCGTGCAGGCGCGACTCCTCGATGAACGCCTCGACCTCGACGCGTGCCTGCGTCTGCACGAGGCCGTGCAGATCGATGTGCGCCTGGATCGCGTACTCGCCGCGTCGCAGGTTCCGGACGAGGCGGCGATCGATGCCATCGGCGACGCCCTCGACGTACTCGTCGGTGGACGCGATGTCGAAGGTGCCGGTCCCGTCGACGAGATCGGCGAGCTCCGCGTAGGCCTCGGCCTCGTCGTCGGCCTTGGCGCGGTGCGCGGGGCGTCCGACCTCGAGGCTGGCGCCGAGCGGACCGAGGCGGCCACGAGGATCCTGGGGCAACGGCGCGACCGCCCGCATCGCGTCGTCGAAGAGCGCTTCGTCCGGTACGTTCACCGGTGCGGGCGGCGCGAGCTTCGGAAGCGCGGGCGGCGGCGGCGGTAGCTTCAGATCGGCGAACGGCGTGTGGAAGCCCGTGGGACGCTTCTTGGCCACGACGTCACCGGAACCCCTTCGGGTGCAAAGGCGGCGCGCTCCCGAGCTTTGCCGCCACGCTCATCGACGGCGCGCGCACGTACAGCTTGCGATGCCACGAGCGACCGCCTGCACCGGCGATGGCGACCTCGTGGTTCTCGTAGGCCGAGAGCGAGACCGAAAGCGGGGTGACCCCGCGCTCCTGACCGTCGATCTTGACCTCTCCGCCCGTCGGAGACGATGTGACCTTGAGCTTCGCCTCGGGGCGCTTGAGCGTCGCGTCCAGCGAGCCCGGCGCAACAACGGTCGTCTCGAGCGACGCGTACCGATCCATCGTGAGCACGACGGCGTGCGTGCCGTTGTCGAGCGGAAGCGTGACCGGTGTGCGTCCCGCAGGCGCACCGTCGACCACGCACGTCGCGCCCACCGGGTGCGATGTGATCGCCACGTCAGAGCGCCGCGCGACGGCGACGGGCAGCGCGACGACCGGCACGACCGGTGGCACCGCGCGAGGGGCCTCGACCGCGCGCGCGACCGGTGGTGGCGCGGGCGTGCGCATCGTGAGGGCCAGCGCGACGGCGCAGCCGCCGAGGACGAGCCCGACGCACACGCCGACGATGAACCCACGACGCTGCGCCTGCCGCTCGGGCGCAAGCGAGAGCGCCGGCAGCATCTGTGACTGGAGCCTCCACGCTTCGATCGCGGGGGCGGCGATCGGCGGCGTGGCGAGGGGCTGCGGCCCCTGGGAGCGGTCGATCGACCACTCCACGAAGTACTCGATCGCGTCGTCGGGAAGCTCGCTGAACGGGTTGGCCGGCACCAGCGACGGGTCGGCGCTCAGCGGCCGCCAGGTCTCCACGAACGACGGCGCGACGCCGGGAAACGACTGCGACAGCTCGTCGGAGATCTTCGTCAGCGACGTGCGCTCCTCGGGGAGCGGTGGCAGTCCCTCGTCGACCTGCGGCTCCGGTGTGCTGTGGGGCTCGGGCATCGCAAAGAGCGAGTCTGGATCGAGCGTGGAGTGCGCGCCGCTAGGCGACGTGGTGACGGAGGGGTGGGCCTGTGCCGGACGTGACCAGCTCTCGTCGAAGGCTGGCGACGCCGGCTCGGCGACCGGCACGACGTGTGCTCGCGTGGTGACGCGCACCGACGACGGTGGTGACTCTGCGGCGGGCGGTGCGAGGCTGTGCGCGAGCGCCGCAGCGCGTGCCTGCTCCGGGATGAGCGCGGCCGATGGCGCGTCATCCGGCGGCGGCACCTCGGGCCTCTGCGGCGCCAGGGCGAGCAGCATGCGGCTCGCGGGGAGCGAGGGATGCGCGCCGGTCAGCGGCAGCGCGGGCAGCTCGGCGCGCGGCTCGACGACGACAGGACGAAGCGTGGACGACCGCGTGTCGCGCTCGGCGAGCATGAGCTCCACGAGCTTGCGGCTCGCATCATCGCTCGGCACGAAGCGCAGCTCCATGCCGGGCGGACGGTTCGCGTCGCCCGTCTCGGGGCGGACGCGCGTGACCGTGCCTTCGCCGGTGACGAGCGGCTTGCCATCACCGAGCTCGAGGGCGAACCGCATGCGCGTGCCCGGCGGCTGGAAGGTCTTGGTGAAGATGAAGATGCGGTCGTCCTTGACGAACCGGCTGTACTTCTGGATGAACGTCTCGACGGTGGGCGTCCGCACGACGACGCGCACTCCGAGGAGGCCTTCGCCTGTGGGCGCGACCGTTCCGCCACCTGCCTCGTCGGGCTGTCGCGGCGCTGCGGGAAAGCCGATGAGGGTAGGTGAGCCCACGGCGGGCTCACTATACCACCCGCGAGTTACGAGGCGGTCGGCTCCGTGGCGGGCGTCGGAAGTGGCTCCGGAAGCGGGGCGGCGGCGGCCGTTTCCGCCTTCTTGGCTTTCTGACGCTTGAGCGACTTCGCGATGAGCTCGGCGACGTCGAGGACCTGCATCTTGTCCTCCGCGTCACGCGACTTCACGCCATCGGTGACCATGATCGTGCAGAACGGGCAGGCGACCGCGGCGATATCGGCACCCGTGGCGATGAGCTCGTCGGTGCGGTTCTGGTTCACGCGCGTGCCGATGTTCTCTTCCATCCACATGCGTGCGCCGCCGGCACCGCAGCAGAAGCCGTGCTCCTTGTTGCGCTCGGGCTCGACGAAGGTGCCGCCCGTCTTGGCGAGCGTCTGCTGGATGGCAGAGCGCGGTGCGTTGTACTCGCCGTTCCAGCGGCCGAGGTAGCAGCTGTCGTGGTAGGTGACCTTCTTCACGCCGCCGACCTCGGTCTCGAGCTGGATGCGCCCGTTCTCGAGGAGGTGATCGATGATCTTCGTGTGGTGGATGACCTCGAAGTCGCCACCGAACTGCGGGTACTCGTTCTTGATGGTGTGAAAGCAGTGCGGGCAGCTGGCGATGACCTTCTTGACCTTCGCCTCGTTCATCGCCGTGACGTTCTGCTCGGCCTGCGTCCGGAAGAGGTACTCGTTGCCGGCGCGACGTGCCGGATCGCCCGAGCATCCCTCCGAGTTGCCGAGAACGGCGAACGTCACGTTCGCGGCGTGCAGGACCTCGACGAGCGCGCGCATGCTCTTCTTGATGCGATCGTCGAAGGCGCCGGCGCAGCCGACGAACAGCAGGTACTCGGCGCCGGGGTTCTCCGCGATGGTCGGCACGACGAGACCCTCGGTCCAGTCCATGCGCTTCTCGGCCGCGATGCCCCACGGGTTCGAGTTCTTCTCGAGGTTGGTGAACGTGCGCGCCAGCTCGGGGGGCATGCGCGACTCGGTGAGCACGAGGTGCGTGCGCATCTGCAGGATCTTGAGCGGGTGGTCGATGAAGACCGGGCAGACCTCCTGGCACGCACCGCACGTCGTGCACGCCCAGAGCGTCTCGTCCTTGACGCGACCGCCGACCAGCGGCGCGAGCGCGTCGTGCGCAGTCTGCGCCTGCGCGAGGTCGGCGCGGATCTGCTCCATGCGCGTCACCACGTGGCCCGACTTCTCGCCCCCTGGTGCCGATTGCGACCATGCGCCGCTCTGGGCCGTCGTCGTCTCGACGTCCGCGAGCTCGGCCTTGAGGCCCTGGATCGTCGCGACGATGCCGCCGCGCTCGATCATCTCGTCGCGCAGATCGTGAATGAAGTGCATCGGCGAGAGCGGCTTGTCGGTGTTGAACGCCGGGCAGAAGTTGGAGCAGCGGCCGCACTCGGTGCACGCGTACTGGTCCATGAGCGACTTCTGCGTGAACTGCTCGATCTTGCCGACGCCCCAGTCGTTCTCGTCCTCGAGGTTCAGCTTGGGCATGACGCCGCGCTGACCGAGGTTGCGGAAGAAGATGTTCGGCATCGCACCGAGGATGTGGATGTGCTTCGAGTACGGGATGAAGTTGAGGAACCACAGCAGGATACCGATGTGGATCCACCAGCACACCTCGGACAGCGTGTGCGCAATCCCGGCAGGTACGCCCGAGAAGATGCCGGCCACCACCGACGAGATCGGCGCCCAGCTCTCACCCGCGATGCCGTGCGAGATCATGCGGAAGCCGTGGAAGGCGAAGTGCGTGAGCATCAAGACGGCGATGGCGCCCAGGATCGCGGCGGCCTCGACGGACATCGGGATGAGGCGCGGCTTGATGACGATGCGACGGAAGAAGCCGAAGCTCACGGCGAGGAGCACGAGCAGGCTGAAGACGTCGATGACCCACCTGAGCGGGTGATACAGCGGGCCGAGCAGGGAGAAGTCCCACATCGGATCGAGCCCGTTGAGCCAGAGCTCGGTCGTGCCAACGGTGATGGCGAGGAAGCCCCAGAAGATGATGAGGTGATGAACCGACGTGAGCCCGGGCTGGTTCTTGTAGGAGACCTTCTCGGGGACCTTTTTCTGGCCGAGCCAGTACACGAGCACCGAGCCGACGCGCGCGCCGAGCCGATCGGTGGGGATGTCGGGCCTGCCGATCATCATGAACCGGATGAACCGGAGCACGGTGATGACGAAGAACACGTGCGCAGCGATGAGCAGCAGCGCGAAGATGAACGGCTTACCCAGTGGGTTCGAGAGGGACTCGACGAGTGAGCTCATGGTTGTGGCGCATATAACACGCCGCGTCGGTCAGGCAATCGGCGTTCTAGTGCGCGAGCTCTGCGAAGTAGATGGTCGCGAAGGTGCGCTTGAGCGTGGGCGAGGTGAAGTCGGACATCGGCATCGCGTTCGCGAGCGTGACGGTCGCGCCCTTCTTCAGCGTCGTCGTCGCGGCGACCGCAGCCCACGTGTCGCCGGCCTGGGTGGTGAGGTGCAGGTACGTGTAGTTCGGGACCTGGATGATCTCGGCGATGCGACCGCTCACGACGGCCGGCGCATGGGCCTCGTGGCTCGGCATGGTGGGCATCGCGGGCAGCTGCGACGGTGGGGCGGGCGGCATCGACATCGGCATCGGCTGTGGCACAGCGGCGTGCGTGCCGCAGCCCGATCGAGCAGAGCAGCCGACCGACACCCGCCCTGCGTAGAACGCGAGGAACGACGACGAGACAACGAGGATGGCAATCGAAACGGGCTTCATGGCGCCAAGCATGCCGCATGAAACGGCCGCCGTCTTGCACTTGTTGCTTGTCATCTCAGCGACGGAGCGCAATATAAAATGAGAGGCAGAGGAATAACGTCATCATGACGCGGGAGATCTCGGATCGGGCACACAACCTGCTGGTCATCTCCGACCTGCATCTCGGCGAGGATTTGCGGCCTGGTGGGGCTGGCGTGTCATACCTCCGCCACCTCGAGTACCTCGAGCGCGAGCTCGCGAAGTTCCTGCTCCACCACTCGGAGCACCGTCGCGATGCGCAGCCGTGGCGCCTCGTGGTCAACGGCGACATGGTCGACTTCATGTCGATGAAGATCCTGCCGGCGCACCCTGTGGCCGACGGCGACGATCCCGATGACGACAACGTCTACGGGCTCGGCTTCTCCGAGCTCGCGGCGCAGCAGAAGATGGAGCAGGTCGTCTCGCGCCACGAGCCCGTGTTCGCGGCCCTCGGAGCGTTCGTCGCGGCGGGCAACGAGCTCGTGGTCGTCGTCGGCAACCACGACGTCGAGTTCCACTATCGCCTCGTGCAGCAGACGTTCGTCGACCGCCTCTGCGCGCTCGCGAGCCCGGCCGATGCGCCCGCCTTCCTGGCGCGGATCTCGTTCTGCCCGTGGTTCTACTACGAGGAGAACCGCGTCTACATCGAGCACGGTCACCAGTTCGATGAGTACTGCTCCTTCGACTATCAGCTCCACCCTGCGCCGATGACGCAGGGAGAGCTCCCCTGCGCCGAGCGTCGCGCGCCGAGCAAGAGCAGGCCGAGCAAGAGCCGCTTCGCGCTGTCGATGGCGCACTCGGGCATGCGCTTTTTCGCCAACCAGCTCCCCGAGTACGACCCACACACCGCGGAGAGCTGGGGCTTCACGAGCTACTTCCGCTGGGCGCTCGCGCTCGGCTGGACGGGCCTCGCCCGCATCTCGTACCTGTATGGCCTGCTCGTGTGGAAGGTCGTCGAGGCCTGGTACGGGATGCGCAACGCAGATGCCCCGCGGCGCGCCGCGCACCTCTCGCGCATGAAGGCGCTGTCGCGGCAATGGGAGCTCACCGAGGAGAAGCTGCTCGCGCTCTCGGCGCTGCACCGGGTGCCGGTCACGCGCCGCTTCTTCGGCGTGCTGCGTGCGTTGTTCCTCGATCGGGTGCTGCTCTCGGGCTTCGGCGTGGGCGCTGCACTCGGCCTCGTCGTCGCGCTCACGGGCCAGCTGCGCTGGGCGATACCGCTGCTGCTCGTCGCGGGCGTCGTCGTCATGAACGACAAGCTCGGCAAGCTGCGGCTCGCGTCGTCGGCGGAGCGGCTGCGCTCTGTGCCGCGCCTCCTCCAGGCCCTCGTCGGCGTGCCGCTCGTGGTGCTCGGCCATTCGCACGCTCCAGAGCGGGTCGCACTGCCCAACGGGGCCGAGTACATCAACACCGGTACGTGGGCGTCCGAAGACGCACGTGTCGCGTTCACGCACCTCATCATCGACCGTCGAGGCGGGCAGGCCGAGCTGCGGCAGTGGCGCGACGGGGAGTCCGCGCCGTTCGTGCTGCCTGACCTCACGTGACCTTGTAACCGAGCACCCGCGCTTTACACGCTCCGAGGCGGGTGACAGACTTCTGTGCCCATGGCTGCTCACGACAATCGATCCATCGGACCGGAGTTGCTGCCGCCGGAGTTGCTGGCGCCGGAGTTGCTGGCGCCGGAGTTGCTGGCGATGGTGCGTTGCCCGCGTTGCCGTGGTGGGCTCCACCCGGCGGCGAACGCGCTGCAGTGCAACGCGTGTCGATTGCTGTTCGGCGTCGTCGACGGCGTTCCCAACTTCTTGCTCGAGGACGCGCGCGCTGTCGGAGAGAACGGGCGATGAGCCCTCCTATCACCATCGAGGGCAAAGGTCGCAAGATCCTCGTCCTCGAGGACGAGCCCGCCGTCCAGACGCTCATCCGCAAGCAGCTCACCGCGCAGGGGTTCGATGTCACCGTTGCGAGTGACGGCCTCGACGGCCTGATGAAGCTCGAGGGCATGAAGCCCGACCTCATCGTGTGCGACGTGATGATGCCAAACCTCGATGGCATGGAGTTCGTGAAGGCCATCAAGGCCCAGCACCAGATGCAGCAGGTCCCCGTCATCTTCCTCACGGCCAAGACGGACCCGCGCAGCATGATCGACGGCATCAACGTCGGCGCACGCTTCTACGTGACGAAGCCCTTCCAGCTCGATGACCTGCTGTCCAAGATCTCCCGCGCGCTCGGCGGGAAGTAGCCGCTCCGCTAGCTGACGACGCCGCTGGTATCGTTGCCGAGGTCGTTCACGGCTGCGGTCGCTGCGACGTAGGCATGCGACAGCTTCTTGTCGTAGCCGCGCTGCTTGGGGCCATTGTAGATGCGCGCGAATGCCGTCCACTTCTTGTCGCGCGCCGCCGTGACGAGCCGTGGGTTGTTCGCGATGAACTGCAGCATCGCGCTGACCTGCTCGCCCTCGTCGCTGGCGAAGGCGGTGAGCATCGCCTTGGCGTTTGCGTAGTCCAGCGACTCGGCGTTGAAGCCCATGATCTGGCCGGCGCCCATGCTGATGGAGCGATACGCCGCGTCCTCGTCGAGCTTCACCGCATGCGCGAGCGCCGCGTACTCGGCGTCCTGGTTCGCGTGGCTATCGCTGACGACGTGCTTCGAGAGCTGGCGAAAGATCCTGGGCTCGAAGCGAATGACGGTGCGGCCGTCGAGGATGCCCGAGCCGCTGGATTCGACGAGCACGATCGCGGCCGCGATCGCCGGCTCGATGCCGAGCTGCGCCGACCGCGAGCGGATGAGCTCGCCGTGCCGGAGGAGCAGCGCGCGCGCCTGGCTGGTCGGAGCGCTGCCGCCGGCGGTATCTTCCTTTTTCCCGCCCGCCTTCGTGGGCGCTGCCGCGGTGCCACCGTTGGGCGCGCCACCGATGGGACGACCGGCCGCCACGAGGTCTGCATTGGTCGGAAGCACGAGCCGCGTGCCCACGCGCAGGCGATCGGAGTGAGGCACCTGGTTCTGGTTGAGGTGCCACAGGGTCAGCCATGCGGCGCGGTCCTGGAGGACGTTCTCCGCGATGCTGCTCAGGCTCTCGCCCGTCTGAACGACGTGGTAGCTCTGCTCGTCGGTGAGCATGCGGTCGACGGCCGCTGTACCCGCTGCCGACAGCGATTCGGGCGTAGGCCCCGGAGCGAGGGTGCCGGTCAAGGGTGTTGAAGCTGCCATGCTGGAAGCCGTCGTCTTTTCCATCACACCTTCACAATGGCGCGTTCGGAGCCCAAACACCATGAAAAATTCTTGGTACGCGGCCACACACGGAAACAGTGCACGTTTTTTTGCGCCCGGCACCATCCACGTCGACACTGGCACCATCTTGTCCGCAACCGTCATCGACCGCCGTCAGACAAATCGCGAGCGCCGCACCGACAACCGCGCCCCCTTCGTCGCTGCCGTACGCTCCGTGCCGCTCCTCGCCGGGAGGGACGAGCTGGCGCTCGCCCTCGATCTGAGCTCGAGCGGCATGCGGCTCCGTCGCGTCGCCACGCCGAAGAGACACGATGCGCCGCGCGTCCGCCTCGAGTTCGAGTTGCCGGACGGGCAGGGGCCGATCGTCGTGCAGGGCGAACTCCTCTTCGATCGCACCGACGGCACCTTCGTGGCATCGGGCGTCCGCTTCGTGGAGCTCGGCACCGAGGAAGCGCTGCGGATCGCGACCTACGTCGCGCAGTCCGAGACGCTCACGTCGTAGTCGCCTGGCAGCGC
This sequence comes from Polyangia bacterium, assembly GCA_039923495.1. GTDB lineage: Bacteria > Myxococcota_A > Polyangia > Palsa-1104 > Palsa-1104 > JBDTCO01. Next base: position 17,900 of record JBDTCO010000259.1, read on the forward strand.
CCGCCGACGTTCGCGCGCACGAGCTATCTGAGCACTCCGGTCGGCTCGCGCTTCTTGCTGCCGCCGCCCGCGAGCTTCGCGAGGCGTGCTGCCGCCTCGATCTCGCCCTCGACTCCGAGGCCGGGCAGCGCCTGACGACTGCCGAGGAGCAGCCCCTTCATACCGCTGTCGTAGGGCACGCCGCAGAAGCCGAGCAGGGGCGCCGTGATGGGCCACAAGGGCTCCATCGCTCGCGGCGAGAACGTGTCGTCCTTCGGACCCCCCTCGGGCGGCAGGCCATCGTGCGGCGAGTGCACGAGCAGCACGTGGCGATCGATGAACGGCAGGAGCTCGGCGAGGTGACGCCGCACGCGCTTGCGCAGCCTGGCGAGCGCCTCGGTCGACGGATCGGCGGTGAGCGCCTCGGCAGAGAGGACCGCGTGCTGTCCATAGCCGTCGGCGAGGTGCAGCGCGAGCGCGTTGTCATCGGCGAGCGCCGCCTGCGGATCTCGCACCGAGAACGCGACGCGGCCGAGCGCGTCGGGCAGCACGTCCATCGGCACGACGAGGTGCAGGTGGTAGCGATACAGCGCGGGCTTCAGCTGCGACGCCTCGAGCAGGCGCTTGCTCGGCTTCTCGTCGCCGAGGAGCAGCATCACCTGGTCGGCCGACATGCCGGCGATGACCTGCTCTGAGCCGACCTCGCCCTCCGAGCCGCCGACGTCGACGCCGACCACCTTGCCGCGCTTCCACACGAGGCGGGTCGCGCGCAGCTCGGGACGATGCTCGCCGCCGATCGCGCGCAGTCGGTCCACGAAGAGCGCGCGCAGTCCTTCGCGCCCGCCGTCGATGCGATAGCTGCCGGCACGCCACATCGCGGCCTGGTGCGCGATGGCGATCGCGCCGGGCTCGGCGAGATCGGTCGCGAAGCGTGCGGGCAACGCGATGAGCCCGCGCACGACGCTCTGCACGACGGCGTCGTCGATGCCATCGAGCGCGGGGCCACACAGATCCTCGGCGTCGTCGGGGAGGCGCGAGGCGACGCGCTTGCCATCGCGGCGATCCCAGAAGCCGTCGGGTGGCAGCATCACGTCCTCCGACAGGATGGACTCGACGGCCGTGTTCACCTCCTGCGTGCGCGCGGCGGCCTGCTCGTAGGGCGCGAGCGCCAGCGGGGCCTCGCGCTCGAGGGCGCGGAGCAGATCATCGTCGACGTCGAGGCGCTGATCCGGATAGAGGAGCTGGAACGAAGGCCGGTTCGCCTCGATGCGCCGCCGGAAGAGCTGCACGAGGTTGAGCTCGGCGATGATGCGGCGGAGGCCCGGTGCATCGGGGCCCGTGAGCGCCATCGGCGACGCTGGCAGCACGTAGGGTCCGAGGTTGTAGCGATCGGTCGGCGCGGGCGGCTGGCCTGGCGTCAGCGGCGGAGCGATGGGATCGTTCGGCCCCGAGACCGCGAGCACGCGAACGCCGCGCTGGGCGAGCAGGGTGGCGGTGATGGTGGCCGTGAGGTCGCGCCCGATGACCACCACGTCGTACGAGCTACGAGGCACCGAGCACCCTGCGTCCCTCGATGCGCAGCGAGCCGGCCGCGAGTCGCTTCACCGCTTCAGGATAGAGGCGATGCTCCTCGGCGAGGATGCGGGCGGACAGCGTGGCCTCGTCGTCGCCGTCGAGCACGGGCACCGCCGCCTGCAGCACGATGGGACCCGCGTCGAGACCCTCGTCGACGAGGTGCACCGTGCAGCCCGCGATCTTGCAGCCGTGGTCGAGCGCCTGGCGCTGCGCGTGGAGCCCCGGGAACGCCGGCAGCAGCGACGGGTGGATGTTGAGCACGCGGCCGGCAAACGCGTCCAGCAACACCTTCGTGACGAGCCGCATGAAGCCGGCGAGCGCGACCATCGTCACGTCGTGCTCGTGCAGCGTGGCGACGAGCTGTGCGTCGTAGTCCTCGCGACGCGGATAGCCGGCGTGCGGCAGCACGACGCACGGCACCCCGGCACGGCGTGCGCGCTCGATGGCACCCGCGTCGGCGCGGTTCACGATGACGACGACGACGCGTGCGTCACCGAGCTTTCCCGCGCGCTCCGCCTCCAGCAGCGCGCCGAGGTTGGAGCCGCCCCCCGAGCAGAGGACGCCGACGCGCGCGCTCAGGCGAACTCCACGACGGGCTCGCCGACGCCCCGGATGATCTCGCCGACCTCGAACACGGGCTCGTCGAGGGCTGCGAGCGCCAGGGTCACGTCGGCCACGCGCGCGCGATCGACGACGAGCAGCATGCCGAGCCCGCAGTTGAAGGTGCGCCGCATCTCCTGGCGCTCGACGGGGCCCAGCTCTGCGATGCGCCGGAAGACAGGAAGCTCGGGCCAGCTGCCCTCGCGGAGCCGCATGCCGAGGCCCTCGCGCAGCACACGCGGCGGGTTCTCGACGAGGCCGCCGCCAGTGATGTGCGCGGCCGCGTGGATGGCGCCGGTCGCGATCGCTGCGCGGACGGCGTTGACGTAGATGCGCGTCGGCGTGAGCAGTTGCTCGGCGACGTCGGCGAGCGGCAGCCTGGCGTTGTCGAGCAGCACGCGGCGCGCGAGCGAGTAGCCGTTGGAGTGCAGGCCGGAGGAAGGCAGCCCGAGCACGACATCGCCGGCCGCGACCTTGCTGCCGTCGAGGATCGCGCTCTTCTCGACGACGCCGACCGCGAAGCCGGCGAGGTCGTACTCGCCGTCGGGGTACATGCCCGGCAGCTCGGCGGTCTCGCCACCGATGAGTGCGCA
>JBDTCO010000260.1:0-16946 GCA_039923495.1 Polyangia bacterium
GTACATGGGCCCCGTCTTCCTCGAAGGGTCCAGGTACGCAGGCACGCTGAAGAAGATCCCCGCGAAGCTGCGGAAGGGGATGGGGCAGCCCGTGGGCCCCGAGCCGATGGTCTTCTTCAGAGGTGGCGGCGCTGGCCTCTACGCGAGGTTCTAGTAGCGAAGGACGCGGTTCTTGCGCTGGATCTCGTCGACGTTGAACGTCAAGCCGAGGAACAGCACGTGCGTGTGCCCGCCGTACTTGCCGTTGTTGAAGATTGGCTCGGGCGTGTTGTTTGGCGGCGGACCGGTGGTCGTCCCGCCGAGGCCGTTGATGACCTGCTGACGGCCGTCCGCGGTGAGACGCTCGGACGAGGAGATGAAGTTGTAGGCGCCGTTGATCGTGACGCCTCGGATCTTGTAGCCGATGCCGAGCGTGTAGCCGACCTTCGCGAGCGTGTTGAAGTCCGTGCGGGTCCACTTGTCGCTCGTGGCCGGGGAGTCGTAGAAGACGCCGGCGCGGATCGCGAGCATCGACGCGTTGTCGAACCAGAAGTTGTACGCGCCACCGACGCGGACACTCCCCGTATCTTTGTAATGGTGAACGATCAATGCGTTCACGTTGTAGGGACCGACGGCCTTGCTCGTGAGCGTGTCTCCGGCGCCCTCGGCGTTGTGCCACGCCTCGTACGTGCCATCGATCTCGATGTCGCCCTGCTCGCGGTGCTTTGCGTCCTTGAACGCGTAGCGAATACCGAAGCGCGCGATCCACGGCAGGTGGAACGTCACGTTCGCCTTGGCAGGGTTCGCCGCGGTGCCGGGGTCGAGCGCCGGGAGCGTGCCCGACGGGATCGCCGTGAGGTGACCCGAGCTGTCGAGGTTCATGGGACCGCGCAGGTTGGCGGCGAACGAGAGCCCATCGACAGGGTGGACCATGATGCCGAGCACGCCCGTCGCGGTGAAGGCCTGCGTGGTGATGTGCAGCGGGACGTCGAGCTGGTGGTTCTCCGGCGTCGGTGAGGTGCCGAGGTCACCGTAGGCAGTCGAGTGCAGATCGAAGTGACCGTAGACCGTCTGCAGCGCGAAGCCGAGGTCGAGCCAGTGCGTCACACGCACCGCGGCGGCGAGCATCGGATAGACGACGAGCAGGTTGACGCCCGTCGCGTCGTAGCGGTTCGGAGCCGGCCAGTTGCCGTTGACCGTCGATGGATACTGACGGTTCGCCGCGGCCGACGAAGGCGTATTGAGCCCGATGGCGAAGGTCCAGCGATCGAAGTAGTTGAAGTCCGTCGTCACCGCGAGGAACGGCGCGGCCCCCATGGGGTTGCTCTGGATCTTTGGGTACGCCTGGCCCTGCCAGGGCGCCGAGGCATCGGCAGCGCCGGGGTACGTGCCCGTGCGCTCGAACTGATAGTGATCGAGCGTGAGCTTGCCCTCGATCTGCACGCGGGTCCCGCGCTGTCGGGCGAGGCCCGCGATGTTGTACTCGAGCGCGGTGGCATCGTCGGCCTTCGCCGCGAAGGCGCCACCGCGACCCATCGCCTCGACGCCGATGCCCGGCTCTTCCAGTCCGCCTGCGCGCGCCATCGTCGGGCACGACGCAGCGAGCGCCAGCCCGGAAGCCATCACAGATGCGATCGTCAGCGAGACTCGCTTCGTCGCCAGCTTCGACTTGCCGCTACCTTCGGTCATCCGTGCTCCTTGCGTGGGGTTCGTCGCGCGCCCCGCGCGACGAGGTGCATCATCAAAAGCGAAAGTGCCGCAGGCGTGACGCCGGAGATCCGGCTCGCCTGACCGAGTGACGTCGGCCGCACGCGCGCGAGCTTCTCGCGCACCTCGTTCGACAGGCCACTCACATCTTCGAAGATCACGTCCGCGTCGATCGCGAGCGTGTCCATCTGACGCAGCTTCTCGACCTCTGCGTCCTGGCGCGAGAGATAGCCGGCGTATTTCACCTGCGTCTCGACGCGCTCGGCGATCGTGAGGTCGTTGTTGCCGCCAGGCGCGCCACCGAATGCCGCGCTGAGCGTCGCATAGTCCACCTCGGGCCGACGCAGGAGCTCCGCATGGCTCGTCGGCTTCTTGATGGGCGACATCCCGAGCGACGCGAGGCGCGCCTGCGTGCCCTCGTTCGGGTACAGCATGGTCGACGAGAGTCGCTCGAGCTCCTGCGCCACGCCGCGCTGTCGTGCGAGGTGCAACGCCATCCGCTCATCGGACACGAGGCCGAGCGCGTGGCCACGCGGCATCACGCGGTCGTCGGCATTGTCCTCGCGAAGCAGGAGCCGGTGCTCGGCGCGCGACGTCATCATGCGATACGGCTCGTCGGCACCCTGCGTCGTGAGATCGTCGACGAGCACGCCGGCGTATGCCTGGTCGCGGCCGAAGCTCAGCGTCTCGCCACGCGACGCGAGCGCCGCGTTCGCACCGGCCAGAAGGCCCTGGATGGCCGCCTCCTCGTAGCCCGAGGTGCCGTTCACCTGACCCGCGAGGTAGAGCCCCTGCACGGCGCGGTGCTCGAGCGTGGGCCCGAGCTCGCGCGGATCGCCGGCGTCGTACTCGACGGCGTAGCCCGCTCGCACGATCTCGGCGCGCTCGAGCCCGGGGATGGTGCGGACGAGCGCCTGCTGTACGTCGAGCGGGAAGCTCGTGGAGATGCCGCTGGGGTAGACCTCGAACGTGTCGAGCCCCTCCGGCTCGAGGAAGATCTGGTGCCGCGCCTTGTCGGCGAAGCGGATGATCTTGTCCTCGATGGACGGGCAGTAGCGCGGCCCGATGCCGTCGATGGTCTTGTCGACGCCGTGCAGCGGCGACAGGTGCATGTTGCGGCGCACGAGCTCGTGCGTCTCCTCCGTGGTCCACGTGAGGTGACATGCGCGCTGGGTCAGCGGCGGTGCGGGCCCGTCGTCGCAGAAGCGCGGCATCGGCGAGTCACCGTGCTGCACCTGCAAGGACGACCAGTCGATGGTTCGACCGTCGAGGCGGCATGGCGTCCCCGTCTTGAGGCGACGCAGCGTGACGCCGAGCGCCCGCAACGAAGCGGAGAGACCGCGCGCGGGCGGATCGCCGATGCGCCCGCCATCGGACTGCTCGTGCCCGATGTGGATGCGACCGCGCAAGAAGGTGCCCGTGGTGACGACGACGCGCGGCGCGGACAGGACGGTGCCATCGGTGGCGCGAACGCCCACGACCCGGCCGTTCGCGGCGAGGATCTCCTCGACCTCGCGCTCGACGAGCGTGACGTTCCGGACACCGCCGACGAGCTCGCGGATCGCGGCTGCGTAGCGCGCCTTGTCCGACTGCACGCGCGTGGCGCGCACCGCGGGACCGCGGGAGGCGTTCAAGCGGCGAAACTGGATGCCCGTCGCGTCGGCGATGCGACCCATCGCGCCGCCGAGCGCTTCCACCTCCTTGACGAGGTGGCCCTTGCCCACGCCGCCGACGGCGGGGTTGCACGACATCGTGCCGATGGTGGCGAGGTTTCCGCTGACGAGCGCGACCTTCGAGCCGAGGCGCGCGGCGGCGAGCGCGGCTTCACAGCCCGCGTGCCCACCCCCGATGACGATGACGTCGAGCTCGATCATTGCTGCGCGTTGCGAGGTTCTTCTGCCGTCGGAATGAAGTCAAGAACGACGCACGTAACGCAGTGCAGCGACACTAGAAACGAAACCCGACGCCGAGCGTGAGCGCGAGCGACTCCTTCGAGAACGTGCTGCCCGCGTCGAGATGGCCATCCGCATCGACCCGGAACGAGATGACGGTGGACGCGCGATCGTGCAGCAGCCGGAACAGATCGATGCTGACCGCGAAGAAGCCACCGACGAGCGTCGCGGTGTCGGTGGGCTGACCGTTGCGATCCAGCCGGGCGCGCCCCGCAGCGGCGCCGCCGCGGAGCCTGACCCAGTCGCTGATGCGCAGCTGGAGACCGAGCGCGCCCACGCCCTCGACGTAGGTGCCGCCGCGACGCGGAGCCGCGAGGACCTTGCCATCGATGATCACACCGAAGCCGGGGATGAAGTCGAGCCCGACCACGAGCTCGCCACCCCCGCCGAGGACGGAGAAGCCCGGGTTGACGTCCTCGGTGGACAGACCGCTGCGCCACCCGCCTTCGCCGATGAGCACCTCCACGGAGCCGCGATCGACGAGGAACGGGCGCTTGGTGGGGTCGGCGGCCCAGGCCGGCGATCCGGGCAGGACCACCAGCAGGATCGCCAGCAGCGCGATGAGGCGCGGCACGTTCAATCGAGCGAAGGTCCCTTGCAGGTGCCGCCACGCGCGAACCGTGGGGCGAAGTCGTAGATCTGCAGCGTGAAGTCGAGGTCCATCGACGTCACGCGCTCGTCCGCGCCCTTGTGCGAGTCCCAGTGGATGTCGCGCACCTTCGTCGACCCGCACCGGTCGAAGAGGCCGTGGGAGCGCTCGAGGTGCGCCATGCGCTCGTGGAGATCGCCGTCGGTGCACGGGCCCGTCTCGCCGCAGGTGATGCCGAACGTCGCGTACCAGCTCTTCGCGCGCTCGCCATGCTCGTAGAAGAGGATCTTCGGCGATGCGCCACCCACGCTCGGGTCGCCCTCGACGTGAACGTGCACGCGGTGGTTTCCCGGAGGGAGGTCGATGTAGCCGCAGACCGGCGTGACCGGCTCCGCTGACTTGTGCAGCGTGCCACGACCCTCGATGGTGATGTCGACCGTGTCGCTGCCGCGGCCGGTGCGCAGCTCGTAGCGCTTCTGGCCCTTCGCGACGGCGCCTTCGGTGGACGCGTTCACGTCCGACGGATCCGACGGCGCTTCACCAACGGTGGCGCCGAACGCGTCGACCTCGCGGCACGTACACGTGCTCCCCTGACAGCGTGAGCCCGCGGTGACGAGAGGACGATCGTCCACGATGCGGGCGTTGTGTGGCACCGTCGCGCAGCCTGCCCACGGGGCGAGGCTACCGAGCACGAGGGCGAGGAGCGGCGTACGCATGGCGCGCATCGTACCAGACCGCCCGATTGACAAGGTCCTTGCGATGGTTAACCTGCCGGCGACGATGCCTCTCTACGAATACGAATGTCAGGCGTGCGGGCACCACCTCGAGGAGCAGCAGCGCCTCGCAGATGCCGCGCTCGTGACGTGCCCTCACTGCGGCAAGGACCAGCTGCAGAAGGTCATCAGCGCGACCGCGTTTCATCTCAAGGGAGGCGGCTGGTACAAGGATCTCTACTCGTCTTCCAAGCCCGGCGAGTCCTCCTCGACCGCCGCCGGCACGCACAAGGCTTCTTCCTCGGAGTCGTCTGCGACGTCTTCCGCTGGCTCGGGCAGCGCTTCGTCCGAGTCGAGCAGCACTCCCGCCGCGAGCGCCAGCGCTCCGGCTCCGGCCGCGTCCACGACGCCGTCGTCGAAAACGTAACGCATTGTTTTAAAATACATTTTTCGCGATTTCTGGCACTCTCGGTGTCCCATTGACAATCCATGGGGCGTGGTTACTGTGTGCGGGTTCCACTGCCACTTTTGGCCACATTTCACCAGAGACGTTCAGGAGCCATACCAATGACGATTCGCCCGTTGCACGACCGCATCCTCGCCAAGCGCGTGACCGAAGTTGAGAAGACGGCCGGCGGCCTCTTCATCCCCGACACGGCGAAGGAGAAGCCGCTCGAGGCGCTCGTCATCGCGGTCGGCAACGGCAAGATCCTCGAGGACGGCAAGGTCCGCAAGCTCGACGTCAAGGCCGGCGACAAGGTCCTCATCGGCAAGTACTCGGGCTCGGACGTGAAGCTCAACGGCGAGGAGCACATCATCCTCCGCGAGGACGACATCCTCGCGGTCCTGGAGTAGCTCGACCCGTTCTTCCTCTAAAGCACCACCGGAGTTCTCAACATGGCTGCCAAAGAAATTCTGTTCGATTCGGCCGCGCGCAAGCAGATTGCCGCCGGTCTCAACACCCTCGCCAACGCCGTCAAGGTCACCCTCGGGCCGCGTGGTCGTAACGTCGTCATCGAGAAGAGCTGGGGCTCGCCGACGATCACCAAGGACGGCGTCACCGTCGCCAAGGAGATCGAGCTCGAGGACAAGTTCCAGAACATGGGTGCGCAGATGGTGAAGGAGGTCGCTTCCAAGACCTCCGACAACGCCGGCGACGGCACCACCACCGCGACCGTGCTCGCGCAGAGCATCTACACCGAGGGCGCGAAGATCGTCGCCGCCGGTGCGAACCCGATGGACGTCAAGCGCGGCATCGACGCCGCTTGCGAGGCCATCATCGCCAACCTCAAGAAGCTCTCGACGCCCACCAAGGGCAAGACCGAGATCGCCCAGGTCGGCACCATCTCCGCGAACGGCGACACGACGATCGGCAACATGATCGCCGAGGCCATGGAGAAGGTCGGCAAGGAAGGCGTCATCACCGTCGAGGAAGCCAAGTCGATGGAGACCACCCTCGACGTCGTCGAGGGCATGCAGTTCGATCGCGGCTACCTCTCGCCGTACTTCGTGACGGACGCCGAGCGCATGGAGGCGGTCCTCGAGGATTGCTACATCCTCATCCACGAGAAGAAGATCTCGTCGATGAAGGACCTCCTGCCGACGCTCGAGCAGGTCGCCAAGTCGGGCAAGCCGCTCCTCATCATCGCCGAGGACGTCGACGGCGAGGCGCTCGCCACGCTCGTCGTGAACAAGCTCCGCGGCACCCTGCACGTCGCTGCCGTCAAGGCGCCGGGCTTCGGCGATCGTCGCAAGGAGATGCTCACGGACATCGCGCGTCTCACCGGTGGCCAGGCCATCACCGAGGATCTCGGCCTCAAGCTCGAGAACGTCACGCTCAACGATCTCGGTCGCGCCAAGCGCATCTCGATCGACAAGGACAACACCACGATCGTCGATGGCGCCGGCAAGAAGGCGGACATCGAGGCTCGCGTGAAGCAGATCCGCGCGCAGGTCGAGGAGACCACGAGCGACTACGATCGCGAGAAGCTCCAGGAGCGCCTCGCCAAGCTCGTCGGCGGCGTTGCCGTCGTCAAGGTCGGCGCAGCCACCGAGTCCGAGATGAAGGAGAAGAAGGCCCGCGTCGAGGACGCGCTCCACGCGACCCGCGCGGCCGTCGAAGAGGGCATCGTCCCGGGCGGCGGCGTCGCGCTGCTCCGCTCCATCAGCGTGCTCGACGCCCTCAAGTTCGAGGGTGACAAGCAGTACGGCGTCAACATCATCCGCCGCGCGCTCGAGGAGCCCCTTCGTCAGATCGCCGCGAACGGCGGCTTCGAGGGCTCGATCGTCGTGAACAAGGTCAAGGAGGGCAAGGGCGCGTTCGGCTGGAACGGCGCGACCGGCGAGTACGAGGACCTCGTGAAGGCCGGCGTCATCGACCCGACCAAGGTCGTCCGCACGGCGCTGCAGAACGCCGCGTCCGTTGCGGCGCTCATGCTCACCACCGAGGCCATCATCGCGGACCGCCCGAAGAAGGCGTCCAAGCACTCGGCAGCTCCGGGTGGCGATGACATGGGTGGCGACTACTAACCCCCTCGCGGGGCCTCTCCCCACCGCGCGTTTCTAGCGCGCGTTGAAGAAGCTCTTCGAGACACGAACGGCGGCCCCTCGGGGTCGCCGTTTTTTTTGGTACCCGTTTCTTTGCTACCATCGGACCGTGAAAACGCTGGTCGTCGTTCTCGGGCTGTTGATGGGATTGCAGGGACTGGGTCGAGCGGCACCACCGCAGGATCCCGCGATCGCAGAGGCCGTCGCGCACTTCCAGGCGGGTCGCAAGGCGTACAACCTCGGCGACTTCGCGCGTGCCGCCGTCGAGTACAAGGCGGCGTACGACGCAAAGCCCGACCCCGCCTTTCTCTACAACATCGCCCAGGCGTACCGACTCGCCAATAATCCCGACCAGGCGCTCTTCTTCTACCGCTCGTACCTGCGCAACGTGACGGGTGACCACCCCGACATCGAAGCGCACATCCACAAGCTCGAGGCGCAGATCGCCGCGCGCCAGGCGGTCACCCAGCCAGCGGTCATCCAGCCGGCCACCACCCCGCCCGTCATCACGCCGCAGGTGACGGCCGTGACGTCGCCGCTCGCCGCCCCCGCCGAGCGCTCGCCGACGCCCACCTACAAGAAGGGTTGGTTCTGGGGTGCGATCGTCGGCGGAGTCCTCGTCGCGGGGGTCGCGGTCGGGCTCGGCGTCGGCCTCGGCGTCGACCGCAATCCGAGCCCACCGGGAACGGCCCTCGGGAACAACAAGGTATTCTCACTCGGGGTGGCGCGATGAAGACCAAGCTCGTCCTGCTCACAGCCGTGCTCGCCGTGACTGCATGCCAGAAGAAGGGCACGTTCGTGGTGCTGGACTTCACGTCGGGTCCGGCGACGTCGGTGCACACCATCCAGTGCGACCTCGGCCTCGGGGGAAAGACCGCGACGGCCACGTTCACGTCGAAGGGCGATGGGTTCGTCTTCCCGACGAGCGGCTCCCTGCAGATCGAGTCTGGTACGGGTACGCTCACCGTCTCGTGCGAGGCGCGCGGCGCCGACGGGGGGGCTGTCGGCTCGGTCGCGGGCTCCATCGAGGTCGCACGCGACCGCTCGGTGACGCTCGCGCTGCCGTTCACGAGCATGAGCGATTTCGGGACCGACGCAGGGAGCGGCGCGTTCGTGATCGCGCCGGCGATCCACGACTATGGCGTCGTGGTGACGGGCTCGAGCTCGCCCGCCTTCTCGTACACGGTCACGAACGGCACGGGGGAGGCGTCGACCGCGCTCGTCGTCATGCTCGACGGCGCGGACGCGATCGACTTCACGGTCGACGGCAGCGGCTGTCAGGGCAAGACGCTCGCGCCCGGTGCTACGTGCACCGTCACCGCGGCGTTCGCGCCCGAGGCGTCGACCGCGCTCGCCCCGAAGATGGCCGCGCTTCACGTCGGCACCGTGACGGCCACCCTGTCCGGGACCGCTGCCGCGCAGGGCGCGCTGCTCTTCTCGGAAACCATGCACGATCTCGGAGGCGCGCTGGTCGGCACCGCAGGTCCGGACACGACGTTCACGCTCAGCAACACGGGCGGCGTGCCGACGAGCCTCATCACGATCTCGCTCTCGGGCAACGATGCGGCGCAGTTCGCGATAGTGGCGGACGGTTGCACGGGACACACGCTCGCCAGCGGCGCGACGTGCACCGTGAAAGCGCACCTCGCGCCCACCGCGCGCGGACCGCTGACCGCCACCCTCTCCGCTTCCGCCGACACCGGCGGCACCACCATCGTCTTCCTCTCCGGCGCGGGGCAGATCGGCGCAACGCTCACGATCGTCCAGAGCACGACGATGACCACGCCCGCCGCGCTCGGTACCGTCGACGTGGGCTCCACCGCGACGACGCCGTACTCCTTCACCGTGCGCAACGACGGCGACTTCGCGTCCGGCGACCTCTCGATCGGCAAGCTCGCCACGAACACGGGCACGCAGGCGAGCGAGCTCGTCCTCGGCAGCGGCACCACGTGCACGGCCACCACGCAGCTCGCTCCTCTGGCGACCTGCGTCGTCGAGCTCGCGCTCACACCCACGACGTTCGGTGAGAAGGACTTCACGGTCACGGTCTCGGCGACGCCGGGCGGTGACGCCACGACGTACGTGCGCGGTACGGGTCGTGACTACGTCACGGTCACGGTCGCCTCGGACGGCACCGGGAGCGGCACCATCTCCGATAACGCCGCTCCGCCGGACTTCGCGTGCACCGGCAACGCGGGCACGTGCACGAAGACCTTCGTTCGCGACACGGCGGCGCCGATGCTCAAGCTCACCGCGACGCCCGCGGGCGCCTCGACGTTCTCGGCGTGGACCGTGGCGGGCGGCCCGCCGACTTGCACGGAGGGCACCATGACCGCGACCTGCACGCTGCTGTTCGACCAGACGATAACGGGCTCTCCCACCACCGCGGCGGCGCAGGCCGCGCCGCATACCTACACGGCCACGTTCGGCGGTTGAGCTCCGCGCTGCGCGAGATCTCGCGCGCGCTGGTCGCGTGGTTTCGTCGTGGGCATCGCGAGATGCCGTGGCGCGAGACGCGCGATCCGTACGCGATCTGGGTCTCCGAGATCATGCTGCAGCAGACGCGCGTCGAGACCGTGCGCGGCTACTACACGCGCTGGATGGCGCGCCTCCCGACGGTGCGTACGCTCGCCGAGGCGCCGATGGACGACGTGCTCGCGCTGTGGAGCGGCCTCGGCTACTACGCGCGCGCCCGCAACCTCAAGGCGGCAGCCGAGCAGCTCACGGCCCGGGACGGCGGCGAGGTCCCACGCGATCCCGCGAGGCTGCTCGCGCTGCCTGGCGTCGGCGCGTACACGGCAGGCGCGATCGCATCGATCGCGTTCGGCCTACCGGAGCCGATCCTCGACGGCAACGTGGCGCGCGTGCTGTCGCGCATGTTCGCGATCGATGCACCCGCCGAGGCCGCCGCCACGAAGGCGCAGCTCTGGTCGCTCGCGCGCGCGCTCGTGCCCGCCGATGCACCGAGCGAGTTCAACCAGGCCATGATGGAGCTCGGCGCCACGCTGTGCACGCCGCGCGCGCCCCAGTGTCTCGTTTGTCCCGTCGCAAAATCGTGTCGCGCGCGCGCAGAAGGCCGTCAGGCGGAGCTACCGAGGAAGCGCGTGCGCAAGGAGCCACCGACGGTCGTGGCGCTCGCGCTCGTCGCTCGCTGCAAGCGCCGCGTGCTGCTCGGCCGACGACCACCACGCGGCCTGTGGGGCGGGCTGTGGGAGCCGCCGTGGGTACAGCTCGAGGAAGGCACCGACGCAGAGGCCGCGGCCGAGGACGTGGTGAAGCGAAGCTTCGACGTCGAGCTCTCGGGACGCCCGGTGCTGTCGACGCTCACGCACGAGCTCACGCATCGTCGCTACCGCTTCACGGTCCTCAGCGGCTCGACGCTCGCGCACGCGAACGATGTCGAGTCGCGCTACGAGACCCTGCGCTGGGTCGAACCGTCGGAGCTCACCGCGCTCGGGCTCGCGGCCTGGGCGACTCGCTTGCTGAGCAACCAGTACGTGCCACCGGCGAGGAAGAAGCCCACGAACCACGCGTAGTCGAAGAGGCGCGCGAACGCGGGCACGAACGCGCCGGCCCACGCGACGATGCAGCCGAGCAGCGTCGCGAACACGGCGATCGGGTTCCAGCCGCTGCGATAGCGATACGCGCCGTCCGGCGTGTACAGCGAGTAGAGATCGAGCTGCTTGTTTCTGACGCCGTAGTAGTCGGCGATGAGCACCCCGGCGATCGCGCCGAGGCCGCCGGAGTACCCGAGCAGCCACTTGTAGACGTAGCCGCTCGGATCCTCGGCGAGCTTCCACGGCATCATGAGCACGCCGATGATGCCCGTGAGCAGGCCGCCCCGTGGGAAGTCGATGAGCTTGGGCCACGCGTTGGCGAAGTCATTGGCGGGCGAGACGACGTTCGCCGCGATGTTCACGGCGAGCGTCGCGACGACGATGGTGAACATCGCGAGGGCGACGATCCATGCCTGCGAGAACTTGCCGACGAGCGTCACCGGATCCCAGATCGCCTCCCCGTAGATCACCGCCGACGCCGACGTGATGATGACCGCCATCATCGAGAACAGCGTCATCGTCGTGGGCAGCGCGACGACCTGGCCGAGCATCTGCTCCTTCTGACTGCGACCGAAGCGCGTGAAGTCCGGCATGTTGAGAGAGAGCGTGGCCCAGAACCCGATCATGGCGGTCAGCGACGGCACGAAGACCTTCATGAAGGCGCCGGGCGTCGTGAACTTTCCGGGCCTGCTCATGATCTCGCCGAGGCCGTGCGCACGCCACACGGCCCACACGACGAGCACCGCGGTCATCACGAGCACGAACGGCGCGGCCCAGTTCTCGACGCGGCGAAGCAGCTCCATGCCGCGGAACACGATGAAGATGTTGAGCAGCCAGAACAGCGCGAACGCGATCCACAGGCCCATCGGATGGCCCGAGAGGGTGGGGCCGAACGTCGCCCACCCGGGCCACAGCACGCGGAACAGGGTGTACAGCGCCTTGCCACCGATCCACGTGTTGATGCCGAACCAGCCACACGCGACGATCGCGCGCAGCAGCGCCGGGAGGTTCGCGCCGCTCGTGCCATAGGCGGCGCGCGCGAACACGGGGAACGGGATGCCGTACTTCGTGCCGGGGTGCGAGTTGGCGAGGATCGGTCCGAGGACGATCACGTTGCCGAGGAGGATCGTGAAGAGGGCCTGTCCCCACGACATGCCGGCGCCGATCAGATCGGCTGCGAGCATGTACGTCGGGATGCAGTGGGCCATCGAGATCCACAGCGCCGCGTAGTTGTAGGTGCTCCACGTGCGGTCCTTCACGCGGACCGGCGCGAGGTCGTGGTTGTAGAGCGGGCTGCTCTCGATCTCGAGCGTGGACGCTTCGTCGAGCTCGACGCGGCCGTCGCTGTACTGGAGCTGGCGGGAGCTCATGCGCGACTACTTGCCCTCACGCTCGCGTTGGGCGCGGGCGTATCTTTCAAGGCAGAGGGCGGTGCCAAATGAATGGGGTCTGGGCAACGGGTGGCATGATCGTCATCGTCATCGTCATCGGCCTCGTCTACGACCGCTGGTTCGAGAAGAACAAGTAGCTCAGCCGATCTTCGCGTCTGCGACCTTGAGGCCCTCGTCGAGCGCGGCCAGGCCTTCGTCGAGCTCGGCCTCGGTGATGATGAGCGGCGGCGCGATGACGAGGTGGCTGGCCCAGCCGACGCAGACCACGCCCATCGTGGCCATCTTCGCCACGACCTGATCGGTCACGAGCGGCACGCCCGCGAGCTTCTCGGCCTGCGTGTTGAACGGGGTACGCATGGCCTGATCCTTCACGAGCTCGACGGCCCAGAAGAGCCCGCGGCCGCGGACGTCCCCGACCGACGGGTGCTTCGCGCACATCTCGCGGAGCTTCTTGCCGAAGCGCTCGCCGACGTCCTTCGCGCGCTCGAGGAGGCCGAGGCGCTTGTACTCGTTGATGGCCGCGACGGCCGGGCCGAGCGTGATCGGGTGCGCCTCGTAGGTGTGACCGTGCGCGAAGTAGTTGTCCTCGAAGAAGTCGGCGATCTCCTGCGTCGTGGCCGTGAGACCGAGCGGCACGTAGGCCGAGCTGATGCCCTTGGCAGTCGTGAGGATGTCCGGCGTGATGCCCTCGGCTGACGACACGAACCACTCGCCCGTACGGCCCCAGCCGCTCATGACCTCGTCGCAGATGAGGAGCACGCCGTGCTTCTTCGTGACCTCGCGGAGGCGCTTCAAGTAGCCCGCGGGCGGCAAGATGACGCCATTGGTACCAACGATGGGCTCGATGATCATCGCCGCGACGTTGCTCTCGCGCTCGATCATGTACTCGACGTAGTCGGCGCAGGCGAGGCCGCACGTCTCGGGCTTCTGCTTGAGCGGGCAGCGGTAGCAGTACGCGTCCGGCGCGAAGACGGTGCCGGGGACGGTGTCCTTGCCCTCGACGAGCCAGCGCCGGAAGTCGCCCGTCAGCGAGATCGAGGCCGACGTGGAGCCGTGGTAGCTGGCGTAGCGCGAGATGATCTTGTGCTTGCCGGTGTACATGCGGGCGATCTTCACGGCGGCCTCGTTGGCCTCGGTGCCCGAGGTCGTGAAGAAGAACTTGGTGAGGCCGGGCGGCATGATCGGCAGCAGCGCCTCGACGAGTGACTTGCGCGCCGTCGTCGCGTAGCCCGGCGCCGCGAAGGCGAGCTCCTCGGCCTGCTGCTTGATGGCGTCGATGACGGCCTTGTTGTCGTGGCCGAGGTTCGAGCACATGAGCTGGCTGGAGAAGTCGAGCCACTTCTTGCCGTCGCTGTCGGTGAAGTGCGAGCCGGACGCGGACACCATGTGCATGGGGTTCCAGCCGCGCTGGCGGCGCCACGTTCCGTAGGTGTGCTTGGCTGCAACTTGGCGGGCGTTATCGGTGCTCATGGGTCGCGACTTTACAACAAGATGCGTTCCGATGAGTCTTTCTCGCGCGTGGGCCTCGCGCGCGTTCGTGGCCTCAGAGCGAGAACGTGCCGCGCTTCACGCGGGAGTGACGCCGATCGGGATCGGCGCACCGTGGGTCGTCGATGGCAGCCAAGCGCGACATTCTGGCTGCGGTGCCGCGATTTAGCGACAATACGTCGCGATCGAGAGCACGAGCGTGATGAACGTCGTCAGAATCGCTGCGTCGTCGAGAAAAGTTCCAGTTTTGGCTTCGCGGGAAGACCTTGCGCGGGCAGTGTGCACCGGTGGTGCGAGAGAGCTTTTTTCTTCGGTACGCGCGCGCGCTGAAACGGCGCGCTGCATGGGTCACGCTGGCGTGTCTTTTTGTCACGCTCGGCGCCGGGCTCCTTGCATCCAGGCTCGCGATCTCCACTGACCTGTCTGCCCTGCTTCCACGCGGCTATCCATCGGTCGAGGACCTCCACCGGTTGATGAAGCGCATCGGCGGTAGCGCTTCACTCACGCTCGCCATCGAGTCGCCCGACTTCGAAGCCAACAAGAAGTTTGCCGATGCGCTCGTTCCGAGGCTCCGCCATGACCTCGGCGCCGAGATCGCCAACCTCGACTACAAAGTCGACGCGGTACGCGACTTCTTCCGCCACCACGCAGCCGTGTATCTCGACGAACAGAAGCTCTCGGCCATCGAGACGGATCTTCGAAGCGTGGTGCGCGACCGCACGCTGGCCGAGGCCCCGGTCCCCTACGATCTGCACCTCGACGACGACGCCCGGGTCGGTGACACCAGCGGCACCGCGACGCTCGACGCAATCGACGCGAGGCTGAAAGCGGCGGAAGGCGAGTTCGGCGTCTACCCTGACGGCTACTTCGCGGGGGAGCACGGACATCTTCTCGCCATCTTCATCAGGCCTCGTTCATCCGGCGCCGACGCGGAGACGGCCCGGAGGTTCATCGCGCGCGTCGGAGCCGTGGTGGCCGCGACCAACCCCACCTCCTTTCACCCGGCGATGAAGGTCGGTTTCACCGGCGCATATCAGATCTCGCTCGACGAAGAAGCCGCGATCGTTCGCGACCTCGTGTCGACTGCCGCGCTCTGCGGGACGCTCATCGCCGTCGCCATTGGCCTGTATTTTCGACGTATCCGTTCCGTCGTGTTGCTGGGCGTCACGCTCCTCTGCGGATGCATCTGGGCCTTCGGACTGGCGCGAATTGCCGTCGGGTACCTCAACATCCAGACCGCTTTCCTGGGCTCGATCATCGCCGGCACCGGCATCAACTACGGCGTCATCTTGATGGCGCGCTATCTCGAGGAGCGCAGCCGTGGGTTTGCGGAGGAAGATGCGCTCGCGACCGCGCTCGAAGGCACGTGGGCCGCGACCGCGGTGGCCGCGGCGGCGACCGCGGTCTCGTTCGGAACGTTGTTCATCGCGCACATCTCGTCGTTCCGTCACTTCGCTGTGATCGGAGGCGGCGGGATCATCTTCTGCTGGCTGCTGTCCTACACGCTCCTGCCGGCGTTGATGTTGCTCGTCGACCGCGTGCTTCCGCCTCCGCGGACGACGCGTCGCGTGCTGATGTGGCCACGCGTGCTCGCACGCTTGCCGATCGCATACCCGCGGACGTGCGTGCTCGTCTGGGTGCTCTGCGCCGGCGCCTCCGTGCATTTCATCCACGGCTTCCTGCCCGACATTCTCGAGACGGACGGACGCAACCTGAGGAACCGTACATCGCTCGACTCCGGCGCGGCACAGCTCGATGCCCGAATCGGCGACGGCGTGCGGCACGATTCGCTGACGCCAGCGTTCGTGGTGACGGACAGCCAGGACGAATCGCGCCTGGTGTGCGAGGTACTCGAAGCCGCGCGGCGACGCTCGCCGGACGATCCTCCCATCCAGAAGTGCCGCTCCGTGTTCTCGCTGCTTCCCGAGCATCAGGACGAAAAGCTCGTCGTGGCCCATCGCATTGTCGACAGGATCGATGCGCTTCCCGCAAGCGCGCTGACGGCGGACGTCGGTGCTCGCATCGCGACCTTGCGCTCCGAGATCGACCTGACGAGAGTGACCCTCGACTCCCTCCCCGAGGAGATGACACGCCCCTTCAGAGAGGTTTCTGGCGAGGTGGGACGCATGGTCGCCGTCTACCCGCCGGAGGGCAAAGACCTGTGGGTGCAGCGCAACCTGTATCAGTTCACCGATACCGTGCGCCGCATCGACCTCGGGAACGGTCGAGTCGTCACTTCGTCCGGCGACCCGGTGATCTTCGCTGACATCTTGCGCATGATCAGTCGCGACGCACCGAGGACCACCGCGCTCGCGCTCGTCGGCACGATGTTGCTCGTGCTCGTGGCGCTACGCCGGGTCCGCGCCACGTCGTATCTGGTGACGACGCTGATTGCCGGTGTGGTCTGCATGATGGGCATTTCGTGCGCGATGCACGTGAAGATAAACTTCTTCAACTTCATCGCGCTGCCCACCACGTTCGGCATCGCGGTCGACTACGCGCTGAACGTGTACGCGCGCTTCGAAAAGGAGCCGGGCGAGAGGTCTACCCGTGCCTACGAGACGCTCCGATCGATGGGCGGCGCGGTGTTCCTTTGCTCGCTCACCACGAGCATCGGCTACAGCACGTTGCTCATCGCGGCCAACATGGCGCTGGTGTCGTTCGGAAAGCTGGCCATGCTCGGCGAGCTCTGCTGCGTGCTCGCTTCCCTGACGCTGTTGCCGGCGCTCCTCACGCTCGACCGACGCGCGTGATCGCCTCCGCGTCACGCTTTGGTCGCGTCCTGTCGCCCGCCACGGTGGTGGCAGCGACTGCCGTCGTGCATGCACCGTCTCTGTTTCGGCCTCTCTCCGACTACGACGAAGCCGTGTACGCCACGGTCGCCTCCATGATGAACCGCGGCGGCGTGCTCTACGCCGACGGTGGCGTCGACATGAAGGCCCATGATATGGCAGAAAATGGGCCCTCCACCTTGGCTATAGAATGCTTGAATGAAATTAAGAGGAGAGGTTTTGGATATCTAT
>JBDTCO010000261.1:0-13936 GCA_039923495.1 Polyangia bacterium
GGTGACCGGTGCGTTCTTGCTGCCGATCGTCGGACCGTTCCCCGCCTCGACCTTGTAGACCTTGTTGTCATCGGGCGCGCCGCCGCCGGCGGGAGCAGCCGGAGCCGCAGCGACCTCGGCCTTCGCGTCCTTCATGAGCGTGTCGTAGAGCTTCGAGACCGACGTGCCCTTCTTGATCATCGCGTCGGCGTTCTTGATCTCTTCATCGATCTTGGTCTTGAAGGCCTCGAACGGCTGAGCCCCGACGAGCGACTTGCCGTTGATGAAGAACGTGGGCGTGCCGCGAGCGCCGATCTTGTTGCCCTCGGCCAGCTCCTCGTCGACCTTCTTCTTCCACTTGCCCGAGTCGAGGTCGGCCTTGAACTTGGCGACGTCGAGACCGATCTCGGCCGCGTACTTCTCGAGCGAGGGACGATCGAGGGCCGTCTGGTTGGCGAACATCTTGGCGTGCATCTCCCAGAACTTGCCCTGGGCCTTCGCCGCGAGCGCAGCCTCGGCGGCCGCGTGCGCGTTGTTGTGGAACGGCAGCGGGAGCTGCTTGAACGCGACGCGCACGTCGTTCGGGTACGTCTCGAGCACCTTCGCGACCGTGGGCTCCGCGCGCCCGCAGAACGGGCACTGGAAGTCCGACCACTCGACGATCGTGACCTTCGCGTTCTTCGCGCCGTGCACGGGGGCATCCTCGACGAGCGCCTTGTAGACGACGTTCGCGTCGGGCGCCGCAGCGGCCTGAGACGGAGCCGCCGGACCCGCCTCGATCTTCTCCTTGCCGTTCTTCGTGAGCTCGGCGTAGAGGTCGGCCGGCTTCGTGCCACTCTTGAGCAGCGCGTTGGCGGCGAGGATCTCCTTGTCGATGACCGTCTTGAAGGCCTCCTTCGGCTGCGCGCCGCGGAGCGGACGACCGTTGATGAAGAACGACGGTGTGCCGCGAGCGCCGAACTTCTCGGCGAGCGCCATGTCGTCCTTGATGTCGCCTTCGTGCTTCTTCGCATCGACGGCGGCCTTCCACTTCGCGACGTTGATGCCCGTCTCCGAGGCGTACTTCTCGTAGGTCGTCGGGTCGAGGTGCGCCTGGTCGGCGAAGAGCTTGTCGTGGAACTCCCAGAACTTGCCTTGGTCGTTGGCGGCCTTCGCTGCGAGCGCTGCCGGCATCGCGTTCGGGTGGAACGGAAGCGGGTTGTCCTTCCAGATGACGCGGAGGTCGTTGCCGTACTCCTTCTCGAGCTCCGTGATCGTCGGCTCGACCTTCGAGCAGAACGGGCACTGGAAGTCCGAGAACTGGATGATCGTGACCTTCGCCGTCGACGGGCCGCGCTGCGGCGACGAGCCGACCGGCACCTTGTAGACCGCGTTCGGATCCTGCTGGGCCTGCGCCGGGGCCGACGGCTTCTGCGCACCCGGGGCCGAGGCACCCGTCTTCGCGCCACGCGTCAGCGCGTCGTAGACCTGTGCGACCGGGACGCCGGCCTTGATCGCCTTGTCGGCGTTCGCGAGCTCCTCGTCGATGATCTTCTTGAACGCCTCGAACGGCTGCGCGCCCGAGAGCGGACGACCGTTGATGAAGAAGGCGGGCGTGCCACGAGCGCCGAACTTCTCGGCGTCGGCCTGGTCGGCCTTGATCGACGCGGCGTAGCGGTTCGTGTCGATGGCGCTCTTCACCTTCTCGACGTCGACGCCAGCCTCAGCGGCGTACTTCTCGATCGACGCTCGGTCGAGCGCCTGCTGGTTCTTGAACATGATGTCGTGCATCTTCCAGAACTTGCCGGCAGCGTGAGCTTCCATCGCGGCCTCGGCGGCGGGCGTCGCGTTCTGGTGGAACGGGAGCGGGTTGTTGCGCCACACGACGCGAACATCCTTGCCGTAGGTCTTCATGATCTGATCGACCGTCGGCTCGACGCGCGAGCAGAACGGGCACTGGAAGTCCGACCACTGCACGATCGTGACCTTCGCGTTCGAGGCGCCCTTGATCGGCTCCTTGCCCGAGACGGGGATCTTGTAGCGATCGACGCTGGCGTCGGGGACTGCGGCTGCGGGGATGACGGCCATGGGGCCCGAACCGCCGCCCTTGAGCTGTCCGCCGAGGAAGATGCCGAATGCCATCGAGATGAGCATCCCGATGATTGCTGTACCTTTGTTCATTGATGAACCTTTCGCAGACGCTCGCTCGAGCGCCTGCACCTGTGTTGCAAAAGGGAAGTGAAGGGAGGAGCGAGCTACGCCCGGGGAGGGCGCAGCAGCGTGTCGCCGGAGATCGAGCTCAGCGCATCACGACGGATGGGATACGCGTACAGCATCGGAGTCGGCGTGACGAGCTCCGGTACGAGCTGGAGTTCGACGGGCGTTGCGTCGTGTTCGGGCGGCGCGGTGAACGGGGTGTGCGCCTCGGCACCGAGCCCGAGCCGCAACGCGCGCTGCTTCGCATGATCGCGCTCGGTGCGCATCTTGGCCTGCGGGGTGGTGGCAGACTTCGGCAGCACGCACGTGCCGATGAGGTTGTTGGCGAACGCGGACGGGATCGCGTCGTTGCAGTAGAGCGACGCGATCGGCGCGCGCGGGACGACCACCGACTGTGGGCACTCCGCGGCATCGCGCGGCGTGTCCTCGCCGATGGCGGCCGTGGTCCAGTCGTCGGCCTCACCGTTGTGAACGCTCGCGCACGTCGCCTGATCGTAGGTGGACGCGAGCTCGCGCGGACCCGCCACCGCCGCAGAGGCGGGCGGCGTGGTCACGGCCCCCAACAGCGTGGCGGCCAGCGTGAGCGCGGCAAACGACATAAACGCGTGGAGAATAGCCTCTTCAGCCCTGCTAGCAAGCGCCTTCGAAGGTCACCTGGACGTCAGCGTGACCTGCCCCGTCGTGACGTACTCGTCTGCAGATCGACCTGCGCGGCATCCATCATGACGGCGGCGCCGGCGAAACAGCGCGCGCGTCATTGCTGTCGTCAAAGCGTTGGCGAACGCCGGTCACGCGCTTATGTTCGGACACCATTCGTCTCGCGATCACCAGCGACCTGCACGTCGATCACCACGCCGAGGCCATCGAGCTCGTGGCCGAGGCAGTGCGTCGCGCGGAGCCCGACGTCCTCGTCGTGGCCGGTGACATCACCGCCGACGACGACCTGCTCGAGCGCTCGCTCGCAGCACTGCGGTCGTCGGCGACAGAGGCCGTGTTCGTGCCCGGAAACCACGATCTGTGGGTGGGCAAGCAAGGGCCGTCGAGCCGCGAGCGCTACGAGCGCATCGTCCCGCGACGCGCGCAGGCCGCCGGCTTCCGTACGCCATTCGACGAGACGCCCACCGAGCTCTTCGGTCATCGCTTCGTCGGCGTCACCGGCTGGTACGACTACTCGCTGCGCAACCGCTCCATGGACGAGACGTTCACGAGGGAAGCCTACGTGCGTGGCCGGTTCGGCCTCCTGCAGTGGGCCGACAAGGTTCGGATCCGCTGGCCCGGCGACGACGGCGTGCTCCTCGATGATCCCGGCATCTGCACGCAGCACGCCGCGTCGCTGGAGCGCCAGCTCGCGCGCCCGGGCGACCTGCCCATCGTCGTGGTGACGCACCACCTGCCGTTCATCGAGCTGTGCACCATCCGGCAGAGCGTGCCGTGGGACTTCCTGAACGGCTTCATGGGCTCCGCCCGTCTCGGCGCGCTCATCGCGGCCGATCCCCGCGTGCGGCTGACGGTGTCGGGCCACACGCACTTCGCGAAGGACGTCGTCGTCGAGCGCGCCGCCGGCGCTCCGCTCCGTGCTCTCGTCAGCCCCCTCGGATACCCGCGCGAGTACAAACATATGGGCCTTTCGCTCCCCGAGCGCGTCGCGCAGCGTGTGGCGATCGTCGACCTCTAAGGTTCGCGCGACCGGGTGAGCGCAGCGACTGCTGCCGCGAACAGCGGGCCGGGCATCGCGAGCGGCTCGGCGCCGGCGCGCAGGACGAAGTGGTCGTTGGCGATCACGTCGACGGGCGCGCGATGGCTCAGCCGACCGACCTCGGCGCCGTCGACGAGGATGACCGGATCGAGCACGACCTCGGGCAGCTCGAGCGGTCTCCCGTAGCGCGCGAACAACGCTTCGATCGCGGTGCGCGAGAGCAGTGAGCACTTCTCGAGGGCTTCGGTCACGGCGTCGTTCACGTAGGGATGATACCTGCGAAGAGCCTCGACCTGCGCTAGCGTCCGCGCATGCAAATGCTCGAAGGCTACACGTTCGACGACGTGCTGCTCGTCCCCAACTACAACGGCATCCGCTCGCGTCAGGACGTCTCGACGCGGGCGCAGATGGGACCTCTCACGTTCGAGCTGCCCATCATCAGCTCGAACATGGACACCGTGACGGGTAGCGAGATGGCGACGTTCATGGCGAAGGCGGGCGGCCTCGGCATCCTGCATCGCTTCCTCTCCATCGAGGAGAACATCGCCGAGCTTGACCGCGTGCCGGCCGAGCTGCGCGCGCACGTCGGCATCTCGATCGGGATCGGCGACGCGGGCATGGAGCGCGCGGAGGCGCTCGTCTCTGCGGGAGCCACCATCCTCTGCGTCGACGTGGCGCACGGGCACGCGAAGAGCGTCAACCGGACCATCAAGGCGCTGCGCGCGCGCTTCGCCGACAACGTCTGTGTCATCGCGGGCAACGTCGCGTCGTACGCCGGCGCCGATTACCTCGCGGCTGCGGGCGCCGACGTCATCAAGGTCGGCATCGGCGGCGGCTCGGTGTGCACGACGCGCATCAAGACCGGCTTCGGCGTGCCGCAGCTGTCCGCGATCATGATGTGCCGTGGAGTCGATCGTCCGCTCATCGCCGACGGCGGCATCCGCACCCCCGGCGACGCGGTCAAGGCGCTCGCGGCCGGAGCGTCGTTCGTGATGCTCGGCGGCCTGCTCGCCGGCACGCTCGAGACGCCCGGCGAGGTCCGCACGCGCCGGGCCGCCGATGGCACAGAGCACCAGGTCAAGCGCTTCCGCGGCATGGCGTCGCGCGAGGCGCAGGAAGACTTCATGGGTCAGATGGCGGAGTGGAAGACGGCCGAGGGCGTGTCGCTCGACGTGCGCGTCACGGGCTCCGCCGAGGCCGTCGTGCGCGACATGATGGGCGGCATCCGCTCGGGCCTCACGTATGCGGGCGCGTCCACCATCGCCGACCTGCAGCGCAAGGCGCAGTTCATCCGCGTCTCTTCGGCCACGAGCAACGAGTCGCGCGCGCACGCGCTCGATCGCGGCGCCTGAGGGCGCGTAACTGGCCGTCACGGGAGTCCGCGACTACCATGGCGTCATGGTCCGACTCGCAGGTGAGCTCCTCGGCACCCATCCGCTGCTACGCGGGCTCGATCGTCGTCAGCTCGACAGCCTGCAGCAGGCGGGAGAGCTCGAGAGCTGGTCCGAGGGTGAAGAGGTCGTTCGCCAGGGCACGCTCGGCGATGCGATGTACCTCATCCTGTCGGGCACGGTGTCCGTCTACACGGGCGACGGCGCGCGTGCGCTGGCGACGCTGGGCCCTGGCGACTTCTTCGGCGAGATGTCGATGATCGAGCCTGCGGTCCGCTCCGCGACGGTGCGCGCCGACGAGCGACTCGAGCTCTTCCGCATCCCGAACGTCGCCGTCACGCGCTTCTTCGGTGAGGACCCGCTGCTCATGAGTCGCATCCTCGTGCACGTCGTGCGCGCGCTCTCGCAGCGCCTGCGCAAGACCAACGAGCTCGTCGGCTCCGTCGAGAGCCTGTCCGAGTGGCTCGCCGGCTCGTTGGTGTAGCTCAGGCCTTCTCGACGTCGAGCCGCAGCAGGCGCGCGACCGGTCCGATGGTCCAGCCCTGGAGCGCGACCGAGACGACGACGATCACGAAGACCACCCCGAACAGCCGGACGCCGTGGGGGACGCCCTCGAGCACGGGGATGATGGTGAGGTAGATGGGCACCGCGCCTCGCAAGCCGACCCACGAGACGAAGGCGCTCTCGCGCAGCGAATAGCGGAACGGCAGCAGGCTGGCCGCGCCGGCGATGGGGCGGGCCACGAAGATGAGCACCCCGGCGATGGCGAGCGCAGGCAAAAGGAGCGGTCCCAGCAGGTGCGGCGTGACGAGCAGGCCGAGCATGAGGAACAGCGTGATCTGCGCGAGCCAGCCGAGCGTGCCGAAGAAGCGCTCGACGCTCTGCGCGGCCGGGTGCTCGTGGGTCCCGACGACGACGCCCATCAGGTAGACCGCGAGGAAGCCGCTCGCGCCGATGCTCTGCGCGCCGCCGAACACCGCGAGCGCCGCTCCCAGGGCGAGCACCGGGAAGATCGAGGTCTCGAGGGTCAGCCGGCGGAACAGCCACACGAGGAGGTAGCCGGCCCCGAGACCCATCGCGATGCCGCCGCCCATCTCCTCTGCGAACATCAGCGCCGCCCGCCCGTGTCCGAGCGTCTCCGGACGCAGCAGTAACTCGACGAGGGCGACCGTCAGGAACACGCTCATCGGGTCGTTGAGCCCGGACTCGAGCTCGAGCGCTGCGACCACGCGGGGCGGGACCTTCACCTTCGCGGCGCGCAGCAGCACAGAGACGGCCGCTGCGTCCGTCGGGGCCACGACGGCACCGAGGAGCAGCGCCTCGGGCCAGGACAGGCGGAAGAGCACGATGCCGGCGATGCCCACCACGCCAGCCGTGAGCGCCACGCCGAGGGTGGCGAGCAGGATCGATGGACCGAGCGCGCGCTTGATCATGGCGCGCTCGGTGTGCAGCCCGCCCTGGAAGAGGATGACCGCGAGCGCCAGGCTGCCGACGAGATAAGCCGCGCGGAAGTCGTCGAACTTGATCCCTCCCGGCCCGTCCTCGCCGGCGAGCATGCCGACCCCGATGAACACGAGCAGCAGGGGCGTGCCGATGCGTGCGGACAGGAGTCCGGCAAAGATCGCGAGCACGCAGAGCACGCCCGAGACGAGGATGAGCTCGTGGCTGCCGGTCACCGCATCAACCCAGGCTGCGCAACGTGTCGACGTCGAGACGCGTGGCTCCGCGCGGGAGCTTGTCGAGGTCGAAGTGCGGCAGCAGCTCGGGCGCCGTGATGCGCGTGCCTGGCTCCACGAGCCCGAGCGTCGCGGCGAGCGCACCGACGAGCTCTCTCGACTCGACGCCACGCTCCCTGAGCGCGCGGATCCCGATGGCCCCGTGGCGCTTCGACAGGCGCACGCCGTCGGGGCCGTTCACGAGCGGCACGTGGGCGTGGCGCGGCGGCTGGAGGCCGAGCGCCTCGTACAGCAAGATCTGGCGCGCGGTCGACGAGAGCAGGTCGTCGGCGCGCACGACGTCCGAGATGCGCATGTCCGCGTCGTCGACCACGACCGCGAGCTGGTACGCCGGCACGTTGTCGCCGCGCCGCAGCACGAAGTCGCCGACCGCGCTCGCCACGTCGTCGCTGCGATCGCCGAAGAGGCGATCCGTCCACTCCACCGAGCCCGGCTCCACGCGCAGGCGGATCGACGGGGGCCTGATCCGCGCGCGCTCGACGAGCTGCTTGCGGGTGAGCGTGCGACACGTGCCGAGGTAGCGCGGACCATCATCGGACGGTCCGTGAGGTGCGGTCGCTGCCATCGCGATCTCGCGGCGCGAGCAGAAGCACGGGTACGCCTTGCCCTCGTGCACGAGCTGCGACAACACCTCGGCGAAGCGCGCCATGCGCTCCGACTGACGATACGGCTCGTAGGTGCCACCGAGGTCGGGGCCCTCGTCCCAGTCGAGCCCGAGCCAGCGCAGATCGTCGAGGATCCGCGCCTCGGCACCGACGATCGTGCGTGGCGCGTCGAGATCCTCGACACGCACGAGGAGCTGCCCCCCGACCTTGCGCGCGTCGAGCCAGGCGAGCAGCGCGGTGCGTGCGCCGCCTAGATGGAGATCGCCAGAAGGCGTCGGCGCGAACCGCCCGCGATACGAACGACGGAGCGGCATGCGTCAGACATTGAAGCGGAAGTGCGCGGTGTCGCCGTCGCGCATGACGTACTCCTTGCCCTCGATCGCCAGCTTCGCGTTCGCGCGGCACGCTGCCTCGGAGCCGAACTTCACGAGGTCTTCCCACCAGATGATCTCGGCCTTGATGAAGCCCTTCTCGAAGTCGGTGTGGATCACACCTGCCGCGCCAGGCGCCTTCGTGCCCTTCTTGATGGTCCACGCGCGGACCTCGGTCTCGCCCGCGGTGAAGTAGGTGATGAGGTCGAGGAGCTTGTAGCCCGTGCGCACGACCTTGTTGAGGCCCGGCTCGGTGAGGCCGAGCGACGCGAGGAAGTCGGGGCGCTCCGCGGGCTCGAGCGTGGCGATCTCGGCCTCGGCGGCGGCGCAGATGACGACAAGCGGCGCGCCCTCCTTGTCGGCGCGAACGCGGAGCTGCTCGACGAGCGGATCCTTGCCGGCATCCGCATCGGCGATCTGCCCCTCGGACACGTTCGCGACGTAAAAGACGCGCTTCGACGTGAGCAGCTGGAGCTCGTGCACGAGCAC
The DNA here is from genome assembly GCA_039923495.1 of Polyangia bacterium. Lineage (GTDB taxonomy): Bacteria > Myxococcota_A > Polyangia > Palsa-1104 > Palsa-1104 > JBDTCO01. The sequence continues at coordinate 8,464 of JBDTCO010000261.1, forward strand.
CCACTCCTCGGGCTCGAGCTTCTGGGCACGGATCGGCACGCCGTCGTTGAGGCCCGTCGAGAGCTTCACGCACAGGTCGTACATCGGCTTCTCGGTCTTCGCGTCGACGCCCTTCATGCCCTTCTGGGCGCGCGCCATGCGCTTCTCGATGGACTCGAGATCCTTGAGGCCGAGCTCGGTGTCGATGGTGTCGACGTCGGAGACCGGGTTCACCTTGCCCTCGACGTGGACAACGTTGTCGTCGACGAAGCAGCGCACCACGTGCGCGATGGCGTTCGTCTCGCGGATGTTGGCGAGGAACTGGTTGCCGAGGCCCTCGTTCTTGCTGGCGCCGCGCACGAGCCCGGCGATGTCGACGAACTCGAGCGTCGTCGGCACGATCTTCTTCGGCTTCACCACCTTCACGAGCTCGTCCATCCGCGGATCGGCGACCGGCACGATCCCGATGTTCGGCTCGATGGTGCAGAAGGGATAGTTCGCCGCCTCCGCCTTGTTGGACGACAGCGCATTGAAGAGGGTCGACTTCCCGACGTTGGGAAGACCGACGATGCCGCACGCGAAACCCACGGGAATCTCCTGGCTTGGTACCCACCTGGAACTGCGCATTGACTGCAAGGAACCGCGGTGGGGTAGCACGCTCGGCACGCGCCGACAACAGCGCTGCGTTATAGTGGCGATCCCGTGATCCCACCGACGAAGCTCGCCGCACTCGTGATGCTCCTCTTTCTCCCGCTGGGTTGCGTCACGACGACGCGCACCAGCACCAGCACCCGCTCCAGCGACTCGAGCGGCTACCGCTACAAGCAGCCCGTCGGCACGACACGCACCCCTGCGCGCATCGTGCTCGAGGTGGATCCGCGCCGAAAGCCGGTCGGGCCGGCGACCTTGCACACGTTCACGCTGCAGCTCGAGGAGACGGTCACGGCGCAGGACACGCACAGCGTGAGCGTGGCCGCGCGCCTCATCGATGTCGTGGGAGCGAGCGGCGAGCCGGCGCTGTCCGACCAGCTCGCGCTCGCGCTCGACGATCTGCGCATCACGTTCCGTCGCACGGATCGCGGCGCCATCGAGGAGCTGCGCATCGAGTCGATCCATGCGCCGCTCGAGGCATACACCGCGCGCACCATTGTGTTCACGCTGCTCGGCGGCGCGCGCGGTGCCGTGCTCCCGCAGAAGTCGATCGGCGTGCAGGACGACTGGACCGCGCAGACCGACGCGGAGCTCGTCGGCCTCACCGCGCACTTTCGCTGGTTCTACACGCTGCTCGAGAAGCACGGCGACGTGCTGCGCTTCCGCGAGAAAGGTCGCATCGAGGCCATCGGCTCCATCAGCGACACGCGCCGTCAGGTGACGGGCGACACCTTCAGCGACGAGACCGTCGATCTGTCGAAGGGCTCGATCGTCTCCGGTGAGTACGAGTGGAGCTACGTCGTCGACGACGATCCAGCAGGCGACATCGCCGGCACCGGCAAGACGCACGTACGCGCCGAGCGTGGGGCAGCGGTCAAGACCATCGCGCGCTGAGGCGGCCACCGTCCCGAGCCATGACGGCGCGACTCCAACGGAAAGCGAACCTGCACTGACATTGCTGTCGCGCTCGCGTCGCGTCGGCGCAGGTGCTCTTCCGCAGTTGGCTGCTGGCCCGCCGGCTGCACATCTCCCGGGGATGAAGACTCTCCTGCTGTGCTTTGGTCTACTCGCCGCCTGTCATGACGGCGCGAGCATCGCGCTCGTGAACCACGACGACATGCGGGCGCCGGGCTCGTCGTGTTTCAAGAAGACGACGGTCTACACGCTCGACGCGGACATGGGCGCCTCCGACTGCTACCAAGCGTGCGCCGAGCTCGAGCCGGAGTGGGGCGACACGCAGTGCTCGAAGGACAGCGGTCAGCTCGATGGTACGTGCTCGTTGGTGGAGGCGGACGGCGGCGACGCTGTCTCCGTGTCGTGTACGACGAGCGTGCGCGGCACCTGATCCGGCCGCCGGTCGTTCGCGGAGGGCACGGATGGCAGGCGTCAGCCGAGCTTGGCGATGGTCGCGCCGTCGCCGCCCTGATCGAGAGGCGCCGGTGCGACGCCGCTGATACCCGGGAAGCGGCGCAGCTCCTTGCGTAGCGTGTCGCGCAGCGCGCCCGTGCCGTGACCGTGGATCACGAGGACGGCCTCGTCACCGCCGCGGATGGCGTCGTCGAGGAACTTCTCGGTGAGCCCGATGGCCACGTCGACGCGCTCGCCGCGGACGTCGAGTGTGCGGAGCCCTCGACGGCGATCGGCGGATGGCGTGTCGAGATCGAAGCCATTGTGACCGCGCAGACTGCGCGCGGAGACCGGTGCGGGCGGCGCCTGCGGGATGTGCACGTCGTCGAGGCCGACCGAAACCTTGAGCGGGCCTGCTTGCACGAGCACCTTCTTGCCACGCGGAGGCTCGAGCACGATGGCGCGACCGCCGAGCCGCGCCACGAACACCGACGCGCCGGGCACGAGATCGGCGACGGTGGCCGGACGCCCGGCAGGGAGCGCAGGCGTGGGCGCGGCGCCGTGGACCTTCGCGGCCGCGGCGTCGATCGCACGCTTCTGTGCGGCCAGCTCCGCGGGGCCGATACCGTCGGCGTTGCGGCGTAGCACCGTCGCGCGCTCGTCGAGCTCCGCACGTGCCTCGCGCAGCGTGGCGACCGCGGCGTCGTGGGCACCGCGACGTGCTTCCGCGAGCGCGATACGTGCCTCCTCGGCGCGGGACTCGGCGAGCGCGCGCTGCGCCTCTGCGTCTTTGGCGAGCTCTTCCGCATGCATGCGCGCCGCGGCGAGACGACTGCGCTCGGCCTCGAGGCTCTGCAGGAGCTGCTCGAGACCGCGTGGTCCATCGCCGGAGATGCTCTGTGCACGATCGACGACCGCCGCATCGAGGCCGAGCCGGCGCGCCACGGCGAGCGCGGCGGACGCACCCGGGATGCCGAGCGTGAGCGTGAACGTGGGCGCGAGCCTGTCGACGTCGAAGCCCACCGACGCGTTCACGAAGCGCGTGTCGGATGTGGGCAGCAGGCGCAGGCGATCGTAGTGCGTGGTGGCGATGACCATCGCGCCGCGCTCGACCAGACCCTCGAGCACGGCCTGCGCGAGCGCCGCACCTTCACCGGGCTCGGTCCCTCCAGCGATCTCGTCGAGCAAGACGAGCGCACCTGGGCGCGCCGCGGCGAGGAACTCGATGAGTCGCGCGACGTGGCCCGAGAAGGTGGAGAGGTTCTGCTCGAGGTTCTGCGCATCGCCGACGTCGCACACGACGCTGTCGATGGGGGGCACGCGCGAGCCTTCCTGCGCGGGCACGTGCAGGCCGCAGCGGGTCATCCACACGAGCAGACCGGCGATCTTGAGCGCGACCGTCTTGCCGCCCGCGTTGGGGCCCGAGATGACCAAGGCCTGGCCGTCCCCCACGAGGATGTCGTTGGGCACGCACTTTCTTCCTGACAGCTCCATCAACGGATGACGCGCGCGCCGCAGATCGAGCGCCTCGCCCGCATCGGCGAGATCGGGTGGCGTGGCGTGCAGATCGAGCGCGAGTCGCGCGCACGCATCGACGAGATCGAGGTGCGCGAGCACGTCGAGGTTGATGAGGATGGAACCCATCTGCGCCTCGACCTCGGCCGACAGTGCGACGAGGATGCGGCGCTCTTCCTCTGCGACCTCCCACTCCGCGAGCTTCTTGCGGTTGTTGAGCTCGACGACGGCCTCGGGCTCGACGAACACGGTCTGCCCCGATTGCGACGAGCCGTGCACGATGCCCTTCACCTTCGCGCGACCCTCGACGCGGATCGGCAGCACGTAGCGATCGTCGCGCTGCGTGAAGTAGCGATCCTGGAGGTGCGGCGCCACGTCGCCGGCGTCGAGCAGTCGTTCGAGCGTGCGCTCCAGCTCCTCGCGGATGGCGCGCGCTCGACGACGCAGGCCCCCGAGCGCGGGCGACGCACCGTCGGCGATGCGCGGCCCCGCGGGCCCGCCTTCTTCGGACTCTCCCCGCACGAATGCGCGCTCGAGCATGTCGGCGAGCTCGTCGAGATCGGAGATGAGCGCTGCGCGGCCGGCGAGCGTGGGGCGACCGTCGCGGTTACGCAGCAGGTGCTTGCGGAGTGCGGCGCCGGCTCGCAGCGTGACCGCGACATCGACGAGCGCGCCGGGCTCGAGCGCACCGCCCTTCTCGCTGCGACGGAGCGAGTCCTCGAGATCCCGCACGCCCTCGAGCACCATCGGTTGCGCGTCGTCGTGGAGCGCGCGCGCCTCGCCGATCTCGCGCTGGCGGAGCAGGATGGCCGAGCGTTCGGTGAACGGTACGAGCGCACGGCACAGCGTCTCGCCACGACGTGTGCGCGCGCGGCGGGTGAGCTCGACGAGGAGCGAAGGCCAGCCGAGCTCGGCCAGGGTGGAATCGAGCAGCGTCATGATCAGCGGTGCTTGCCGGACCTGGCCTTCTTCGGGCCGGTGCCCATCGCCAGCGCGAGGCCCTTGCGTGCGCGCTTGTCGGTGGGGCGCTGCTCGAGGACCTGCCGGTACTCCTCGATCGCCTGCTCGCGCTTGCCCGTGAGGTAGAGGCTCTCGGCGCGAACGGTGCGCGCGAGGGCGTCGTCGGGCTGGAGCTCGAGCGCGGACGTGGCGTCGGCGATCGCCGCGGTGTACTTGCGGCGCGAGAGTGAACGATCGGCGCGCAGCGCGAGCGTGCGACCGAGGCGACCCTTCGACCACTCGTCGTCGGGCTTGAGCGCCACGAGTGCTCGGAAGGCATCCTCTGCCTCCTCGAGCCGCTGCTTCTTGAGAGCGAGCGTGCCGCGTCGACCGAGCGCACCACCGACGCGCGTGCGCAGCTCCGTCGCTGCCGGGTTGCTCGGACTCGCCTTGTCGATGCGGTCGAGGAGCTCCTTGAGGTTGTCGCCGGGCGGCGCAATGATGCGGTTGCCATCGGCGCAGCGGCGTGCCCACTCGAGCAGCCCGCGAACCTCCGCATCGGTGAGCTGCGTGTCCGCCTGCGTGGGGTCGACGGGATTCGTCGGCGTCGGATCGGGCGGCGGTGCTGTCGTGGACGTCGGCTGCTTCTTCTCGACGATGCCGACGGGGGGCTTTGGTGTGGGCGCGTGATGCAGATATCCATACGCCAGGTAGCCGCCACCACCGAGGAACGCCAGGCCCGCGAGGATGCCGAGCGCCGAGCCGAGGGAGCTCGGACGCGTCAGCGAAGGTACGCCGGCCGGATGTGCGGGTAGCCTCGGCGGATCGTCAGCGCCGGGCTCGAGTAGCTCCGCGATGCCACCGACGGAGGGAAGCCTTCCCGGACGCGTGGTGACGGCCGGCAGTGCGTGTCCGAGCGAGATGGGCACGCTGTGACGACCGGTCTGCGGCCCGAAGAAGGCCTCCATGCCCGTGCGCGAGCCCTCGTCACTCCACGCACCGTCGTCGTTGGTGCGGATGCCGAGCACCGCGGCGACGGCCG